>CAYVSQ010000068.1:0-6730 GCA_964453815.1 uncultured Acidobacteriaceae bacterium | reverse complement strand
CAAATCGCGGAGTCACTCATCGACCCGTGAATATGGCTAGGCTCTTAAATTTTCATTCAGGAGTCTGCAGCGCCTATCGGAGGTTATCAAAAAATGACTGGCGTTTCTGCAAGCACGATTCAGCCGGCAGGCCATTCATGCAGCTTCAGTGACGCTCAAGGGCTATCCCCCTCAAACTGCCCCTGAAATCGTGTGCTGTGCGTGTACTATGTTCGGCACGAGGCCGGTGACTTCCATCAGCCACTCGGGTCAATGTCTCATTCGCCGCGGGCAAAGAAGACGTACCTACGCGCTTAGCGTATTAGACAGATTCAATTGAAACAACTTGATCGAGTCGCCTGACAGCAGCTTGGTTCAGTCCGGGAGCGAAGTGAGAGTAACGCCCGGTCATCGCCAAACTTTGATGACCTGCAAGATACTGAACAGTGCGTAAGTCAACGCCAGCCTGCACAAGACGGGTTATGAACGTGTGACGAAGGCAGTGCCAGGTGAAATGCTCGATCTTGGCTTCTTTTAACGCGTTTTCGAATGCCTTCTTGATGTCAGCGATCGGCCGCTTCTTGTACCGATCTGACCGAAACACACGATCATCGTCGGGACGATTCTTGTAAAGGTTTTCGACAACCGCGAAGCACGTTTCATTCATTGTGATCTCTCGCGATCGATTGTTTTTCGGGTGAGGAACAATGATCACTCTTCGGTTCATATCAACATCACACCATCTCAATCCGAATTGTTCCGACTTTCGCAGACCCGTGTGCAGGGCAAAGACCAACGCTGGCATGTGACCAGGATAGCGACGTGCAATTGCCGCCTTGAGCCTCACTTCTTCGTCAGGTCGCAGATAGCGTATACGACCATCCCCTTCATTTCTGCGCTCAACTGAGCGGACAGGATTCCGGCTGACTCTGTCCCCGCTAAGCCCCAGTTGATATGCCTTACTCAGGACGGTCTTGTATCTATTCTTGGTAGCTGGACTCCACTCCAGATGACCACTTAGCCAGTCGTCGATTTCCTTAGGCTTTACGGAGTCTGCCGGGCGACCGCCCAATTCCTTTATGATCAGGTCCATCCGACCGATGAAGGTTCGAAGATCCCTCTTGCCGTGGTCTTTGTACCACTTCTTCGCCTCCTCTCCAAGATCGGAGATGCTGACGGGCCGTTGCCGCAAGATGCTGGGTAGCTTGATGCCTGCGCGAACATCCGCCTTACGCTTCTGGTAAAGTGCGACCGCGTCGGAACGTCGACCAACCTTTTCGCGGCGGACCTTCCCATCCTCCGCGAATCGAATCCACCAGACGCCGCTACCTCGGTCCCTCTCGTACACGCCTCTTACCTTGGCTGGAGTTTTCTTTTGTGCCATAAGTGCCTTAAGGCGGCAGTCTAACATAACTGACACCACTACTGACACTACGGTAATTTTGTGGAGGGTTTAAGTTTGTTAAGTGATTGATTTTATGGTGACCCTGGGAAGATTCGAACTTCCGACCTGCGGTTTAGGAAACCGTCGCTCTATCCACCTGAGCTACAGGGCCACTTGAGGCTGCTTTCGCACCTCTGGTAGTTTACCGCAGCGAGAGGGCCGATAAAGGCCAGTGTAGTCTGGTGGCGTGACCAGCCAAGCAGCCACAGTCCTGTCTGTCGAGGGGCGCGAGGTACGGGTAACGCATCCGGACAAACCTTACTTCACGAGAGAGACTAAGCTGACGAAGCTCGAGCTGGTGCAGTATTACCTTTCGATTGCGCCGGGGGCTCTGGCCGGGATTCGAGACCGTCCGCTGGTGCTCAAGCGATTCGTGAACGGCGCGGAGAGCGAGGCCTTTTACCAGAAGCGCGCGCCGGCGGATCATCCTTCATGGTTGCGAACAGTCACGCTGTCGTTTCCGTCGGGTCGCACTGCGGAGGAGGTTGTTGTCGACGATGCTGCGGGGCTGGCGTGGATCGTGAACCTGGGATGCATTGAGTTGCATCCGCACCCGGTGCGGTCGAGCAATCTGGACCATCCTGACGAGCTGCGCATCGATCTCGATCCGGGGCCGGGCATTGGATGGACCGAGGTGCGCACCGTCGCTCTTGAGGTGAAGTCTGTGCTCGAGGAAGCCGGGCTTCGCGGCTGGCCCAAGACCAGCGGGTCGCGCGGCATGCACGTGATTGTGCGCATCGAGCCACGATGGAGCTTTACTCAGATACGGCGCGCTGCGCTGGCTTTGTCACGCGAAGTGGAGCGGCGAGTACCTGCCCTGGCCAGCTCGAAGTGGTGGAAGGAAGAGAGGCACGGCGTGTTTCTCGACTACAACCAAAATGCGAAAGATCGCACCACCGCGTCGGCGTATTCGGTGCGGCCTCTGCGCGACGCGCGTGTGTCGGCGCCGCTGCGCTGGGATGAAGTGCCGAGTTGCGATCCAGCGGAATTTACCGTACTCACGATGCCGAAACGCTTTGCCGAGATCGGCGATCCTCACAGCGAGATTGAGAGGACTCCGGGCTCGCTCGCATGGCTGCTGGAGCTTGCGGCGCGAGACGAGGCAGCGGGACTCGGCGATGCTCCGTGGCCGCCACATTTTCGCAAGATGGAAGGCGAACAGCCACGAGTTGCTCCGTCGCGCGCGAAAGCGGCGGAGAAGAAAACGGGAGCTGAGAAAATGGGGGGGAAGACGTCCGCTGCGAAGAAGCCGCGAATAAAAATGCCGCTTCTGGTAATTGCCAATTCGCCGAGCGAAGATGCAGCTATGGCGGGCCTGGAGCGATGGAGGCGGAGATATCCTGAGGCGGCCGGATACCTGGCAGTCGACGATGTATTGGTCGACAGGATGCGCGGCAGGTCGTCTCTCTGGACTCGGATTCGGGTGAACCTGCGCCACGTTCCTGAGGAGTTGCGGCCCGTGCAGGAAACGCCAGATCCGGATGACGATCCTACGCGCGCGTACTACGCAGGGCGGTGATACGGGTTCATCAGCGCCCGCTCGAGAAAATCTCTTTCAGTTCCTGAGGAGGCACCGTTTCAAGCTGCGCGTAGGTGCAATCTTCAGGTCTCTTGTCGGCGCGCCATCGGCGGAAGTGCGCCATATGCCGGAAGCGACGGCCCTGCATGTGCTCGTAAGCCACTTCGACGACAAGCTCAGGACGCAGGGGCTCCCATGAGAGATCTTTCCCCTGGCTCCATCGGCTTTGGCCGCCCGGCATGCGATGGCCGCCGGTGCTCTCATCCATACTCGCCCAGGATTTCCAGGGATGATTGGCGAGGGCGTTCTTGCGGAAGGGCGTAAGAAATTCGAACAGTTCGCGACGTTTCTCTTTTGTGAAGCTGGCGCAGACCCCGACGTGTTGCAGCGATCCGGATTCGTCGAAGAGGCCAAGCAGGAGGGATCCGACAGCTATATTGTCGCTGTCTTTGTACCAGCGGAAGCCGGCGACGACGCAATCGCAATCGCGTTCGTGCTTCACCTTGAACATGGTGCGTTTGTCGGACTCATAGATACCGGAAACTGGCTTGACGATGATTCCATCGAAGCCCGCGCCTTCAAAGCGGCGAAACCAGTCGGATGCGACGCTTCGCTCCCGTGTCGCTGGCGTGAGGTGGACAGGCGGCGTGGCGGACGCCAGCAGTTTTTCCAGGCGCTCGCGACGGTGGTGAAAAGGTTCAGTGCGGAGATCGTGATCGCCCTCCGCAAGCAGATCAAAAAACACGATCGAGGCCGGAGTCTGCTGCGCGAGCAGTTTGACTCTCGATGCGGCGGGATGAATGCGAAGCTGAAGGGCTTCGAAATCGAGAGCGCCATTTCTTGAGATAACGACTTCGCCGTCAAGCACGCATTGGCGGGGCAGCTGATGGATCAAAGGGTCGATGAGCTCCGGGAAATAGCGATTGAGGGATTTTTCGTCGCGGCTTTGGATGAGTATTTCGTCTTCGTCGCGAAAGACGAGCGCGCGAAAGCCATCCCACTTTGGCTCGATGATCCATGTGTCGCCGGACGCATCTGGGGGGGGCAGTTCATCGATTCTCTTTGCGAGCATGGGCAGCAGCGGCGGGTTGACCGGAAGGCGCACGCCTCATGGTATACCGGGGGCGATTTTGACTGCATCTCGACACCATGGGAGGCAACGGTTGGCGTCATCGTGCAACACAAAGAGCAATGCCGGCATCATACTCGGGCGCAATTGGGTTGCGCTTTCCACGTGAGAAGCCGCGAACAATCGAGCAGAGGAAAGAGGGAGTGAAAGATGAGTGTGATGCTTCAGGCTTTTTATTGGGATTCACCGTCCAAGGAGAACCGAGTTGGAGAATGGTGGAATCTGGTCAGTGAACAGATTGAGGCCCTGAAGAAGGCGGGGTTCAATTCCCTCTGGCTGCCGCCCGTATCGAAGGCCGCAAGTGTAACGTCCATGGGCTATGACCCTTATGACTATTTCGATCTTGGCGATTATGACCAGAAAGGCGGCGTAAAAACTTACTTCGGCAACAAAGCAGAGCTCGAAGCGCTGATCGCCAAGGCTCATGAGCACGAAATAGATGTGTATGCGGATGTAGTCATCAACCACAACTCCGGCGCGGATGAAGAGGAGAAAAATCCTCTGGATGGAGAAATGCGCTGGACGAGATTCAAACCAAAGAGCGGACGTTTTCCGCGAGACTGGAACAGCTTCCATCCAAGCCGCTATGAGGTAACGTTGGAAGGCGAACTCTTCGCCGGCTTTCCGCATCTGTGTCACCGCAATCCGTTGGTTTACACCAGCATGATGGAGTATGCGCAGATGCTGATCGAGGAAATCGGCTTTGATGGCTTCCGCTTCGACTTCGTCAAGGGCTATGGCCCCTGGATGGTAGGGACGATTGCAAAGTACCGCTATCAGCGCGACGGAAAGGATATTACTCCGTTCACGGTGGGCGAGTATTGGGAAGACAATGAGGGCATCGATGAGTGGCTCACCAAGGTGAACAGTTTTTCCGACAATCAGATAGCCGCATTCGACTTCCCTCTTCGCTTTCGGTTGAAAGATATGTGCGACACGCTGAACTACGATCTGCGGAAGCTCACCGAAGATGGCGTCGTCGTGGCGAAGCGTCCGGCGCACGCGGTCACCTTCATCGATAACCACGACACACAACATGACGGAGCAACGATTGCCAATGACAAGATGATGGCTTATGGCTACATTCTGACGCATGAGGGCTATCCTTCAATTTTCTGGCTGGATTACTTCAATTTTGAACTGGCGCGGCCGGGGACTCGCAACGGCATCGATGCGCTGATCGAGGTGCATCACAAGTTTGCCGGCGGAGCGATGGAGATATTACACGCCGATCCCGATCTGTACGTGATGCAGCGGACAGGATTTGAAAAGCAGGCGGGGTTGATATTTGTGCTGAATAACCTGGGAAATCAATGGAGCGGTACGTCGGTGCAGACGCAGTGGAAGAATCAGAAGTTTGTACCAGCGGCATGGGACGGCCATGACCAGGCACTTCCCACGGAAAGAACCACCGACGATGAGGGGAACGCAGAGTTTCCCGCGCCTCCCCGGGGCTTTGCGGTGTATGTTCCTGCTTGACGCGACATTCGATCCTCCAGTGCAGTTTTTTGCCGTTTGTTCACAAACCGTCGACTGCTTCGTGGCAAAGTTGTAAGTTGGACTATCCACAGCAAGACGATTCATTTCATTCACGATCACCAAGGAGCCTCCTCCCATGGCTAAAGCAAAGCAGGCTGGTCCGGCAGTGCAGCCTCTCTCCGCCAATGTGTTGCGCAAGATGGATGCATACTGGCGCGCGGCAAACTATCTCTCCGTCGGCCAGATTTATCTGAAGGACAATCCACTGCTGGAGCGGCCGTTGACACTGGACGATGTCAAGCCGCGGCTGCTCGGCCACTGGGGCACGACACCTGGACTGAATTTCTTGTATGTGCACCTAAACCGGCTGATCTGCGAACATAACTTAAACATGATGTACATCATCGGGCCGGGGCATGGCGGTCCGGGGATTGTGGCCAATACCTATCTCGAAGGGTCGTACACGGAGGTCTATCCCAACATTGAGCGGGATCGGGACGGTATACGGCGGCTCTTCCGGCAGTTTTCGTGGCCTTACGGCATTCCCAGCCACGTTGCCCCGGAGACACCCGGTTCGATCCACGAAGGCGGGGAGCTGGGCTATTCCCTGCTGCATGCTTATGGTGCTGCGTATGACAATCCAAACCTGATTGTGGCGTGCATTGTGGGCGACGGGGAAGCGGAAACCGGCGCGCTGGCAACGAGCTGGCACTCGAACAAGTGGCTGAATCCAGTGACGGATGGCGCAGTGCTCCCCATCCTTCATCTCAACGGATTCAAGATTGCGAATCCTACGATTCTGGCGCGCATTCCCCAGGGTGAGTTGGAAGCGCTCTTTCGCGGCTATGGATATAAACCGTTTTTCATCACGGGCAGCGACCCCGATACGATGCACCAAGAGATGGCGGGGCTGCTGGATGTGGTGTACGACGAAATTCGAGCGATCCAGAAGAAGGCGCGGGAGACAGGCGATCTGACGCGCCCGAGCTGGCCGATGATCGTGATGCGAACGCCGAAGGGTTGGACCGGCCCGAAGGAAGTGGACGGACATCGCGTGGAGGGCTCGTGGCGCGCGCATCAGGTGCCGATTCTCGATCCCGCCACCAACGACAAGAACCTGCAACTTCTCGAAGACTGGATGCGGCGTTACCGTCCCGAAGAACTCTTCGATGAGAACGGC
>CAYVSQ010000067.1:0-11813 GCA_964453815.1 uncultured Acidobacteriaceae bacterium | reverse complement strand
TCAGCGCGTCCAGCAGGAAGTAAGCCAGGCCTACGAGGAAGCCGAGCGCGAACTCGAACTGATGCGCCAGGAAGGCGAAGCCGAAGAGATGGCCGCGTCAGAATAGGCAGCGGTCCTACCACCCCGACAAACCTATAGGCTCGTCGGGGACCCCAGTCCTGGCCGGACGGGCACACCGAAAGCCCCAGCGTTCGTGCTGGGGCTTTTCGCTTTTCTTCCAATCGTTTCCGCCAATGGAAATCCTACACTCATACCGCAGCAAGAGGTTCTGAAGCGAAGAGGGGCGCATTGCTGCCCATCCGTATCGGACACATCGTTTGCCTCGAAGCGCTTCCTCACATCGCCGCGATCCTTTCGACCGGCCGCTCGTCGCCCAGGTGTTGGAAGAAGATCTCGCTATCCTCTTCTCCGACAGGCTGCTGCACCAATATTCAGCAAAGATAGTCTGGTAAATGGACCGGGGGCCCATCCTTCGCGAAGTGACGAACCGGAATCGATTGAAGCTCGCGTGAAACGAAATCCGCGCCGCCCGCACTATTCCTGCAAACGAGGCAATAAGACACGAGACCCTCACTCGCTGTCTCGCTATAGGAGACTCACATGGGCAACTCTGATCAACACAGACAAATCGTGAAACAGCTGCTGGAATCAAAAGCCGTCGACTTTAATGCCGTCGGTCGGGTCATCGCCGAGGTCGGCCCCTCGCTCTCACTCGCCGAAGAGCCCGGGGATTTTTTCTGCGGCACCAACCGCATCTTCTTTCACTGCTACAGGATACTCAATCCGGGTAATCCGGTTGAGAATCTTGGCGAACTTGCTGCAAGCGCGGAAGAACTTCGCTAGCGGCGGTCGATTACAACCAGGAAATATCGGGGACATAGCGGAGCGACATGATACCGGCTTCTTTGCAGACCGAATGCGGTAAGTGGGACGAGCGCGATCTCATCCGTCGTCTTTGCCATGCTCTCGATATTGCGCGGATCGCCGTTGAGCAGCTCGCGGCTGAGGGATATACCGATCCCCAGGATCCATCGAGGAACATTCGCCCCGAAAAAATCATTTCGGAGACTGCCGTGCTGCTGGTCGCCGCCTCCCCGGCTATGGCGCATCCGGAAGTCGAGACGCGCATCCGCCATGTCGCCGAGCTCCTCATCCCGCATGCGCGCAGCGACCGCGCGCTGCTTGGGATTTGCCTCGAACCCGCCGTCGCATTGGATTATGCTCTGCCTCACGTCTGTCTCAGTCGGCTGGATTATCACGACTACCAGTTCGACAAACTTTTGCGCGCCAGCCTCGAATCGCAGGCACGATGCGGGCGTGAGCGCGTGCCGCATCGCGTCCTTGAACAAGAGTGGGTCGCTACCGGCTGGTATCAGCCGAAGCCAGGCCGCCGCCTGGCCTGCCCGCCAAGCGCACGCCGGGCGGCCCCCGGCCAGCCAATGGACCTGCTCGCGTGCACCCGCGATGACATCTACGCCTTTACGCACGCGCTGATGTATGTCACCGACTTCAATCTCATCCCGGCGCTCCCGCCGCGCCGCCGGTCGATCATCCTTACTGAAGCGGAAGCGCTGCTTGCCCACTGTCTTGATGAGCAGGATTACGACCTCAGTGGAGAGGTGCTGCTTAGCTGGCCGCTTACCGGCAAAGTGTGGAGCGCGGCCTCGTCGTTTGCCTTCCGTGTGCTCGCGCACGTTGAAGACAAAGCCGGCTTTCTGCCAACTCCCAGCACCCGCATCAGCGAGATCAAAGTGCGAGAGGGTATGGAGCGCAGGCAGTATTTGGTCGCGACCGCATACCACACCGCTTACGTCATGGGACTCGTCTGCGCTGCTTCGCTACAGCCAGGATTCGCGCCGCCCGCATCCGTCCCGGCAACAGACACAAGTCGTGGCCGTGCAAAGCACATCCTGAAGCTTCTAGATGCCGATGGCAAACGCCCGCACTGGCAAGACGAATTCCGCCAACTTGCTGAGCCGGAAGCCGAGGCCCTCGCAGGATTCCTGCTCAACGTCGCTCTACGCAGACGAGTTGCAACGCGAGACTTCGTTGGCCTCCGCGATCTCCTCAAGCTCGCTTATGACCTGGATCTGGCTGACACTCCAGCGGCCAGCCAGGCTGCGGAACTGCTTCAACGTCTTGCCATTTATGCAGAAATCACGACCGAGCCGGATTCTGAACCCGCCCCGAACGCATTCGGATCAGGTGCCCCGCTGAGGGTTTCTCCGGACTTGAAGCCGCAAGATCGCAGCTCTGCTGCTTGAAGCGGATTCACAAACTGACAAATTTCTGGCGCATATACGAGACGATCTTTGCCTGGAGAGTTGTGAGGAAGCCTCCCTCTTGGCCTTTTTGCGCGCCTGTCAGTTGGTTTTTGGCTGCGAAGATGCAGGACCTAACAAGCTGATTCCCGACCGATTTCAGTGTCCTATCTGGTTCAAGGCTTCGCGAATCGGCGTCGAGGAAATCTTGAGTACTCCGCTGAACGGAGTATACATTTCCATGATGATGAAGATTGCAGCAGAAACCGCCAATGCGCAGATCACCAGCGCCACGATAACAGTGGGATTAGGTGGAGCGAAAAGACCAAAGCCGACGAAGATGGCCACCAGCCATGCGACCAGGACCACCAGCAGGGGAATTGACATGGTGGTTTGCTCCGCCTCGATGAACATGCGCCAGCGCGTCTGCCGCAAATTAGCGGCCATGGAGATGACCTCGGCCTTGGCGGCGCCCTGTGAGTCATTCTTCGGCGTCAGGGCCTGCAACCCTCTGTAAAAACCTTGGGCGCTCTCCTTCGGCCTAAGATCGACTTGTCGAGATGCCTCTCCCGGCCAGATGCGGTCCAGACCAACAACCACAAGGTCGCGCAAGTCGGCGCGGGTTTCCCTGGTCTCCGGCCCGTAGTTTGCCAACAATTGATCGATGGCGACAATCCTGGAAGACATCTCGGCGACTTCGCTTTTTCGAGTATCGTAGGAGGACTTAGCTGTAGAGACTAGCATTCCGAGGACCAGTGCGGCCATCGTCGCGACGAGCCCTATCGCCAACTTGAGAACGTCTTTTGCGTCCGATCCCAGATGATCATCAGGCAGAGCCCGGCGGAGAGCCATGCCCGCAAGTGCTCCCGCGAAGACGAATGCGAAGACCGTCGAGCTAACAAAGATTGAATTCATAATCTTCCGGCGCCACAACGACTTATGCAGACTTGGCAGATCTCTCGGCCATAGCCTTCTTGCGTCTCGAGCAGAGACGCCAGCATAGGGATGTACGCCAATATAGCACTCGATGCACGCATGCGTGGCTGCACTGCGAGTTGGCTCAGTTTCGATTTGCAGTGCAGCCGGATCAGCTGCAAAAGTACCAGTTATGCCATGGAATAGTGCGAGGAATCTTGTGGGCGCGGTGGTACCGGACCGCCGTAAGGCTTGCCTAAGCTGACCCCATTTCGCTAATCTTTCCGGCATGGAAGTCAATATCCATCACGTCGAGACCCGTCTCTCCAAGCTGATCGAACTGGCCGAGCATGGAGAAGAAGTGATCATTGCGCGCGAAGGCCAGGCGGTGGTCAAGATGGTGCCAGTCCCGACCAAGCCGACGCGGAGATTGATCGGCTCGGCCAGAGGAAAAATTTGGATTATTAACGACGCCAGCTCGCCCGAGATCAACAAGCAAATCGAGGAGTTCCTTAACAACGGTCTTCTGTCTCTTGAAGAGGATGAGTGACGGCGTTCCAGGCCTCGTAAAAGCACGCTACTCACTGCTTTGTCTCCAGCGGATGCTGGGCATCATGGAAAAACTGGTTCTGCAATTCCTGGCTCGTCTGATCTGCCCTCACCGCACGAATCACGTTGGCGATCCCATCCGCCCAGGCCTTCATATCAAACTCACCCAATTCCTTCGTAGCGGTGCTCCCGTCGCCTGAGTAGTGATTGGGAAACCGCGCGTACCACCAGATGCCTGTATAGACCCCGGGAGGTAAATGCTGCCTCGCCTGGTCTTCGCCTGATTCCTGGTTCGCGCGATCCAGATGTACCAGATCGGGCCGCGACGCCATTGTGTGAGCAGTCTCCGACTCACCGGCGTGCATGTCATTCTTCGAATGCAGCGGGGGACGCCCCGGCGGGTTCCCGGGCGACCAGCGGTAGACATAGACGACATAATCGTGCGGAGTTTGTAACTGTGACTGAGCAAAGAAGGGAAGCAGGCTTTCGTTGCCGCCATGCCCATTTACAATCACGACCTTTTTGCACCCGTTCCGCGCCATCTCATCGGTGGTCTCCTGCAGCAGATCAAGCTGCATGTGCATGCTGTAAGAAACTGTTCCTGGCTGCTGCCGCGCCTCCGCGATTTGCCCAAAGTAGTACGGTGGAAAGATTACCGCGTACTCTTGTTGCGCGCCATGCTCAACCGCATAACGCACGTTAATCAGGTCCGTGCCCAGGGGCAGATGTGGGCCATGCTTTTCAATAATCCCGAAGGGCAGCACACAAACGCCCTGCGCCTGGTGAATGGCCGCGATAAAGTCAGGCCCGGTTAGCTCTTCCCACTTCGTTGGCAATCCAGCCTGGCCCCACGCTGAAGCCGCACCGGCACACCAAAGCAATGCAATCAACCTGCGCACAAATCCTCCTTGGGAACGCACGAACATCATAATCGCCTTAGCCGAAGGCTGTATTCTATTCTCTATAACCTGAGGCTGGAAATCCATGGCAACCCTCACCACAGCAAGCCCCACTGGAACCAGCGGGCGCATTCCGTGGTATCTGTGGTGCGCCGCTCTCGCCGTCACCTCCGTCACCATCGGCGCACACTGGGACGTCTCCTGGCATCGCTCCATCGGCCGCGATAGCTTCTGGACGCCGGCCCACCTTGCGATCTACCTCTGCGGAGTCCTCGCCGGTATCTGCGCCGGTTATCTGATTCTTTCCACTACCTTCCAACGGTCACCGCAGATGGTGGCCTCCTCCGTCCGCATCTTCGGCCTCCGAGGCCCCCTCGGCGCCTTTCTTGCTGCCTGGGGAGGCGTCGCCATGCTCACCTCGGCGCCCTTCGACAACTGGTGGCACAACGCCTACGGTCTTGACGTCAAGATCGTATCGCCACCTCACACCGTGCTCATGCTTGGCATCTGGGCCGTCTGCCTGGGCGCGCTCTTCCTTATCGTCGCCGCAATGAACCGTGCCGAGGCGGCTAGCGGTCCGGAAAGCGTACAGTTCCGGCATCTGCAATGGCTCATGATCTATCTCTCTGGCCTACTGCTTGTGCTCTCCATGTTCTTCCGCATGGAATACACCTGGGACGTCTACCTGCACAGCGCCAGCGCCTACATAGCCGTCACGCTGGGCACGCCGCTTTACTTTGCGGCGATTCACGTCGCCTCGCGAAATCGCTGGGCCGCAACATGGATAAGCGCCATCTATACAGTCTTCGTCTGCGGGCTTATTCTCATCCTTCCGCTCTTCCCCGCTGAGCCCAAATTGGGGCCGGTCTTTCAGCATGTCGCGCAGTTCATTCCGCCCAAGTTTCCCCTGTTGCTGATTGTTCCCGCGATCGCCATCGATCTGCTTCTTACATACGCGAAAGACTGGAAGCCGTGGCTCACCGCGCTCCTCGCCGGTCCTGTATTTGTCCTGCCGCTGGTGGCCGTCCAATGGCCCTTCGCCAACTTTCTCATGAGCAAAGCCGCAGAGAACCGCTTCTTCGGCACTGCCTATCATGACTTCAACATGCCCTCAACGTCTGTGGATGTCCAGCGCCAGTTTCTTCATCCGGAACATGGCCTTATCCTCTGGCGAGGCCTCTTCATGGCCATGCTCTATGCCGCCATCATTACCTGGTTGGGTCTAGCGCTCGGCCGCTGGATGAAAAAAATCCAGCGATGATGTCTAAACCTCGTTTTTTCGTACTGGTGATTCTCGCAGCGATCGTACTGACGCTCGCCACGCTGCCCGCGCGGGCCCACGTCGGTAGCCCGGATGTCTACGTCGACGGCAATGCCGGCCCCTATAAGCTGTCCATTGTCGTGCGACCACCGCTCGTCATCCCCGGAGTTGCGGAGATCGAAGTCCGCTCGCAGACTCCCGGCATCGACCGCATCGACATCACGCCCATCCCGCTTACCGGAGAAGCATCGAAGCATCCGCCGGTGCCGGACGCCATGCAGAAATCTGCCGTCGATACCCTGTACTTTACTGGCCATCTCTGGATCATGGCCACTGATTCCTGGCAGATCCGCTTTACCGTTTCCGGCAATCAAGGGCAGGGAGTCTTCTCCGTCCCCGTACCCGCCACCGCCCTAGGTACACGCAAAATGCAACCCGGCCTCGGCTTTACGCTGGCCTTCCTCGGCATTGTTCTTTTCGCGGGCTTGGTGGGCATCGTCGGAGCCGCCGCGCGCGAGGCGCAGCTCCCACCCGGCGCGGAAGTGCCGCCCGCTCGCCGCCGTCGCGCCTATATCGCCATGGCGGTCACATTTGTTGTGTTGTTCGCCGCCATTATCCTCGGAAACAAGTGGTGGGGCTCAAGCGCCGCAGACTACGCCGGTTACATTTATAAGCCGCTCGAAATGCAGGCGCGCCTGCAACCCGGCAACATCCTCGACCTCAGGCTCTCCGATCCTGGCTGGATCAAGCAGCGCAGGCTCGACGACTTCATTCCCGACCACAATCACCTCATGCATCTCTACATGCTGCGCCGGCCGGCCATGGATGTTGTCTTTCACCTGCACCCTGAGCCTGTCGGCACGGGCGACTTTCAGCTTGCTCTTCCGATCATGCCCGCGGGAGACTATCGTCTCTATGCCGACGTCGTCCATGCCACGGGATTCCCCGAAACCGTCGTCTCCTCCATCAGGCTTCCATTTATCTCTGGTCGCACCCTCGATGGCGACGACGCCGAAGGCACCTCCGTCGCTCTCAAGTACGGAGGCGATGCCGCGCAGACTAGCCCAATCTACAAGCTTCCCGACGGCTACACCATGGTCTGGAAGCGCCCAGATACCCTGGTTGCAAAGTCGCCGTACGATTTCACCTTCGAACTTCTTGATCCGGATGGCAATCCGGCGAACGATATGGCGCTCTATATGGGCATGCCCGGCCACGCAGCTTTCGTCAAAACAGACGGAAGCGTCTTTGCTCATGTCCATCCTTCCGGAACCGCTTCTATGGCTGCCCTGATAATCGCGCAGGCACAGAACGACCAGATGCAGGGGGCGCAGCCATCTTCACAGGCTGACATGAAAAGCATGCCTGGAATGGACATGAGCCAAGGCACTGCGTCGAACAGCGTCCGCTTCCCCTACGGATTTCCTAACGCGGGAACCTATCGCATCTTCGTTCAGATGAAGCACGGCAATATGGTCGAGACAGGCGTCTTCGACGCTGATGTTGCGCAGGCGCGACTGGAAAAGAAACAATGACAGTTATGATTGTTCTCTAGCCTCGCAATATGAGGGAATAAGATCTCACGACTACAAAGGATTTTTAGTCACGAAACGATACCTAAAGATATAAAGGGTCAATTACTGTCACGAATTGCGCTTCCCGGCCAGAGCAGGCGCAGCCGCCTCTGCGCAACCGTAATGATCGCGCGCTCCAGACCAATGACTTCGCCATCCGCCTCGACTAACAAAGGCGTTTGATAATCGTAGTCCGGTAACGGCTTGCACACCACCATGCTAGCGTCGTCAAACTGAGCATAAGGAAGACCCGAATGTCCGTTGCTCTTGCGTGTCACCAGGGCGTGAAAGCTGGCATGCACCAATCCCGCGCGAGTCGTCTCGCGAACGCTTGCCACGCGTAGTTCCGGCTTCAGCAGATCGCCGCCAGCCTGCCACAGGTTAACCGCCGGCACCCTCAGGGCGATTGCTTCGTTGGCGCGAAAGCGGCGTACTTCGCCGTCGGTTGTGGTCACTTCGAAATCGAAGGGCTCGATCGGATGTTGAATCAACAGACGTATGCCGCTGGCGTAATAGGCCAACGGACCGCCCACTCGCTTACCCGTTCCAGTCGGGGCCAGATTCATCAGCGCCGCGTGTACACCCATGCCCGCTGCGATCGTGAAGTACCAGTTTTTGTCTTTGGCATGGCCCGGAGTCTTACAAACGATTTTGCCAAGCGGAATGGAAATCGCCGGGGCATGCATCTGCGCGCGCGCTGCGGCCATCGGATCGCGGGGCAGGCGCAGATTCTGCGCCAGTACGTTGCCGGTGCCAAACGGAATCACGCCGAGCGCTGCCTCCGACCCGGCCATCCCCTGAATCACCTGGAAAATCGTTCCATCGCCACCGCAGACGAAGATCGTATCGAAGCCGCTCGACACCGCGTCCTGCGCTTGTTCGCCTGCTGAGTGCGCTGAGAGGCTGTCCTGCATCTCGACCTCGCATCCCGAACTTCGCAGCAGCTCGGCCACGCGATCAACCGTTGCCCGCCGGTCGTGGCGTTCCATAAGGATCGGATTGAGAAAGAGAAGAACGCGGCGCATGCCCAAAGGAAGAGTAAGGGCCGGAATCGTCAACACTTCATTAATAAAGATGAGAACCTTGTCGGGAGAATCCCCGAAGTGAACACCAGACCCGTGGTCCGTGGTAGGGGGTAGGTGCTCAAATGGCACCTGCCCCCTCCAGGTTTAGAGCTTTGCCGGTTGACCCCACTCCGCGAAGACAATCTCGTTCAAGGGCTTCCGTTGCCGTGAAGATACGTCCTGTTCGCGAAGCCCTTCGGGCAACGCATCCACGTCTCCGAGGTGGCCGAGCGCTGTGACCGCGCCAACGTGGTATTCGTTAGGAATGCCAAAGGCCGCGCGCGCCTTGTCGTGATCGAAACCTGCCATGGAATGTGCATGCAGCCCGAGTGCGGTCGCCTGTAGCACCAGGTATGCGGTCGCGGCACCCGTGTCGTGAATCGCGTATTGATTCGGCGCCTTATTATGCGCGAAGTGTTTACTGGCTGCCGACAGGATCAGGACGGGAGCGCTCTTCGCCCATCCCTGGTTGAACTCCACCAAGCTGTCGAAAATCTTCTTGTAGGTTTCGCTGCCCCGATGGCCCACCAGAAAGCGCCACGGCTGCTCGTTGTAGGAAGATGCAGCCCAGCGTGCGGCCTCGAAAATCTTCTTGAGATCCTCTCCGGCCACGGCCCTGTGGGAAAAAGCCCGCGGACTCCAGCGCTCCAGAATCTCTTCGATCACGCCCGGCACGGCAGGCGCATGTTTCAACCGCTCAACTTCTTCTGCAGTATGAGACAAGAGATCACCCCTGGGGAAGATATTCCCTCACTGCGACTTAGATTCTGGAGTCTGCCGGAAGGCGCAGCAATTCACACGGTTAGCCCGCGGCGCAAATTCCCGCGAGATTTCGTCGCTTTATCCTCGCTTCGTCTCTCCTTCCGGAAGGAAGGCTTGTCCGACACGACCGGGTACAATATGTATCAGTAAAGGTTACGCATTGACGTCGGCTGGATAAGGCCTGTGACTTCCCACGCCGCAGGCGCGCAAAGCAGCGCAAGACCGGTGAGATATATAGTGAAATTGGGAGGTTTAGGCCTTTTGCAATGATAATAAGCCACACCATGCCTGTGGAATTCGAGGAGGATACAAACGATGCGACTTGCAGGCCGTGCAGTGGCTTATTTCGAGCGATTCTTTATCGCGGCCGAAAACCTTGGCATCGTAAACGCCGTGAAGCTGTTTGCCGTGGTTCTCTTCCGCGTGCACAGCGACGATTCTGTCCTCCATGTAACCCGTCTGAAGAGGGATATCCATCTTCGCGGCGTGGCCGACAAAGGCGTTATGGCTCACTTCTTCATTCCGGGGTACCAGATCGTGGATACCCCCCTTCAGCGCGTTCACTTGATCGTGGATGCCGGGGCAAACATCGGCGATGAGACCATTCGGTTTCGCCACTTTCATCCGGAGGCAACTATCATCGCGCTCGAACCGCATCCAGGAAATTTCCACGTCTTGAAGAAAAACGTGGAGGCGGATCCGAATACCGTCGCCATCCCGAAAGGTTTGTGGTCTCATGAATGCACGCTCAATCTCATTGCCAGCAGCTCGAACGAGGGTTTCTCGGTAACTAAAGTTCCCTCTGGAACCGGGAACGTAGAGGCCACCTCCGTCGACGCGATCCTGGCTTTACCCCTCATCCATGACAGGAGCCTCACGGAAATCGATATTCTGAAGCTCGACATCGAGGGAGCCGAATACGAAGTTTTTTCAAGGAACTACGAATCCTGGATCCACAGGGTGAAGGTCATCATCGTGGAGTGTGCAGACAAGGATCGCCCCGGAACGACCCAAGCGATGTTTCGCGCACTTTCCGGCCTGGACTTCAACACGTATGTCTCCGGCGAAAACATCGTATTGATCCGGCGGGATGTTCCCTGGCAACTTAAGACCAGCGCCTACCTGGACTGAATCTTCCGAAGCAAGGCTTGTGATCAGGCCCGGCCGCCATGGCGAATGGCCGATTCTCCACATCTCCCACACCCCTCCACAGCTTTGCACCGTTTCTGCGCCTTGTACCTACTCTTTCGGACGCGTAGCCTGCGAAGAGTGCCAGTGGTTTCGCCGAGCTCTCCTGGTCCCGTCTATGGTTGGTAGAAATGACGCCTCCCGAAACCCTTCCACCCGCAGCTAGCGCGGGCGCTAGAGATTCTCCACAGGCAATGTCCCAAAATTGAAGCACTGGGTTACCAATTTGAATCTAAAATACAAGATGTTGTGGTTATGGCTTGACACCCACTATTAACAGAGGTACTTTCCCACTTGCGGCCTTAAAATTTACCGCAGGTTCACGGGACAAACGCACGATTTCCAGCCCTCAGCCCGCAAGTCCCACGTTGACTGGAAGATAACTCCCGCGGCCTCTGTTTTTTGAAGATTTATGGCGGCAACGGCCCGATTTTTTTCGCCGCTCAGGCCGAGACACAACCCGCTACGCGCGGGCATCCCAATTCGTAGTACCCCCCGAGAAGGAGCACCATGGCCGAGGCCACCAAGAAATCCGTTACCACCGCCTCCCCGATCGCTGCAAGGACCTCTACCCAGGCAGCTCTGCGTTTCGAGCGCTTTTTCTCGAAACCCACTGTCTCGCCTTATGACGAGGTTCAGTGGGAGCGACGCAGCGCCCTCATCACCGACGTCACCGGCAAGGCCATCTTCGAGCAGAAGGACGTCGAGGTCCCCATCGACTGGTCTATGACTGCGACCAACATCGTTGCCAGCAAGTACCTGCACGGTCAGCTCGATACGCCGCAGCGAGAGACCGGCGTTCGCCAGCTCATCGCCCGCGTCGTCGAGACCGTCCGTGACTGGGGGCTGGCCGGAGGATACTTCGCCACCCCGGAAGATGCAGCCATTTTTCACGACGAGCTTGTTCACCTGCTCGTCACGCAGAAGGTCGCCTTCAACTCGCCTGTATGGTTCAACGTGGGTTGCGACCGCCTCGAGCCTGAGTCCGACGCCCAGAACTGGCATTGGAACGCGCATACCTGCGCCGTCGAGTTCTCCGTCACCGGCTACCGCACGCCTCAGTGCTCCGCCTGCTTCATCAATGCCGTCGACGACTCGCTCGATTCTATTCTGACCTTGGCCAAGACCGAAGGCATGCTCTTCAAGTGGGGATCGGGCACGGGCACCAACTTGTCCACTCTTCGTGGTTCTATGGAACAGCTCTCTGGCGGAGGCACTGCCTCCGGCCCGCTCAGCTTCATGCGCGGATTCGACGCCTTTGCTGGCGTTATCAAATCCGGTGGCAAGACTCGACGCGCCGCCAAGATGGTGATCCTCAACGTCGACCATCCCGACATTCT
>CAYVSQ010000066.1:0-6663 GCA_964453815.1 uncultured Acidobacteriaceae bacterium | reverse complement strand
CCTCTACAATTTCTATCTCCATACCGGAGACAAGGCCTTTCTCGCCTCTCGGCGCGCCGACCTCCTCCGTATCCTCGCAGGCATGGCTACGACTCTCGACTCCTCCGGTCTCGTAGCCAACGACGGACGCGCATGGCTCTTTGTAGACTGGGCGCCGGGTCTTCACGCCGACACTCCCGAGGCGCGCATCGGCACCGAACTCCAGTACATCCGGGCCTACACCGCCGCTGCCCGCATCTTCACCTATCTGGGCGACACGGCCAACAACGGGAAGTACGAAGCTCGGGCCCGCAAGTCCATCGCCGCAGCCCAAACTGCTTTTCGCGATCCCGACACAGGAACGTATGGCACAACCTGGCAAGTCAACTCGCTCGCGACCCTCACGGTAGCCGACTCCAAGGACACCGTAATCTGGAGCAACGTCCTCTCCCACGTTAAGCAGAACAGCCCTACCGACCAAATCGTCACTCCCTACTTCAACGCCTACCTGCTGGATGCCATGGCCTCGCTTGGCCACCGCCGTGAAGCCCTCGATTGGATACGCCAATACTGGGGAGGAATGTTGGCCGAAGGCGCAACCTCTTTTTGGGAGAGCTACGATCTCCGCTGGCCAAAGTCCAACCCACATCTCTCCCTGCAGGCCGACGGCACCTCAGGCTACTTCGTCTCCCTCGCGCATGGCTGGTCTGCCGGACCCACCACCTGGCTGACGGAAAACATCCTCGGCGTCACCCCACTCGAACCCGGCTATGGCACCGTAGATATTCACCCCGATCTGCTCGACCTAGCCTGGGCATACGGCACAGTGCCCACCCCACACGGCCTCATCAAAATCAATGTCGACAAGAAGAGGGGAATCATCCTCGACCTTCCGCCGGGCGTCAACAAAGCCGTGGTTAGTTTCACACCACCGAACCCCAACGCCGAGGTCTATGTCAACGGCAGACTCTCCCGCTGCGCAACCTGCCTCACGAAAGGACCGCGAGAACCAGTACGAGTCGTTGAACTCGCCAGTCCCGGCCACTATGAAATAACCGCACGCAATCAGCCCTCCGCAAAATAGTGCGTGCTGTTCAACAGCAGCAATCTCTACCGATCCTTCCTTTATTGCAGGCGCAGCAAACCGCGCTGCAGCGCAGTCACTACGGCTTGCGTACGATCGTTCACGTTGAGCCGAGTCAGGATGACGCTGACGCGGCACTTCACGGTGATCTCGGCGAGGCCGAGTTCGAACGCGATCTCCTTATTGCTCTTTCCTTGCGCGATGCGTAAGAGCACATCGCGTTCGCGGCTGCTGAGCTCGCTGCTCGGAGTGCGCGACGCGAGAAGTCGCTTTACCGTGGGCGGCAGGAACCGGCCACCGGCGTGAACCTTCAGGATTGCATCGACCAGCGTCTGATGCGGCATGCCTTTGATAACGTAGCCGCTGGCGCCGGCCTGGAGCGCCTGATGGATGTCTTCATCACCCTCGTAGGTGGTCAACACGATGAAACGGCTGGCCGGGTTGCGCTTGCGGATGCTGCGGATGGTTTCGACTCCGCTGATCTCAGGCAGGCGCAGATCGACGAGGGTAACGTCGGGCTCATGCTGCCGGTGCAACTGGATTGCCTCCTCGCCGGAACCTGCCTGCGCAACCACTTCGAGGTTAGGATAGGTGCTAACGAGCGCCGCGATGCCGATCCGCATAATGGGGTGATCCTCTACGAGAAGGAGCCTGACCTTTCCTGTCGCTTCCGTCATAAGGCCGCCATTTCGAGGGCGTCGGCTGCACTCTTTGGTATTACCACACAGATGTCTGTTCCCTTTGTCACCATGCTCCTAACCTGCAAAGTGCCGCCAAGCTGGCGAACACGCTCCTTGATTCCGACCAGACCATAGTGGCCGCCATTGACATGATTTTGATCGAAGCCGCAACCATTATCATGCACCTCGAGCGCAATCTCCCGGGAACTATAGATCACTTTCAGGCTCAACTCCGTTGGAGTCGCGTGCAGGGCCGCGTTATAGAGTGCCTCGCGGCTGATCATCAAGAGCTCATGGAGTGCAGAGGCCCTCAAGGGGAACGTTGTGCCTTCGATATGGCAGGCGACCGTAACATTCGACTCTCGGGATATACGCTCTGCTAGCTTTCTGATCTCCGTTCCAAGATCATCGCTGCGCTCGGCGCGGAGATTCCAGACGGCCTGCCTCGCCTCATCAATGGAGGCGGCGAGTTGAGTGCGGGCATAGTCGATTAGCTCATGCTGCTCAGTGCTGTCCGAGGTCTCGCCGCTGGAGCATGCCTCCAGCAGAACGGAGACGCTGGCGCAGCCCTGGATGAGAGTATCGTGCATCTCGCGGGCAAGGCGTGCGCGCTCTTCCAGGACAGCGCGGAATGCGGTGTTCATACGCCGAACCCTGGCCAGATGAGCGCCCCAGACTGCGAGTGCGGCAGTTAGCAGACAGAGACCGAAAAACCAGGGTGTGCGATAGAAGAATGGCTGCTTGACCACGGCGAGGGTGGCCTCCAATATCGCCGTCGGATTGGAGGGAGAAAGCGCCCGTGCGCGAAAGGTATACGTTCCGGCAGGGAGGTTGGTGTAGTACGCGACCCGGCGGGAGGACGCATACAGCCAGTCGCGATCGAATCCCTCCAGCTTGTACATGAAGCGCAAGCCTGCCTGTGAGCTGAGCAGGATGGGAGCATAAGAGATCTCAAGATTGGCGTTGCCGGATGGCAGATGCAGTTGTGATCGCGGGAGCAATTCTCTGCCATCTACGACGACCTGATCTATCACCAGTCTGGTCGGGATTGGCGCGCTGCTGCCATTGTCGACGATGCGAATGGGGCCTTTGTTGGTCGGGAACCATACGTCCCCACTTTCCGTCATCGCTGCCGCGGGCTGGGTTCCTCCGTAAAGTGGAGCGATATCTCCAGCATTCGAGCGACTGTAGAAACGCTGCGAGAGATGCCGTTCCGCATAATCCCGGTCTCCATCGAACTCGCTCCGATCGAGCAGTGAGACGCCATCCGGGCTGCCGATCCAGAGGCGCCGATGGGTGTCCTCAAGTATGGAATAGATGCTGTTCGCAGCCAGTCCCTCATCCTGCGTGAAGTGATATATCTTTCCCTTGGCGAAACGGTAGAGACCGCTGTTGCGGGTCCCAAACCATACGTCTCCATCCCGACTGGAGTGGATCGACCAGACCTTTTCGTTCCGCAGAGCTTCAGTGGCGATGTCATGCTGGAACGCATCCTGATGGAGATGGCTTAGTCCGCGATCCGTGCCGATCCAGATATCGCCATCGGTCCCTTCAACGATAGTGCGGACGCTGAAGTAGGATAGTCCATCGCTAACCCTGAAGTTTCGCAGCGTTCCATGCGCGAGCCGGTTGCAACCCTCATCGGTTGCAATCCAGATATCACCGTTGCTGGCCTGCATGATTGCCCGCACAAAGTTGTTGGTCATGCCATTCGCAGTTGTGTACTGCTCTGTTGCGCCGCTGGTGAGGTGGAACAGGCCGCTCCCATCGGTGCCGATCCACAGCGAGCCATTGCGATCGCGGAAGACGTTGCGGACCCGCGCTCCGTGCAGTTGGGGGAAGGTGAATGGGGTTGCAACGCCATGCTGCAAATGGAAAAGCTTTGTGGAGGCGATCCACAGACTGCCATCGTTGTCGGCAGAGATGGTTTCAAAATCGGAGGCGTCCGGCAGCGGGATCAGAGACACGGGCGTCCGGCTCAGGCGCACCATGCCTGCCTCCGTGCCAAGCCAAACGTTTTTCGTTGTGTCCTCGAGAATCGAGAGCACTGTGCTGCTGGGAAGTGGTTGATACGGCGCTACTCTCGTTAGAATCCCGCTCCGGTAGGTAAATGCTCCTCGGCCGATAGTGCCGATCCAGAGGGTTCCATCCAAAGTCTGGCGGAGGACACGGACCGTTCCGTGAATTCCTGGCAGATTGGCGAAGGCTGGCGATCCGGGGCGAAGTTCCTGCAAGCCGGAGACTGTCCCGACCCACACGGTTCCGTCGGTTGCCTGAAGGATCGACTTTACTCGATTCTCGCTATAGTGCCCCGGCAGCTTGTACTCCCGCGGCCCGGCGCCCGGCTCAGTGCCCAGACTGATAAGCCGGGAGCCGCCCACCCAGATTCTCCCGGAGCGATCCTGAAGTAAGGCATGGACTGCTATCGGCGGAAAATCTGTGGTGCCGTCGACGCGGATTACGCGATCGGCACGGGAGTTCGGGAGTTGAAAGAGACCATTGTCGGTACCGATCCAGATGGCTCCGCTTCGATCCTCCATCACACTGCGGACGAAGCCGTCCGATAGACCATCGTTGGTGGAATATAGCCGGAAGACGCCATCGGAAAATCGTAAGAGACCTCCGCCTTCGGTTCCTATCCAGAGCGTCCCGTCCTTGCCCTCGGTGAGGCAGAAGACACTATTCTCAAGGAAAGCGGGGGTATTCTCGCGGCTGTATTTCGTGAAGTGCGCGCCATCGAAGCGCAGGAGACCGCCGCTGGTGCCAATCCATAAATATCCGTCGGTGTTCTGTGCGAATGCCTGCACAGTCTGTTCGGGCAGACCATCCGACCCTTGCCACTGCTGGGTCGTATAGCCAGATAAAAGATCAGTCGGAACGGATGCTACGGCGCGCCAGCCGAAGACCAGCAGCGCAAGTGCGGCGAGCCGGCACGGGAGAGAACGCATTCTTGGATTCTGCCGCCTGTCAGTGTCAATAAGCAAGGGGTTAGTAACTTGCAAAGAAAAGCGATATGAACATACTTTCGTATGTTCTCAACCATAGATACTGAGGCGTAGGGTTCACAACGATACAAAAACAGGCGGCAGACGGCTAACCCAGGAATTGCGGGCGGGAATAGCTGTGACCGTATGCCTCCGGAAGAAATATGCTTCGCGGTCTTGCATGAATTTGAGAGGACAGTGCATGAAACAGATGATGAGTAAAGCGGTACTTTATTGTGTCTTCGCAATGATCGTTATTGTGGGGACCAGGGCCTTTAGTCAAAGCACCAGCGCAGGTTTGACGGGACAGGTGACCGATATCCAGGGAGGGACGGTGGCCGGAGCTAAGGTCTCCGTACAAAACATCAACACGAATCTAATTCAAAGCGTGCTCACAAATGCAGAAGGTATATATAGGCTGAGCCCGTTGCCTCCGGGGCAATACATTGTTTCTGTAGGACGGCAGGGATTTGAGAAATATGTTCAGGAGGGCCTGGTCCTGACCGTGAACCAGGCGGCGACACAAAACATCGTCTTGCATCCAGGAAGCGTTCAGGAGACCGTAAGGGTTACGGCAAACTCCGAGTTGATCAACACCACTTCAGCCGAACTCAGCACAGTCGTAAATGAGTATGCCGTTACGCAACTGCCACTCAATGGCCGCGATGCCTCCAGCCTGGTCTTCCTCGCTCCCGGCGTGACCAATGTTCTGAACTCCAACGGCGCATTGCAGGCCGGCTTCTCTTTTCCAAGCGAGACTGGCGGCTCCGCCAACGGTGGACGCCAGGGCAGCACGTATTACCTGCTGGATGGCGTACCCAACATGGACAACTACTTGTTGCTCACCGCGCCTTTTCCGAACGCCGACGCTACGCAGGAGTTCCGTGTGATCACCAACAACTTTGATGCCCACTACGGCTTTGCTCCCGGCGCAGTCGTAAGCATCGAGACGAAAGGCGGCACCAACAATTTTCATGGCGGTGTATTTGAGTTCCTGCGCAATCAGGATCTGAACGCGAGCAACTGGTTTTCACACACCGTCGATCCGCTGAAGCGCAACCAGTTCGGCGCTCACGTCGGCGGCCCTATCCTTAGAAATAAGCTCTTCTTCTTCGCCAGCTATCAGGGCACGCGCTCGTCCAGCTCGTCCACGGCGAATTACGTATACACGCCCACCACGGCTATGCTAAACGGCGACTTCAGCGGCTTGGCTACAACACCAGGTGTGACGAATCTCAACCCGGCCTACGGCTTCGCCACCGTAGGGGGCAAGGCAAACCAGATAAATCCTAATCTTCTCGACAAGGCTGCGGTGGCCTTTGACAAGGCCGCGCTACCTCTCGGCCAGTCCGCCAATGGCGGAGTTAACTATGCCGGGGCTCCCACGATCAACAAGCTCGATGAGGTTACCGGAAAGCTCGATTACACGATCTCGAACACTCAGCGCGTCTCGTTTCGCAGCTTCATTGACCACCTGACGCAGCCCTCCGGCGACATTCCAGGCAACATGCTTTCCGTGCTCAACCTGAACCCCTGGTCAATGGTCATGGGTGAACGCATGTCTTACTACAACGAAGCAGCCACGCATACCTGGATGATCAACCCGACGACAGTCAACGTCCTCTCCGCTTTCTGGACACAGATGTCCGCCCACAGCTCTGCGGCAGTGACCGATGCTAGCGGCAAGGATCTCTGTCTGTCGAACTTCATCAACGTCAATGAATTGCCGGGCCAATGTTATATCGAGGGCTTCTCAGTGAGTGGAGGGTTTGGTAGCGGCTGGACTGAGCCATCGCAGGAACTCCGAACCACGTACGGGCTCTACGACACCTTCACTAAGACTGTCGGCAATCACACCCTGTCGTTGGGCGTAAACCTGCAGCATCAGTTTGCAGAAGAATACACTCAGTACCCGACGCAGCCCGAACTCAGCTTC
>CAYVSQ010000065.1:0-8824 GCA_964453815.1 uncultured Acidobacteriaceae bacterium | reverse complement strand
GGCCGGCTCGTTCCTCGTTGACAGCATTGCTTGTGTGCAGTGCGAAACCCATGGCATCTCTCCTCCAGAGATCCGGCCCGAATACGTCGTCTTCGTGCTCAATCTGATATGCGGGATCGGTCGCCGCATTCGATCATCATTGGAGAAGTTTTTTGATTGCCAGTTTTCTATCTGGCTGGCGTGGTCTATTCGTTGAAACCACTTCGTAAGCCATCTCGAGCAGCTGAAGCATCCGTTCGAAATTGGATATCAGCCTGAAGGGCCGCTGACGGCCGCCCGGTCGATCGCGGGCAGAATGGCCTATCGCAAAATTCTCCTGGTTAGCAGATCATGGTCGGGTAACAATTTGCCCTGGCGGTTCCGATCGCTACAACTTCATCATCAGGCTCGCGCCATGTCCCAGTCTCCAAACCAAGCCGCGCAGCAGCAGGTGGCGCCTCTGCTTGCGTTGGCCACCAGGTTGCTTAAGGCCAGACGACCAGCCGATGCGATCACGCCGTTGCGCGATGCTGCGCGGCTGGAGCCGTTCAATCCCATCGTCCAGCACGACCTCGGCCTCGCCTGCCTGGAGGTCGGCCGCGTAACGGATGCGATCACGGCGTTGCAGTTGGCCGTAGCCAGCAACCCGCGCTACACCGATGCATATTTCCGCCTGGGAATCGCCCTGGAGAAGATGGGCGACATCGGCGGGGCAATCGTTGCATACGACCGCGCTACGAAGCTGCACCCATCCCTGACCGAGGCGTGGTTCCGGGCCGGCGCCTTGGTCTACACACTGGGCCATCGCGATGAGGCGATCGGCTGTTTCCGCCGCGCGGCGGCGACCGGAGGTAAGAGCAGCTTCGGCCGCCTTGGCATGGCGCGGGCGCTACTGACCGAGGATCGCAATCAGGAAGCCGAACAGGTGTTGCGGCGCACGCTTGCGCTCGATCCGAGGAACGCCATGGCGCATGATCTACTGGGCAATCTGCTCACTGAGTTCGGCCGTTTCGACCAGGCCCGCGAATGCTTCCAACGTGCGATCGAGATCGCGCCGCTGTTGGCGGGAAGCTACTACGAGTTGGTTCGCTGTCGCCCGGTCACGAGCGATGACGACGGCCTGCTTGAACGGATGGAAGGCTCTCTGGCCACGCCGGGGCTGGATGCGGCGCAACTCCTGCGGCTTCACCTCGCGATCGGCAAGGCGGCGGAGGATCTTGGCGACTACGCCCTGGCCATGCAGCATTTCGACGCCGCAGACGCTGTGCGCCGGGGCTTTGCGTCGTTCGACCCAGCCGCGTTCCCCATTGAGATCGATCGGCTGATTGCCCGCTTCACACCCGAATTGATCGCGCGGGCGCCCGAACTCGGCAGCGGCGATACGACGCCGGTGCTGATCATCGGCATGCCGCGGTCGGGCACAACTCTCGTCGAGCAGATCGTCTCCATTCATCCCGAAGCCGGGGCCGGCGGCGAGCTGCATTTCTGGAACCAGCGCGGGGCGGCGTGGCACGGCTCCGGCGCGCCGGGGATCGACACGCCGTTCCTGGCCCAGGCAGCGGTAGATTATCTCGACACGCTGTGCGCGATCGCACCGAAGGCGTCGCGAGTGACTGACAAGATGCCGTTCAACTTTCTCTGGGCCGGCTTGATCCACATGGCATTCCCGCGCGCGACCATCATCCATTGCCGCCGCGCTGCAGTCGATACGGCGCTTTCGATCCATCAAACTCATTTCCGTCCGAGCCTCACGTTTCCGACTGGAGGCGACGAACTGGTCGCGTATTTCCACGGCTACCAGCGGCTCGTTGACCATTGGCGGAGCGTGCTGCCGACGGATCGTTTCATCGAGGTCGATTACGAGGAGCTGACCCGAGAGCCCGAACCACTGATCCCGCGGATCATCGCGGCCTGCGGCCTCGCGTGGCACGACGCGTGCTTGCGCCCCGAATGCAATCCGCGGGCTGTGAATACTCCCAGCAAATGGCAGGCCCGACAGCCGATCTTTCGCACCTCTGTCGGGCGCTGGCGACGCTACGAACCCTGGCTGGGGCCGCTGCGAGCGCTCGTCGACGACCTCCACGAAACAGACTCTGCTTAACGTGGTGCTGCGTGCGTAACAATCCGCGAGCATAGCTGTCTCACGAGCATGGGTGACAAAACTGTAATCTAGCCGTCACCCCGTTGTGCGGCACGCGTTCTTACTCTCATTTCGAAGCGCAGTTTCCTCGGCGCTGATCGTCGTAAGCCCGTTACAGGTCGTCCAGGATTGTTGACCGCCAATGTGCAGGGTGCCCGGTCGTATGTTCACCGCAATGACACACGTCCGATTCCGGGTACGTGATGAAAAAATCCGTGATCAAAATCAAAGAGGAGAACGGTACATGTCACGAAAAGCGTCTCGAAAAAACTCTCGGAATGATTCGAGAAATAAGTCTCGGATCAGCCGCCTAAGTCCGCTCGCCGGCCTGCTGGCGACAGGGCTGATTGTTCCAGGGCTCGCTGGCCAGTCCAAGGAGTTCCCGACCTACGTCACCGGCCCACAGCAGAACGGCTCGTGGGTCGTCAGCAGCGGCCAGATCATCACCCCAGCCGGCAAGCAAGTCGACCTCGGCATCCGGGTCCGCGCGAAGGCCATCGCGCTGAACCCCAATGTTAAAACCCACACCGCCGCCGTCCTCACCATGGGAACGTCGACGTCCGATGGTAACGGAGCCGTCGAGGTGTTCGACACCCGCACCGGCGAGGTCCTGCAGAACTACCTCCCGTTCGGAAAGTATCCGAACGGCAGCTTTAGCGGCATAGCCTATACGGCGGACGGCAAGCGCCTAATGTTCAGCCAGGACAGCAGCTTTGTCACCATCGCCATGGTCGATTCACATGGCTTGCTGGAAGACGAAGTCCAAGTCAGCGTACCGCCGAATAATTCCTTCATCACCTGCTTTCCGAACAGTCCTCCGGCCGCTTATGCCAACCCCTGTGGCAGTTTCTATACTTCGAGCACTTCTTATCCCGGCGGTATCGCAATCACGGAGGATGGCAGGAACGCCTATGCCCTGCTGAACCAGAACGATACGCTGGCCAGGATCGACATCGGCGCGACGATACCGAAGCAGGCTCTGCAGATCCGCGTTGGCAACGCGCCGCACAGCATCGTAATCAACGGCAGAACCGCCTACGTCAGTAACGAGGGTGGCCGGGCCGCTACGGAAGCAGATTTCCAGATCAACTCCGCAGGCACTGAAATCGTCGCCGATCAGGTGGTTGGCGCCGCGATCACCGGTACCGTTTCCGTGGTGGATCTGCCCTCGTTGAAAGTCACCCATACCATTTCGACAGGTCTGCATCCGACCGGGTTAGCCCTCTATGGACAGTTCCTGTTAGTCGCCAATACTTATAGCGACAGCATCTCAGTCATTGACACGAATAAGAACGAGGTGGATTGGACGATTGACCTTGGGCTGCCGATAGGAGTGCCCGGCGCAGGCGAATCTGCCTATGGCGCTGCGCCGAACTCGATCGCCGTCGACGCCAAGAAAGGCGTTGCCTACGTCGCCCTTTACAATGCCAACGCGATCGCGGTGGTCGACATCAACAAGGGCGTGAAGAATCCGGTCATGGGCATGATCCCAGTGGCCTATGCGCCCGCGTCGGTCGTATTGGACGAGGCCGATAATGTACTCCTCGTCGCCAACGACAAGGGTATTGGTGCACGTAATTCGTTCGAGACCGACTTCGGCGTCAGTAGCTACAATACCCACCAGGACAATGGCACCGTCAGCATCGTTCCCGTGCCGAACGGTAGGACCTTGGCCACGATGACCAAGCAGGTCTTCGTGAACAACCACTGGGATCTGACCGAAAACATCAAGTCTGCCTCCGGTGGCAACCCATATGCCAATCCGGTGGCAATCCCAGCAAAGATCGGCGATCCGTCGCTGATCAAGCACGTGTTTTTGATTGTCCGTGAAAACCGCACCTATGATCAGATCCTGGGCGACGTGGCCGCCGGCGATGGCGACCCCTCGCTGGCGGTGTTCGGCGGTAAGGACACGCCGAATGTGCACGCGCTGGTGAAGCGCTTCCCGCTCCTCGACAATTACTACAACCCGAGCCGCCAGTCAGCCGACGGTCACCAGTGGCTCATCGAAGGCATGGCGCCCTACGCCGACGACATCCAGTCGCCTGACTGGGTCCGCAGCTATCCAGGCGGGAACGGCGGAGATGCACTGGCCTATCAGAACAAGGGCTTCCTGTTCTCGGAAGCTGCCGCCGCTGGTCTGCCTGTGAAGATCTACGGCGAATACGTCGAGAACGATACCTTCCTGCAGCCAAACGGGTCAACCGCCGAACCGAGCTGGAGCCAGTTCTACAACGACTCGAAGAAGTTTGAAGCTGGGCTCGAGAAGACGCTCTACTATCAAAACACTGTCCAGGCACAGTCCTCTGTTCCGGCCGTGTACGACCACCTTATCAAGAACTTCCCGCAGTTCGATCTGGGTATCCCCGACCAATTCCGTGTCGATCTTTGGCTGCAGGACTTCAACAGTGACCTCAAGGCCGGTACGGTGCCCGCATTGAGCATCCTGTGGGTAATGGACGACCACACCGGCGGGCCGCCGACCCCGGACGCCGAACAGGCCGATAACGACCTGGCCATCGGTCGCATTATCGACTACATCAGCCACAGCAACGTGTGGTCCTCGTCCGCGATTTTCCTGTCGGAAGACGACGCCCAGAACGGCGTCGACCACATCGATGGTCATCGCAGCCCCGGCTATGTCATCAGTCCATACGCCAGGCAGAATGGGGCCGCCGACCACACCTGGTACTCGCAGGTCAACATAACTCGGACGATCGAACAAATCCTCGGTCTGCCGCCGATGAATCAGTTCGACCTCGTAGCGTCGCCGATGAGGACGGCTTTCGTCGAGGGCGCACCGCCCGAGGAGAACTTCAAGCCGTGGACGCACGTGAAGAACCAGGTCTCGCTGGACCAGGGTGTTACAACCACCACAGCAAGTGCAGCGGAGACTCCTGCGGTCAAGGCGCTGAGGGCCGCTTGGCTCCAGAAGAAGACGCAGGTCTTCGCCGGCAAACTAACCAAGCCCGACGCCGAAGACCCAGATACGGTCAACCATTACGACTGGTACATGTCCACCGGGTTTAAGCGGCCCTACCCCGGCGAGAAAACGGTTCGCCCGCCGAGCGATTTCAAGAACCCGGCACCCACCGACGCTGACGACGGGGACGAGTAAAACACACCTTCCGATTGCAATTGCCCTCTCCCCGATGACCGGGGAGAGGGTCTTTTTTACGCCTCAAACGCAAAGTCACGACCGACCTGAACCCACTGGCGTAAACATTACTGCCCCGGTTCGTCCCGCGACAACGCAAAGAACAGATCGCCTGCCGATTTTCCTTAATCAGCTGCGCTCGAGACCGGCATGTGGAGCGTGACCCGGGTACCCTGTCCGGGTTGGCTCGAAATCTCCACATTGCCGCCGTGAAGCAGCGCAATGCTCCTGACTATAGCCAGGCCCAGACCGGTGCCCCCCGAACTCTGGGAACGCGACGAATCGACGCGGAAGAAGCGGTCAAAAACCCTGGGCAGGGCTTCTGCTGGAATGCCGACGCCTGTATCGGAGACTTCGATGCGAATCGTGGAGAAATCCACATTCGTGCCCAGCACGACTGCGCCGCCGGGCGGCGTGTGTGCCAAGGCATTTGAGACGAGGTTGCCCACTGCCCTCTGCAAGAGCGTGCGGTCCAGCTCGGCAATGACCGGTTCGCCGGCGACAGTGGTGGTGAGTGTGAGTGAGACCTCACCGTCCGCAGCCGAGGCTTCGTAATATTCCCGTACTCCGCCCAGCAATTCGCCCACGTTCACCCGCTCGCGGCGCAAATGGGACAATGGGCTCTCCGCACGCGCCAGGAAGAGCAGATCGCCGATGAGATCCGATAGTCGCACGGCTTCTTCGAGGCAGGACTCGATCACATCGCGATATTCGCCTACGCCTCGCGCGCGGACCAAGGCAACTTCCGCCTCGCCGCGAATATTATTCACCGGCGTGCGCAGGTCGTGCGCAATGTCCGCAGAGAACCTTGAAATGCGCTCGAAGGACTCCTCCAGGCGGTCCAACATCTGGTTGAAGGTACGTGCCAGCGACGCCAGCTCAAATGGATATCCTTCCGCAAGAATGCGTTCCCGCAGGTTCGTCGAACTGATGTGGCGCGCAGTTGTTGCCATTTCCTCCACCGGACGAATGCCATGCCGTGCTATCTTGTACCCGACCAATGGGAAAATGACGAAGGCGGCCACCAGTATCGCCCAGAACCAAAACCGATAGCGTGCCAGCAACGCCTCTTTTTGCGATACATCAATCGCAATCTGGAGGGTGTCAGTTTGAGCTGCAGGGGAACCGACGGGCGCCGACACGCTGGTCACGCGAAAGGCTTGTCCGTCCCTGCCCTTCATCTGAATGGTGCGACCAGGATGACTTTGGGTTTGACTGGCTAATTGCGCCAAGTCCAATTGATCCGCCATCCCTGGCGTCATCAACAGTGATGTGTTTCGATCATCCAGCAGGCGAATATAAAACCGTTCGTATTTCCGCGCAGCCGATTCCAACTCGACTTCCTCCCGTAATGCGTCGCGGTCGTCGGGTCTCTCCCGCAACATGGTGCATAGCACGTGCACTTTGTCCGCGAGGAACAAATCGGTGCTTTTCTCCAGCTCGCTTACCAGCACTAAATAGAGACTGACTATGGCGAAAGTCACCAGAAACAAGCCTGCAAGTGCGTAGCCGGCCGTTAACCTGAAGGCCAAAGTTCGCCACAAACGGGATACCGGCGCAGGGCTGCTACTCGGATTCCATGACATAGCCGGCGCCCCGAACGGTATGGATCAATTTGAGTGGGAAAGGATCGTCCACCTTGCTGCGGAGTCTTCGCACGTTGACGTCCACGACATTGGTGTCGCTGTCGAAGTTCATGTCCCAGACCGCTTCGGCGATCAGCGTTCGCGACAGCACCTCGCCCGCGCGCCGCGCCAGCAGGGATAAAAGAAGAAACTCTTTGGAAGTCAGCTCCAACCGTTGACCGGCACGCGTGGCGCGCTGGCGAAACACGTCTATTTCAAGGTCGGCCAGGCGAATCGTCTCTTGAGCGCGCGGAGGACCACGGCGCAGCAGCGATCGTACGCGGGCCAGCAGTTCGGAAAACGCGAACGGCTTTACCAGATAGTCATCCGCGCCCAGTTCGAACCCCCGCACCCGCTCGTGTACGGCATCGCGAGCGGTCAGAAACAGCACCGGCGCGCGCTGGTGTTCCTGGCGCAGACGGGTAAGAACCTGCCAGCCATCCAGCCCTGGGAGCATCACGTCGAGGATGATGAGATCGAATTCGAACTCCTGTGCCAGGTGTAACCCATCCACTCCATCGTCGGCGACATTGACAACGAAACCTGCCTCCCCAAGTCCTTTTTTTAAGAACTTGGCAGTCTTGGCTTCATCTTCGATGACCAGAATTCTCATGATCAGCCAGCCTCGAATAAAAATCTCAAGCGAAACCTCACAATGGCGCCTTTAAGCTCCAGTTCCCTCAGGTTTGCGGGGCTTCCCGGAGATAGATGAGTGTTTGTTTTCCGGCTCCGCCCGGAGACGCGTTCACGCCCTCGCGGACTCTCTGGAGCGCGGCGCCATTTTCAATCAGAGTCCATGTCTCTTTAAATAGAATGATGCGGCCATCCTCATGTTCTTCAACGGAGAAGATCAGGGTCTGACCGTTCCAAACAATGGATGTATGGAACTCATCTCCGTCGGCCCCAGTGGATATGGACACCTTGCCGTCGGTCGTGTAGTGCTGCACCGCGTGCCGGGGCGCAGCGGAATCGCGGAGGAGGGTAGTCTCCACAGTCAACTCTGGATCGCGGTGGTCGATGTGCAGGATGACCTTGGCCCTCCGCGTGGGTATAGAGCGTTCATTGCTCTGTTTCCATGTCCCGGAGAAATCCGGGTTTAGTTGCGAGCAGATTCCGGGAGCGGCCATAAGAACGGCCAACAGCAGACCGAGAAACAATCGTCTTTTCATACTTAAAGGCCCTTATCCCGATTCTTCTTTCCGCCTAGAACTGCACATGCAGCGCGAACTGGAACTGGCGTGGCGTTCCCTCTCCCACAGGGCTGACCGGGGTAGTCGTGTTTACGGTACTTGTGACGCTACCGAAGCCGTTAACCAAGATGGTTGCATTCGGCAACCCATACTGGGGATGATTGAAAAGGTTGAATACCTCAGTACGAAACTGGAGCCCCACCCGTTCGGTTATCGGAATCTGTTTCGCCATTCCCATGTCGATCTGCCATACGCCCGGCCCACGGGCCACGTTCCGCGGTGAGTCGCCCCATGTGCCGTTCGCCGGCGTGACGAAGGCGGCGGGATTGATCCACTGGGCGATGCTTTTGCCCCCCGGCGGGGTGAGCGAAACTGCCGGTACGAGATTGGGACGCTGATTGTTGGTGTTGCCGTCGGGCGTTTGGGAGGCCGAACGATTGACCAGAACATTTACCGGGAATCCGGTGCGCGCCACCGCCGTGGAAGTGAATTCCCAGTTACTGACGATGGCGTTCACGATTCCGGGCTGGCTCAGGAAGGGCTTGCCGAGCCCGAAAGGAAGCTGATACACGGTGTTGGCATTGAAGACGTTGCGAGCGTCCCAGAAGCCGCTGGCGCGCTCACACCTCGGGCAGGCGACATTTTGAGGAACCAACGAGTCGCCATCGCCACTGCCGTCGGAGCCGTCGTCAATTTCGTGTGACCACATGTAATTGGCCGAGAACATGAAGCC
>CAYVSQ010000064.1:0-6895 GCA_964453815.1 uncultured Acidobacteriaceae bacterium | reverse complement strand
GGAGTTCCTTTGTGAGAATCTCAAAGCATCTCCGGCTCGTCGTCGCGTTTCCGTAACGCTGTCCGCCGCCTTAATAGCTCGCGCCCAGTCGCAGCCCAGGGACCATTTGCGAGCTAACTTTTCTCGCGGGGGCGCAGCACGCAAAGGGCACTCGCGATGGGCATCGCAAAAGCTTATGCGGCATCCGCTGGAAAGTAGACGCGCGAAGGTTAGCGCTCCAGCAACGCACGATCCCATTGCGCGGCATCCGCAGCCACGTTATAGGTGCTGTCGAGAAATTCCATCAGTGCTTCGTCCGGAGAAGGCTCGCGCCGAAGCGCGTCGTACTTCAGGATGAACTCGCCCAACGCCGCATCCCATCCGGCCGCATCGGGTCTGATTTTCATGCGTTCCAAACCGGCCGGAGACGGTGCTGCATAGCAATAGAAAGCCGCCTCGCCATAGCCGCCGTTCCCTGGCCAGAAACCAGCACTGACTACCTCGTGGGAATAGGCTTCGCGTGTGATCGCGTCGGCACCTTCCCTTTCCGGTGCACGACGGCCGGAGAAGCGCGTAACCGCCAGATCGAAGCTGCCCCAGAAGAAATGCACCGGACTGACCTTTCCCAGAAAGCCCGACGAGAAACGTTGGAAGAGGGTAGTCGCATCCATAAGGACGCGCCAGAAGCGCCGTACATATTCCGTGTCATAAGAGGCGTGCTGCGTGTCCTTGGCAAACGGAATTGGGTCCTTGATCTCGACAGGAACCGGATTGAGCCTGACAGATACGCCAAGCTGTGACAGGCAGTCCTGGTATTCCCTGTAGAAGTCCGCCACTGACTGTGGCCGCAGCGGGACCGAGAGCCGGGCTCCGGAGCTCATTCGGAACAGCAGTTGATGATCCGCAAAATCGAACTCTATCTCGAGCACGCCGTCCGGAACCGGCATGGCCGCAGTGTTGAGACCGCGTGCCGTTACATAAAGAGGAACGTTCCACCAGTGCGCCTGGAGCGGGCTGAGTGCGAGGCGGGTCTTGCCGACGATCTGCGTCCACATATGCAGGGTCGATACCGTTGCTTCCCATTCCGGCCAGGGAAGAGCGGGCCAGTGGACAGGATCAGAGCCTTTGATTTCCACAAGTCACTCCTGCGGTGAAGAAGCTCAATTATATGCATCGACTTAGAGCTCTAAGTTAACTCGGGTGTGTATGTCATCAACGTTCCCTCCCGCCGCGACAAACTTCTTACATTTGCCTGACAACAGTAGTCGCTGCTTTCCCATATTTTCGTGATCGCACGGCAATATAGCCGGAGCTTGCCTCGCCCCTGTCGCTTCAATTTCTACCTCGCGCAGGAAGCTCCGGCTAAAACCTGAAGTCCCCTCAAGAGGAGATCCCAAGAAAATGAGAAACCGAACGAAAATACTAAAGACAGTGGCCGTGGTATGCACTTTGGCATTTGTGCCGGTTACCACATTCGCTCAACATTACACGCAGACCAACCTGGTTTCTGATCTCGCGAACGTCAACGGACAGCCTGTAGCGGTTCAGGACCCAAGCCTCAAGAACGCGTGGGGACTGGCCCGCAGCGCCTCCAGTCCTTGGTGGGTGAACAACGCGGGAACCGGCACTTCTACCCTCTACAGCGGCACCGGAGCAATCATTGCACCACCGTCGCCGGTTGTGGTTCCTAATGCTCCCAATGCCAAGGGTCTTTCGTCGCCCACCGGGATCATCTTCAATGGCACCACCGATTTCATGATCAAGAACGTGCCCGGCAAGGCGCCGACTCCCGCCGCTTTCATTTTTGCCACCCAGGAAGGCACGATCTCGGCTTGGAATCCTGCTACGACTCCTCTCCAATTGGCGGTCAACGAAGTTACGGAAAAAGGAGCGGATTTCACGGGTCTTACGTGGATCGAGGACGGCGGAAATCATTTTCTGCTGGCTGCCAACTTCTCGCAGAATCGAATCGAGAAATTCGACACGAACTATAAACGGGTCCATTTATCGGAAGAACTATTCGACGACGATGCGCTGCCCCGCGGATTTGCGCCCTACAATGTTCAATCTGTTGGAGCAAATGTAGTTGTGACGTACGCCAAACTGAACCCCGAAAAAACAGGCGCGGACGATGATTGCGGCGAAGAGTGTGGATTTGTCGACGTCTTCACATCCCACGGCAGACTGGTGCAACGCCTTCAGCATGTGCCCGGAACGCTGAAAGCGCCTTGGGGTGTCGCGCTGGCCCCCCAGGACTTTGGGTTCTTCAGCCACGATCTCTTGATCGGTAACAGGTTCGGCGGAACGATTGCCGCGTTCAACATTGCTGATGGGCGGTTTCTTGGAAACCTGCTCGATGCGGATGACAGTCCCATCGTCATTTCGGGGCTGTGGGGCCTCGAATTCGACAACCGGGGCAACAACCAGGCAAGTCCTTCTGCCGGGCCGGCTCTGTTCTTCGCAGCGGGCATCAATGGCTACGCGGATGGCCTGTTCGGCACCTTGACGCCGGTCGCAGCCGAGCTAAATGCCGAGGACCATCAGTAGGAGGGGCTTGTGACCGGTTATAGCGGCATTTGACCCTTTGCTTGACCGGGTGCCCCCTATTTTGGTGTGGGCGGGCACCCGTTTTTTTCTCACTCGTTGCGCAGGGCGCGCATAGGATCGATGCGCGTGGCGCGTGTAGCCGGAATATACGATGCGATCAGCGCGACGGCCATCAGCAGAGCAGTCACTCCAGCCACCGTCCAGGGATCATAGGCGCGGACGCCATAGATCAATGACCAGTGCGCCATGGTCTGGGTCAATGCCAATGCGGCGATCAGTCCCGCGCCCGCGCCGAAGAGGGCCAGGCGAAGACCTTGCTCAAGCACCCAGCGCAGGATGCTCCGGCGATCGGCGCCGAGCGCCATGCGGATGCCGATTTCCTGCGTGCGCTGGCCGACGACATAGGAGATGACTCCGTACATGCCGATACTGGCCAGCAGCAGGGCGAGACCGGCAAAGACGGCCAGCAGGATCATCGAGAATCGACGCGCGGCGAGCGAATTGGTGATGATCTCGTCCATCGACCGCGGATCATAAACCACCTCTTCGCGGCTCATCTGCGCCATCGCCTGCTGGGTGCTCCTGAACGGCGCCAGGGCTTTGCCGGTCGAGCGGATAAGAACATCGACGCCGTTGGAAATGCGGGCTACCTGCATCGGCGGCAATTGCGCGAACGATTCGTAGATCTCGGCACGAAGCGGATAGGTGGCGTCGCTATCCAGTCCCCATTGGTTGACGTGCCCGACGACGCCCACAACCGTCGCCATGTCGTCGAAGTCATCGAGATGAATGTGTTTGCCCAGCGGGTCCCCAACGCCGAAGAATTTCTGCGCAAAGACATCGTCGACAACTACGGCGCGAGGCGCATGCTGGTCGTCCATCTCGGTCAAGAATCGTCCACGGAGCAGCGGAATGCCCATGGCTTTGAGGTAGCCTGGTTCCACGATGTACTTGATTGCCCAATGCATGTCATTCTGGCTGCCGGGTTTTGGCTCTCCTTCGAGCCAGAAGAGCCCTTCGTCATCGTAGTTCAAGGGAAACGCGCCCCACATGAGAGACATTGCCTGCACGCCCGGAATTTGCGCAATTCTTCGATCCACTTCCCGCACATAGGCGCGCACGGCATCCGGGCCTGCTCCTATCAGAGACGGGGGAGCGGCCAGGGTGTAGGTAAAGACACCGTGCGGTTGAAATCCAGTGTCGACCCTCGACAAAGCAACCAGAGTGCGGATCATGAGGCCGGCGCCGGTAAGCAGCACGAGCGCCATAGCCATCTCAACGACCACCAAGGCGCTCTGGGTACGGTGACGCGCTCCGCTGCCGCTGCGACCGCCCTCTTTGAGTGTCCCCTGCAATTGTCCGTGGGAAATCCTGAGTGCGGGGAGCAGACCAAAAAGAATGCCAACGGCGAGCGAGAGAAAGAGCGTGAAGCCGAGGACTGGCCCACTGAGATGAATCTCCGAGGCGCGAGGCAGCGTTCTGGGCACCAGCTGGAGCGCGGCGCGTGTACCCCAGCTGGCCAACAGCAGGCCGAGCGCGCCTCCGGCCAAGGCGAGCAGCGTGCTTTCAGTCAGCAATTGGCGAATAATGCGCATACGTCCTGCGCCCAAGGCCATCCGCACCGCGAACTCCAGCGCTCGCGCATTGGAGCGGGCCAGGAGCAGATTCGCCACGTTGACGCAGGCGATGAGCAGGACAAAGCCGACGGCGGCGAGCAGGGCGAGCAGGATAGGTTGAACTTCGCCAACCATCGATTGACGAAACGGCACGAGCTTGGCGCGAATGCCGTGATCCTCCTGCGGGAAGGCTGCGGCGAGGCGATCGGAAACATTGTTCATATCCGCCTGCGCCTGCTCCATGGTCACGCCCGGCTTGAGGCGGGCGATTCCATGAATGCCCAGCCCGGCTGCTCGATCCTTGAGCGCCGTGTTTTCCCACTGCCCGATAGGCGCATAGATCTCGCTGGCGCGAAAATTGCCGATCAACAGATGGAAATCCGCGGGAAGCACGCCAACGATGGTGAAATTGCGGCCATCAAGCGTAAGGGTTTTGCCAAGAACGTCGGGTTTTGACCCGAATTTTCGCGCCCAAAAGCCGGCGCTGACCAAAACCACCGGGTTGCGACCGATTTCGTCTTCACCCGGCGCTAGAAGCCGTCCCAATACCGGCTTGACACCAAGCATGGGGAAAAAGTCAGAAGAAACAAACTGCGAAGGAATGCTTTCCGCGTCGCCCGTTCCCGTCAGAACGAAGCTATAGATGCGATGGATAGCGAGTGCGGCGAGCGTTTGATTGTCTCTCTGCCAATCGCGAAAGTTGGGATAGGAAACCGATCCGGTATCAAAATTCGGCTTACTGGCATGTACCGTGACCAGTTCGCTGGGCTTCGGATAAGGCAGCGGGTTAAGAAGCACTCCATTCACGATAGAGAAAAGGGCAGTGTTGGCGCCGATCCCCAGCGCGAGGGTCAGGATGGTGATGAGCGCAAACCCGGGATTCTTTCGCAAAACGCGCAACCCATAGAGCACATCCTGGGCCAGCGTTTCAAGAAAGGGCAGTCCGCGCCGTTCGCGATACGCCGCCTTGGTTTGTTCGAGGCCCCCCAGTTTGATCATCGCTTGTCGGCGCGCTTCTTCTTCGCTCAGGCCGGAGCGCACGCCGTCCTCGATGTGCATGGCGAGATGGCTCTCGAGCTCGGCGGCGAGCTCTCCTTCAGCCTGTTGAAAGTGGCGGGTGCCACTTAGTCGAAGCCACAATGCCCTCAGTTTGCGCATCCTATCCCCTTCGTCGTCAAACTCACTCCGTCCGCAGCGCCCGCATGGGATCGATGGAAGCGGCTCGCTGTGCAGGTAGATACGCGGCCAAAGTCGCCACCGCCATCAGAACGATCACTGCGAGAGAAAAAATCAACGGGTTGATCGCGCTGACCTCGTAAAGCAGGCTGGCCAGCAATCGTGTGGACGCAAACGCCCCTGCTAATCCGATCGCAACGCCGATCAGTGCCAGCCGGAGTCCCAGGGCTGTGACCATCCGCAACACGTCCGCGCGCTGCGCTCCCAGCGCCATACGCACGCCGATTTCTTGCGTCCGCTGCGCGACTGTATAGCTCATTACGCCATAAATGCCGATGCATGCGAGGGCCAGGGCCAACACCGCGAAGCCGGAAAAGAGCGCCGAACTCGCACGCCGCAGGGACACCGTCTGCGAGGCGAGCGAATCCATCGGAATCGCGCGGAAGACCGGCAGATCAGGATCAATACTCCACAGCGCCTCTTCGGCGGCCTTCACCATTGCCGCCGGATCGGTCTCCGTGCGCAGCGTAAATGCGATGATCGGGAATGGATCCTGATCGAAAGGCCGGTAGATGTCGTCATGCGTCGGCTGATCCTGACCAAAAGCCTTCACGTCTCCAACGACGCCTACAATCTGCCACAAGTCCGGCTTGTCACCCGTGCCCAGATTGAGGGCCCGGCCGATGGGATCTCCAGTTTTGAAATAGTGGCGCGCGAAGGTCTGGTTCACGATCGCCACCTGTGCGCCGCCGGCGCGATCCGCATCGGTGAAGGCGCGCCCTCGAATCAGAGGAATGCCCATCGTGCGCAGATAATTGGGAGTCATTGCGCGATTGTCGGCCTCGGGGGCCTGCCCCTTCGCCACCTGCGCCTGCCCGGGAAGTAGAAAACCGGTCGTGCCCCAGAAACCGGTAAGGGGCAAGAAGTTTGTCGCCGCGGCGCTTTTTACTCCGGGCAGCACATTCATCCTTCTCACGGCTTCGTCAACCAGGGCGCGCGTTTTCCCTCTATCTTTGAGCGGATACCTGTTGAGCGGAGTAAAGATCTGGATGGAGAGAAGGTGATCCGGCTGGAAGCCCAGGTTGGCGTGAACCACGCGTTCGAAACTCGCAGCCACCAAGCCCGCCGCCGTTAGTAGAACCAGCGACAACGCTACTTCAATCACCACAATCGCGCTGCGTGACCGATTCGACCTGCGGCTCGCCGTGCTCCCACGTGACGACTCTTTCATCGCATCACTTGCTTCAGCCCGTGTCGCTTTGAGCGCAGGAACAACCCCGAAGATGAATCCCGACAGCATGGTGATCGCAAGCGAAAACAGAAGAACTCCGTGATCGATGGGAATCGTAGTCACTTTGGGAATCTGGCGATTCGCAACGTCGTTCGGGAAAATCGCGACTAGCAGACTCATCCCGGCCAGCGCCAGCAGAATGCCTGCCGCTCCGCCCATCACTGCAAGCAGCAGGCTCTCGGTTACCAACTGACGCAGCAGCCGCAGACGCGTCGCGCCCAACGCCAGCCGCAGCGCAACCTCTTTCTGGCGCTCGGCATTTCGTGCCAGAGCAAGTCCAGCGGTG
>CAYVSQ010000063.1:0-16028 GCA_964453815.1 uncultured Acidobacteriaceae bacterium | reverse complement strand
TTTGTACGCGATCATGCCGTCCTTCACATCCTTCTCGTTGGGCAGGCCGAGGTGCTCTTTGGGCGTGACGTAGCAGAGCATGGAGGCTCCGTGCCAGCCGATCATGGCAGCGCCGATTGCTGAGGTGATGTGGTCGTAGCCGGGTGCGATATCGGTAACCAGCGGGCCTAGCGTGTAGAAGGGCGCGCCGAAGCAGTATTCCACTTCCTTATCCACCTGTTCCTTGATCTTGTCGAGCGGAACATGGCCCGGGCCTTCGATCATGACCTGAACGTCGCTTGCCCAGGCCTTCGACGTCAGGTCGCCCAGAGTCTTGAGTTCGGCAAACTGGGCTTCGTCGCTGGCGTCGGCGATGGAGCCCGGGCGGAGTCCGTCGCCGAGCGAGAAGCTGACGTCGTACTTGGCCATGACCTTCACGATGCGGTCGAAGTGCTCGTAGAGGAAATTTTGCTTGTGATGGTGGGTCATCCACTGCGCTAGGATGGCTCCGCCGCGGCTCACAATGCCGGTGATGCGTTTGGCCACCATAGGGACGTACTGGATGAGCACGCCGGCATGGACGGTGAAGTAATCGACGCCCTGCTGAGCCTGCTCCTCGATCACTTCGAGGTAAAGGTCGATGTTCAGGTCCTCGAGCTTCTTGACCCGCTGGAGAGCCTCGTAGATGGGCACCGTGCCGATTGGGACGGGCGAATGGCGCAGAATAGTGTCGCGAATCTCGGGGATGTTGCCGCCGGTGGAGAGATCCATGACGGTGTCGGCTCCGTGCTGGATGGCCATGTGCAGCTTGCGCAGCTCTTCGTCCATGTTTGACGTAACGGCGGAGTTGCCGATGTTGGCGTTGACCTTGCACCTAGTGGCGATGCCGATGCCCATAGGCTCGAGCTCGGGGTGGTTGATGTTCGCTGGGATGATGAGGCGTCCGGCGGCGATCTCATCGCGGACCAGCTCGGCGGCCATGCTTTCGCGGCGCGCGACGTAGTCCATCTCTTCGGTGATGTGGCCGAGACGGGCGAAGTGCATCTGCGACATATTGGGGTCGCCAGTACGCTCGGCTTCGGCTTTGCGTCGCACGATCCATTCGGCTCGGGGCTGGAGGATTTCAAGAGTTGCGTTCTGCGAAAGGCCGTTGGTCGTCATGGTCACCCCTGTAAGGAAATCGATACTAGCGTGTTGCATGAGTTCGAGGATGGGAGGTCAAGGCTGATTCGAATTATAGATTGATGTGCCGCCATAGCGTATCTTTGCCCGGGCCGGGGCTGGCGCATTTGCCTCGACTGCTCTCTGGTCATAAACTTAAGGCAGACTTATGCAGAACAAGAACCAAAGCACGCGGATCGGTGTGGCGATCGTGATTATTCTCGGCGTGATTGCTGCGCTGGCGGTCAGCGGAGTGCGCGCCAACAAGAGCTATTACGTGACGATCCAGGAGCTGGATGCCATGGGCTCGAAGGCCTATACCCGCAACCTGCGCGTGGCGGGCAATGTGCTGCCCGGTTCCATTCGGCACAGTGGGACCAATGCCGAGTTCGTTCTGGTCGAAAATGCGAACAAACTGCGGGTTTCGTATCAGGGCGAGGAGCCTCCGCCGGATACCTTCAAGGACAACTCGCAGGCACTGGCGATTGGCACATACGGGCACGATGGAGTCTTCCATGCGACACAGCTGCAGGCCAAGTGCGCCTCGAAGTATGCTCCCGCTCCGGGAGCAAAACCTCCCGTGACTCCAGTTACGGGAACGGCGGCTGCAATGGCTTCTCCAGCGGTTAGTCCGCGGTAAGCCGGTCTATCGATTCCTAATTCCCTGCCGCTGTTTATACTCCCAACAGCATGGCGTCTGTTGCCGATCTCGAATCCGTCTCCAAGCTTTATGGCACGTTTGTGGCGCTGCGCAAGGTTTCATTGGGCTTTGAGCGGGGACGCTGCTATGTGCTGCTGGGCGAAAATGGCGCTGGCAAATCGACACTGCTGCGCCTGATTGCCGGACTGATCCGTCCCACATATGGTGGCGTACGTGTGTTCGGCGAGAAGCCGGAGGATGCTCGGGCGCGCATCGGCTACATGAGCCATGCGCCGATGCTGTACGACGAGCTTTCTGGTGAGGAAAACCTGCGTTACTTCGCGAGCCTTTACCGGGACCGGACCTGTATGTCTCCGGAAGCGGCGCTCGGGTCGGTTGGGCTGGACGCTTCACTAACGCGGCCTGTGGGGCAGTATTCGCAGGGAATGCGGCAGAGGGCCTCGCTGGGGCGGGTGATGCTGTCCCAGCCGGAGCTACTGCTGCTCGACGAGCCCTTCTCCAATATGGACGCGGCCAGCGGGCAACAAATGCTGGATTTGCTGGTGCGGCTGCGGGCGGAGGGCAAGACGATTCTGCTGACGACACATCAGCGCGAGTTGGCGGAGCCGGTCGCCGATTTTCTGCTTACCTTACAGGCGGGCAGCGTGGCCTCGCTGGTGGAAACCGCTGCGGGGGCTCGGCGATGAAGACGAATGCGTCGCGGTATCTCGATTCGCTGGGGATTGCGTATGAGCTGCGCGAATATGCGGTTGATCCGGAGGAGTTTTCGGCGCTGATGGTCGCGGAGAAGATTGGGATGCCGCCGGAGCAGGTCTTCAAGACTCTGCTTTGCGTTACCAGCGAGCGCGCCCATGTGTTTGCGGTCGTTCCGGGCAATGAGGAGCTGGACTTCAAGAAGCTGGCTCGGGCAGCGGGAACGCGGAAGGCGGAGATGGTTTCGCTCAAAGAGGTTGAGCCGCTTACGGGATATGTGCGCGGCGGGGTGACGGTGTTTGGTGCGCGGAAGGATTTCCCTGCTTATGTGGACGAGACGATCGAGTTGTTCGATGTGATTTCTGTTTCGGCGGGATCGCGAGGGAGGCAGATTGTGCTTTCTCCAGCGGATTATCTGCTGGCTTCGGGAGCCACGATTGCTGCGCTGACCAAGGACGCGCACCTATGAAGCAGCCTTATTTTCTGGTCCACTTGGCGAAAGACCTGCGGATTGAGTGGCGCTCACGGGATGCGATCAACTCAATGCTGTTTTTCGCGCTGCTGGTGGTGGTGATCTTCAGCCTGGCGTTCGATCCGACACGGGCGGTTTCGCGGCAGATCTCGGGGCCGATTCTTTGCGTGGCGATTTTGTTCGCCGCGGTCAGCGCGCTGAACCAGGCGTGGGCGCGCGAGCTGCGGCATAGCGTTCTTGACGCACACCGGATGACTCCGGCACCAGGGGCTTCGCTGTTTCTGGGCAAGGTGCTGGCGAATTTTCTTTTTGTGACCGCGGTGGAGGTGCTGCTGGCGCCGCTGTTCGCGATCTTTTATAACCTGCATCCACTCGGAACGGTCTGGCTGCTACTGCTCGCGGTGCCGCTAGGGACGTGGGCGATTCTCGTCAATGGAACGTTCTTCGCGGCGCTGTCAATTCGCTCGCGCAATCGCGAACTGCTGCTGCCTCTGATCCTGTTCCCGATCTTCATGCCGGCGTTGCTGGCTATGGTGCTGGCAATTTCTGCGATTTTGTCGGGAGAGTCAGATCCGGCGCTGTGGATCAAGCTGCTGCTGGGCTATGACGTGATCTTCACGACGATCAGCATGCTGCTGTTCGAGATTGTGCTGCATGCGGAGTAGGGGCTTTCCAGGCTCTACCAGTGCCCGGTGATGTCGAGGTGCAAGACGCGTACGGTAATAAACGCCACAATCCAGAGCCCAACGACGACTGAGGCGACGGTGAATACCACCCTGCCCATGTGCCTGTCTTCGGGGTGGGAAGATCTTCCCTTCCGGAGGCCAAAAAATTGTCCAAGCAGACCGACGAGGAGAATTACGCCGCCCAGGATGAGAGTAAACCACGCCATGGCTATCCTTTTTACTCCTGTTGAAGCACAGTTGGGAAGGGGTTGAGCTGGATGAAACGGCTGGAGCCTTCATCCGGTAAACTATGGGGTAACTCTAAGGACGGAAGATGAAGTTGTTTCGCTGGTTTTGGCTGGCTCTGACTCTGGCGCTACTCGCCAATGGATTTCGCGTAGCAATGTTTGTGGTTCCGGTCGACCAGGAACAGGGCGAGATTTTTCGTATTTTCTTCTACCACTTCCCTTCCGCGATGATGGCGTTCCTGTTCTTCTTCCTGAGTTTTCTCGCCTCGATCGCATACCTGATCTATCGCAGGTCGAACACGCCCCGAGCGATGAAGGCGGATGCCTTTGCGCTGGCCAATGCCGAGATGGGTGTTGCCTTCTGCACGGTCGTGCTGATCACCGGACCGCTATGGGCGAGGCCGGTGTGGGGCATCTGGTGGACGTGGGATGCTCGGTTGACGACGACACTGATGCTTTATCTGATCTACGTCGCGTATCTGTTGCTGCGGCGTTTCGTAGAGGGCCCGGAGATGCGCACACTGGCTGCGGTGATGGCGATCTTCGGCTATGTGGATGTGCCGATTGTATATATGTCCACCCGCTGGTGGCGGACCCAGCATCCGGCGCCGGTGATTGGCGGGGGAGCGGACTCGGGTCTTGACCCCAGCATGTGGCCCGCCGTGTGGTGGAATCTGGCTGGATGGCTGGCGTGGGGCATTTTTGTGGTCGGTTTGCGATACGCAGCCGAATACCGTCAGCAGTTAGCAGAACGACGGGCCGCACAGGCGGCACTGGAGGCCGCATGAACCCGATGTTTCACCGCCACCTTGTGCTGGCGTATGTCGCCACGTGGGTCATCCAGCTGGGATATCTCGCTTATGTGGTCCTGAAGTGGAAGACCGCAGGCAAAGCCCGGAGCAAATAGTAATAATAAATCTTTCCCCTGAATGTCGCGCTTTTCCAATTAAACGTCACTATCTGGCGAGGGCTCAGAGGAATCGGCATGCCGTTGCAGCCAACTTTGTTACGCCTGGGCGTCATCCAAGGGTCAGATCAGATAACAGTTGAGCTTCTGAGAGCGACCGCGATGATGCCTATCTTCCATCACCCTCTTCTATTTGCGATCGTTGTTGCGTGGGCAATTCAACTCGGACATTTTGCCTACATCGTCATTCAATGGCGCTCAAGTCGCGCAGAATAATCCGGTCGTCAAAGCTTGTTGTTCCGAGTGTGGCCCAAAGCGAAAATTTTTCGTCTAACCAGTGCGTCGGCTACTAGGACGCTGCTGGTATATCGAATGATGACAATGATTTTTCCCCGGCGCATGCTATTGCTGCCCATGTTTGGCCTGCTTGCAGGACCGTTTACCGCGTGGGGGCAGAGTGCTTCAACCACCCCTGCGAATGCTCCAACTACCACCGTGAAGGTGAACGTCAACGTTGTGACTATGGCGGTAACCGTACGCGACAAGCACGGCGCCATTGTGCCCAATCTGACCAAGGACGATTTCACCCTCGCCGAGGATGGCCGTCCGCAAACTATCAAGTACTTCAATCTCGACAAGGACCTGCCGCTTAACCTCGGGCTGTTGGTCGATACCAGCATGAGCCAGCGTAACGTGATCGGCGATGAGGAAAAGGCCAGCCAGCACTTTCTGGACCAGATGCTCACGGACGCCAAGGACAAGGCCTTTCTGATTCAATTCGCCCGCGAGGTGGATCTGCTTGAAGACCTGACATCGGACAAAAACAAGTTGCGCGCGGCGATCGACCAACTCGGAGCGCCACAGTTCCAACGCACGAGCAGCGATGGATCGGATCCAGATTCCGGGAGTGGATCGGGCGGTCATCACTACGGTGGAGGCGGAACGGCGCTCTACGATTCGATCTATCTCGCCTCCAACGAAGTAATGAAACAGCAACAAGGGCGCAAAGCGATTGTCGTACTGACCGATGGGGTCGATCGCGGCAGCAAGGAGACGCTCAACAGCGCAATCGAAGCCGCGCAACGCGCCGATACCGTCGTTTACGCCATTTACTACAAGGGAGAAGAGGCGCACAACAACGGCGGCGGTTTCCCCGGGGGAGGACGCCATGGTGGAATGGGATATCCGGGTGGTGGATATCCCGGCGGTGGTTACCCGGGCGGGGGACGCGGCGGCCAACGACCGCAGCAGCAGGAATCACGCGTTGACGGCAAAAAGATTCTCGAGCAGATTAGCGGGCAGACCGGCGGACGTGTATTTGAGGTTACGAAAAAAGAAACTGCCGACCAAATTTACACAACCATTGCCGAAGAGATGCGCAGCCAGTATATGCTCGGTTACACGCCCGACAAGCAGAGCAGCGATAGCGGTTATCACAAGATTGCTCTGGCAGCAAAGAAGAACGATCTAGCTGTACAGACGCGCGAGGGGTATTACTCTGACCGCTAACCGCTCGCAGTAGCGAACCGTATCCCCGGAACCGCCAACCCGGGCTACAATGAGCTGTGCGACGCGCGCTGGTCATCTCGCTGGTGCTGCTGTTCAGCCTGCCGCTTGTCTCGCCTCTATTCGGGACAAGCGCGGCGGAAGCGACTCTGCCTGCCTGCTGCCGGAGAGACGGCAGGCATCACTGCGCGACGCCATCCGAGAGCGGAAGCCAGGGCTTCGACGCGCCTAGGGTCAGCGAAAAATGCCCATATACTCCTGCTTCCGCGGTTCTGTTGTTGCCGTCCTTCACGCCCTCGACAGCGGCCTCTGTATTCGCCGGCATAACGCGTCAGCGGGCGATTTCGCCACAAACTGCCGCGCAAATTGGCATTTCTTTTGATCGCTCCCGCCAAAAGCGCGGCCCTCCTGCTCTCCTCGTTTAATCCGTATCTCCTGTAGAAGCGCGATCCGGGCCTCTGTCCTACCCTCGGCTGGTGCTTCGTTCTACTCGTAACAGTGTTGGATACGATTCATCGCCACCGATATGGCGAGGAGGCTTTTACCTATGCGGAAAATCGCATGGTTTGCAGTACTTCTTAGTCTGCTGTCCGCGACAGTTGCTCGAGCTACAGTATTCGGCAAGGTGGGAGGAGTTGTTCACGATCCTCATCATCGCCCGATCAAAGGCGCGCTCGTAACGCTTCATACTGCGGACTCCGACTTCACCGAGACACAGACGACCAACCAGGACGGAGAGTTCCGATTCCTGGCCATTCCATTGGGCGAGTACATCCTTTCTGTTGCGCAACCTGGCTTCAGCACAGGCGAGCAACATATCACCGTCGCAACAGACTCAACCGCCGCCCTCCATTTTCAACTGTCTATCGCCACGGTGCAGCAGTCTACGCAGGTGACAGCAGCATCTTCGGTCACGAATCCGGATTCCGCCACCCCTATGACGCTGATCAGCCGCGAGAATATCGCCCGCACGCCGGGAGCCGACCGCACCAACAGCCTGACAATGATTACCGACTACGTGCCGGGAGCTTATGTCACGCATGACATGCTGCATATGCGCGGCGGCCACCAGCTGAGCTGGCTCATTGACGGAGTGGCCATACCGAACACGAACATCGCCAGCAACATCGGTCCACAGATCGATCCCAAAGACATCGACTATTTAGAAGCGAATCGCGGCAGCTATACGGCCGACATGGGAACCCGCACCTACGGTGCCTTCGACATTGTTCCGCGCAGCGGCTTTGAACGCGATCGCGAGGGCGAACTGGTCATCGCTTTGGGGAACTACTATCAGAACAACAATCAACTGAGCCTGGGCGGTCACTCGGAAAAGTTCGCCTGGTACACCAGCCTCAACGGCAACCGCAGTAACGATGGCCTGCAGCCACCCATCGAACAGCCCATTCATGACGCCGAGAATGGCTACGGCGGATTTGCGTCGTTTATCTATAACCACGACTCGGCGAATCAGCTTCGTGTGGTCACGCAGGCTCGCGCAGACTATTACCAGATTCCATATGATCCCAATCCAGACAGCTGGCAGAACCAGCTTTACAACTCGAGTGGCCTGCGTGATGGAGAACACGAAACAGACTTCTACACGGCATTTACTTGGGTGCACACCTATAGTTCGTCCACGCTCCTACAGCTTTCGCCTTTCTACCATTTCAACAGCGCCAAGTATGAACCCAGCGCGCATGATCAACCAACGGCGACTACATCCGATCAAACGGCAAACTACGGGGGCCTGCAGGGATCCATCTCGACTGTGGTCGCGAAGAACTCGATCAGCGCCGGCATTTACGGTTATGGCCAACATGAGAGCGATCTCTTTGGGGTTGTCTTCAACGACGGCAGTTATCCGAACTTCTCGCATCCGCAAAGTATCGCGGGTGGGCTGGTGGAGACATTTGTCCAAGACAACTACAGGCCGACCTCATGGCTTGCTCTTATCGGCGGCGTGCGGCAGAGTCACTTCCAGGCCGCCATCACCGAGAATACTTTCTACCCGCGCCTCGGCGTCGCAGTGCAGGTCCCCAAGCTTCACTGGGTCTTCCGCGGGTTCTACGGGTGGTATTATCAACCGCCGCCCCTCACCACAATCTCCGGCCCGGTGCTCGAGTTTGCCACCGGCAATAACACCAGCTTCATTCCGCTGCATGGCGAGCGCGACGAGGAGTATCAGTTCGGCGTACAAATCCCCTACCATGGATGGCTGCTTGACGCGGACACCTTCCAGACGCGCGTCACCAATTTCCTCGACCACAGCAATATCGGCGAATCGAGCATTTTCATCCCCGTCACCGTGCAGGGAGCGCTGATTCAGGCGTGGGAACTTACGCTGCGCTCCCCGCAATCGTGGCGCTATGGGCAATTCCATCTGGCATATTCGAATCAGATTGCACAGCAGATTGGCCCGATCACCGGGGGTCTCATCTGCTCTCCGCCGGGTTCCGAAGCTTGCGCCGTTGCGCCAGGGTATTCGCCGCTGGACCACGATCAGCGCAACACGCTAAATTTCGGCTTTAACGCGAATCTTCCCTTTCACGCTTATGGCTCATTCAACGTGTATTACGGCTCGGGATTCTCCAACGGCTTTCCGGACCCGCCGTCGCCCTTTACCGGCGACTACCTGCCGGCACACACAACTGCGGATCTGGCTGTCGGGAAAGCATTCGGCGAGAGATTCACGGTCTCAGCCACGACCATCAACGTTGCGAATACTCGAGTGCTTCTCGACAACAGCCTCACCTTTGGCGGGTTTCACTACAACGAACCACGGCAAATTTATGGAGAGGTGCGTTACCGCTTCCACTTCTGATCGGGCTCAGACAGGCGTAAGGACCATGTTGTCTTTGGCCCAGTCGTAGGTGCGGCGGATACCCTCTTCGAGGGTAGTCCGGGCCTGCCAGCCAAGGGCGTGGATGCGAGACACGTCCAGCAGCTTTTGTGGGGTGCCGTCGGGCTTGGTGGTGTCGAACTCAAGCGTGCCCTCAAAACCGATGACGCAGCAGGCCAGTTCGGCCAATTCGCGAATGCTGAGATCGTGGCCGGTACCAATATTGATGAGCGGCGGCTCCTCGGAATTCAACAATGTCTGGAATTGAGAATCGGGCAGCTGCATCAGGAAGATGCAGGCTTCGGCAAGGTCGTCGCTATAGAGCAGCTCGCGACGGGGAGTGCCGGTTCCCCAAACGGTGATCTTCTTCCCGCCCATGGCCTTCGCCTCCGCGGCCTTGCGGATGAGCGCGGGGAGAACGTGCGATTTGTTGAGGTCGAAGTTGTCTCCGGGGCCGTAAAGATTGGTGGGCATTGCTGCAAGAAACTTTGTCCCGTATTGGCGGTTGTAAGACCAGCACATCTCGATGCCGGCGATTTTGGCCAACGCGTATGCGCGGTTGGTGGCTTCGAGTGGGCCGGTGAGCAGGTACTCTTCCTTGATGGGCTGCGGGCAAAGCTTGGGATAGATGCAGCTTGAGCCGAGAAAGAGCAGCCGTTTGACGCCCGAGCGATTCGCGGCGTCGATCACGTTGGTCTGGATCTCGAGGTTATCGCGTATAAAGTCAGCTGGATATGTATCGTTGGCAAGGATACCGCCAACCTTCGCCGCAGCAAGAAAGACATAGTCGGGACGCTCTTCGGCAAAGAAGCTCGCTACTGCCGTGTCATTCAGGAGGTCGAGCTCGGAGCGAGTTTTGAGCAGCAGGTTGGTGTACCCCTCCCGCTCCAACTCACGCCGGATGGCACTGCCAACCAGGCCGCGGTGGCCGGCGATGAAAATCCTGCTGGAGTTTTCCATCGACTAATCTCCGCTATTTAGATCTCGTGGAAATTGTAGGTGGCAAAGCCGTGCTTTTTCACCAAAGCATCACGCTCGGCTGTGGAGAGGTCTTCTGCGATCATCTCCTTCACCAACTCGCGAAAGGTGGTCCGAGGCATCCATCCCAACTCGCGCCTGGCCTTGGAAGGATCGCCGAGCAGCGTCTCAACTTCTGTCGGACGGAAGTATCGGGGATCGACTGAGACCACGAGACTGCCACTGGAGTCATAGGCCTTCTCGTCGACGCCGATGCCCTCCCAGCGTAGGGGCAGATCGAGGAACTCGGCGCTGAGCTTCACGAAGTCCCGGACGCTGTGCTGTTCGCCGGTGGCAATAACGTAGTCGCGGGGCTCCTGCTGCTGGAGCATGAGCCACTGCATCTCGACGTAGTCGCGCGCATGGCCCCAATCGCGAAGCGCGTCCAGGTTGCCAAGGTACAGGGTGTCTTGAAGCCCGGCCTTAATACGGGCCAGAGCGCGGGTGATTTTCCGGGTGACGAAGGTCTCGCCGCGCATGGGCGACTCATGATTGAAGAGAATGCCATTACAGCCATAAATTCCATAAGCCTCACGATAATTCACGGTAATCCAATAGGCGTAAAGCTTGGCCACGGCATAGGGCGAGCGAGGATAGAACGGAGTGGTCTCTGTCTGCGGGATCTGCTGCACGAGGCCATAGAGTTCCGAGCTGGAGGCCTGGTAGAAACGGGTCTTCTTCTCAAGCCCGAGGATGCGGATGGCCTCGAGAAGGCGGAGCGTGCCTAAGGCATCGGTGTTCGCAGTGTATACAGGCTCCTCAAAGGACACCTGGACGTGACTTTGGGCAGCCAGATTGTAGATCTCATCAGGCTGTACTTTCTGCACGATATGAGTGAGGACACTGGAATCAGTCATATCACCGTAGTGCAGGATGAAGTGTCGACTGGCAACGTGCGGGTCTTCGTAGAGATGATCGATCCGATCGGTATTAAAGAGTGAAGTGCGGCGCTTGACTCCATGCACTTCATAGCCTTTTTTCAGCAAGAATTCAGCCAGGTACGCTCCATCCTGTCCGGTAACGCCGGTAATGAGGGCCTTCTTCAAGTGAACTCGCTCCTGATGGGTGGTTTGCGAAATGCATCTGGAAAAATTTGAGTGAATGTTGCCGGATGTGAACTCACCTGATTCTATGCGGATACGCAGGCAACGCCAAATTCACTCCGGGCTTGGGGAATGGGCCTCAGGCCGGGTTGAGGACGGAATCGCCAGCTCTGTTTTGGTGTGAAACAAGCCCTCCATCTCCGCCTCGAATCGCTTCAGTACCTGCTCGCGGCACAGATGCTCCTCAGCGAAGAGGCGCGCGGCCCGACCCATCTCTTTGCGCAAATCAGCGTTCGCGGCGAGGGAGAGAACGGCTTCGCGTAGCGCGTCCCGATCACCCGGGGCTACGTGAATTCCTCGTCCCGAGACCTGATCGGCAACCTGAGTGCCTGGGTATGCGGTCGCGATGACCGGACGGCCAGTGGCCAGCATACCGGTGAGTTTGGAGGGCATAACCAAGGCGGCTGTACCTTCTTTCTGCGGTAGAAGATGGATGTCGGCGGCGTTCAACAGCTCGTTCAGCCGGTGAAGAGGTTGTAAGGGCAGGAGGGAGACATTCTCAAAGCCGGCGGTCATCTGCTCTAATTTCGGGCGGAAAGCGCCATCGCCGCAGAAGACGAAGTGCAGCTGACGTTTGTCGCGCAACTGGTGCGCGAGTTGCGGCAGGGTCTCGAGACCCTGCTTCACGCCAAGATTGCCTGCGTAGAGCAGCACGATCTGATCTTCCCTGATGCCAAGCTCGCGACGGAACGGGTTTGGGCGGTCGAGGGGCCGGATCGTGTCGATGTCCACCCAGTTGGGAAAGTGCACCGCCTTCGCGCTTTCGACTCCTTTGTCGGCCAGCCGTTCAACCATAGTAGTCGAGATGCTCGATATGCGAGTGAATCTGCGCATCATCAGGCGCTCATAGGCCAGGGCGAAATTGTGGATTACACCCTCGGCAGGCAGCAGTTCGAGGTCGAAGGCGGCGTCGATTTCAAAGTCCTGCACGTGCAACCACGCAGCGGCCCCGGAGAGGAGGGCAGTGAGGAGGGTGGCAGGCGCACATAAGAAAGCGGGCTCGACGGTAAGCACCACATGCGGACGCCACGCGGCCAGGGCCAGCATGACGGGCAGACTGCTCGTGGCGAAGGAACCAAGGTGCACCGTGCGGCTAATGCCGTTGGGACGCGCCGGCACCCATACCGGGCAGCGATAGATGTGCACGCCAGCCGGCGAGATCTCCTTGCAGTACCTCCACCACTTGTAGTCTTCGTGCACTTTCCATACGGGGTAGTATGGCGGGGCCGTGACTACGCGAACATCGTGACCCCGCGCAGCGAGCCACTCCATCATTTCTCCAGAATATTTACCGATGCCGGTCAGCTCAGGTGCATAGTTCAATCCCAGGAGGAGAATGCGCAATTTTCGGTGTCCTTTCTGGCCAGGGGCCCGCAAACCGGCAACTGACAGAGGGGGAGGAGAAGGATCCATTTCCAGCATATTCGATTCCGCGAATTCGCTCGACATGAGAAGCTAAATTATCCTTCGATGGCCCACCCCGTCCTGCAACATGTCACGTCTCAACCTCTTGCCGCACTAGGCGCCCTTCTGCTCGCCGGTTTTCTCTTCGCCGCAATTTTCGCTCCGCTACTTGCGCCAGCGAATCCTACCACGATCGACCTGAATCATCGACTGGCCCCCCCCAGCGCCGCGCACTGGCTCGGCGCCGACGAGCTGGGACGAGATATCCTGTCCCGCATCCTCTATGGAGCACGATTGTCGCTGACAGTTGCGGTCTCGGTGGTGGCTTGCTCGCTGCTCCTCGGCATTGTGCTCGGCGGTATCGCCGGATACTATGGCGGCGTTTTGGATACGACGCTCAATATTTTCGTAATGAATGCTTTTCTTGCTTTACCGGGAATTCTTTTGGCGATTGCGTTTGTCGCGTTCCTCGGTCCGGGGATGATTAATCTTATCCTAGCTTTGTCAATTGGGGGATGGGTGGGGTATGCCCGGCTGGTTCGGGCCCAGGTGCTGGCGGTGCGGGAGCGGGAGTTTGTAGAGGCGGCGCGGGCCCAGGGAGCGGGGGATGCACGCATCTTCGTCCGGCATATCTTTCCCAACATAGTGCAGCCCCTGATTGTGCAGGCGGCAATTGGCATGGCCGGTGCGGTTCTGGCGGAGGCGACGCTTAGCTTCCTGGGGCTGGGCATACCGCCTCCGGCAGCGAGCTGGGGTTCGATGCTAAATGACGCTCGATCCCACCTCTTTGACGCACCGCACCTGGTAGTCTTTCCGGCGCTGGCGGTGATGCTCTGCGTGCTGTCCTTCAACTTTCTGGGGGACGCCCTGCGGGATTACCTGGACCCGCGCACACGGCTCAGTATCGGGCTGTAGCGATGGTCATCGGTGTTATCTCCGACACGCATGGGCTGCTTCGGCCTGAGGCCGTTGCCGCACTACGCGGGGTCGAGCACATTCTGCATGCTGGCGACGTGGGTGACGCATTCATCCTCGACCAGCTGGGGCAGATTGCTCCGGTGACGGCGATTCGGGGGAATGTTGATCGCGGTGGGCGTTGCGGGCGTCTTCCACAGACGGAGCTGGTGGATCTGGGCGGAGTGAGTCTCTACATGCTGCACGATCGGTTGGTGCTGGACCTCGAGCCGGTCGCCGCGGGGATTGCGGCGGTGATCAGTGGACACTCGCATCATCCGGCGATTGAATGGCGGAAGGGCGTGCTTTATTTCAATCCTGGCAGCGCTGGTCCAAGGCGGTTTTCACTGCCGGTGTCAGTGGGATTTCTCGAGATATCAGAAACTGGGATTGAGCCAAGGCTGCAGACGATCGGGTAGGTACTCCTCCCCCACCCTCCCAATTTTCCCGGGATGACGTTCAAATCATTCATTCTATTAAGTTTTCATGGTACTGTTTGCCGGTAATTCAATGGAAGGTTACAGCTAAATCGTAGATACATTGCCGAACGAAGTTTCCGCAATCTGCAAACGTTACACTGCGCGACTCCGCCAAGTTTACCGCCGTAGCAATTTTGGCAACGCTGATTTCATTGTCACCCAGATGATTGGGGCACTCAACATGATTGATTGGCGAGGGGTGGCCGGGATTAATAGGCGGCGGTGAACTGTTGGCGGATGTGTTTGGGGTTTTCGAGTTCGTCGACCAAGGCGATGGAGTAGTCTTCGGCGGAAATGGAGCTGTTTCCCTTCTCGTCGGCCACAAGCGAGTTGGTGCCGAGGCGGAATTTGCCGGTGCGCTCGCCGGGCTGAATGAAGGCAGCGGGTGAGAAGTAGGTCCAGTCGAGATCGGATTGGCGCAGAAGGGAGAGAGCGTCATGGTGGGCGATGGCGATGACCTTGTATTCCTCGGGGAGATGGCCGGAGTCGATGAGGCTCACTCCGGGAGTGACGAGGAGGCTGCCAGCTCCGCCGACGAAGATGAGGCGCTTGACGTCGGACTTGTCGAGGCCGGCGATAAGGGAACGGGTGGCTTTGAGGAGGTCGTTCACGTCTCCTGTGCCGGGTCCGTAGGCGCTGATGACGGCATCGACGCCGACGGTCTTGGCAGCGACATCTGTAGTGTCGAAGATGTCTCCCTTGACGGCATTTACGCCGGGCTTAGCGGGAACTTTGGAGGGATCGCGTGCGATGGCGGTGACGTTATGGCCGCGCGAGACGAGTTCGGTGAGGACGCGGCTGCCTATCATTCCGGTGGGGCTGTAGAGGACGACGTTCATGGGGGCTCCTTGGTGTGCTCAAGGATAGCTGATCGGGAGTGGGTAGAGATGCGCGATTAATTACGAATTGATGGCGAGTTGCCGGAGGTCGCGGCAGCATTCTACCCGTCTGGAAGCTGCACCATGACGATCTCCCTAGTTCCGTGCCGGGAGGACTCGATGCGCACGCTCCGGCATAGCGATTCAGGCAAGCGTTGGCTCGAATAGCGTGCCAATATATTCTCGTCTAGTCTTCACTTCTGTCGAAGAAACATATTCAGGGGAGCATTTATGGGCAGGCGATTCTCAAGGTCATGGGTACTTCTTCTGGCCGTTCTGCTGTTCGGTGCGAGGGGCGCAGCCCGGGCGCAACAGCCGCCTGAAGACGCTCGGGGCAACTGGACGATTTTCTCAAAGAACATTGATAACAACGAAACTGTCGAGAAACACGTCCAGATCCATCAAAATGGCAGTCAGCTCTCAGGACGTTTCGAGGGGCCCAACCAGTCGGGAGGGATTCAAGGCACAGTGAACGGGCATCACATTGAATTCAGCACGAAGACCCGCAACGTGCTCACGTTTCGGGGACAGATCGACGGAAATCATATGTCGGGAATATATGGGATTCATGGCCGGCATGCCGAGTGGAGGGCCGTTAGGAATTGATTGCTTGTGGCTCAGCATCCAGACTCATCTAAGGATGTGGCAAGCGATGTGAGCGATTGAGGACGACGTTCATTGGGGTCGTTGCGTGTTCAAGGATCAGATAATCGGGGGGAGGGTTGGCGCGATTTGTCCCTCATCGGATTGCTCCTGCAAAATGACAGGCTGAAGACCCAGCTTGTTCAAGAATCTCGCCACGGCATCTTTGTTGCTGTGATCGTGGCCATGAACCACCATTCCCCGATTGATACGTGGCATGTTTGCGTTGGGGTCGAACACCGCTACCTCGCCCCGCCCTGCGAAGAGCGCACTGGTTTCCTGAGGAGTTGGTAGGACACGCGGCCCTGAAAGACTTCCGTGGGCAGGTAGCGCCGGTGCTCACCACAGAGAGGACACTTGACTGCTATCCATGATGCAGGCAACGTCTCGACCATCGCAGGGATGTTCTCTCGGCAT
>CAYVSQ010000062.1:0-7004 GCA_964453815.1 uncultured Acidobacteriaceae bacterium | reverse complement strand
GGAATAGTCGTCGGTCCAGACCTTCAGGCCCGGCTTGGTTTCTGGTACACGAGCCACTGCGGATAGTTCTGGCTGAGTGAAGAAATCCGGGTCGGCCGTTACAAGTATCCAGGTGGATGTATACTCGCCGGGCTGGCGTGTGGAGTTGGTGGAGACTCGCCGCGCCTGCATGCCGGCAGAGGCGGCCAGCAGGGCGATGGCTGGTGCAAGGTCGACGTGTCGGTTGGAGATATGGAAGGCCAAGATGCCGTTCGGAGCAAGGTGGCGGCGGTAAAGCGCCAGGGCCTCGATGGTCAGAAGGTGGATGGGGATGGCGTCGCCGGAGAAGGCGTCGACGACCAGGACATCGAAATGCTGTGAAGATTCACGGGCCAGCGATGTGCGGGCGTCGCCTTCTACAATCTGGATCTGGGCAGCGGAATCTCGGATGTACGTGAAGGTGTTTTGCGCGATGGCGGGGACGGCCGGGTTGATGTCGTAGAAGCGGATGTGGTCACCCGGGCGGCCATAGGCCGCCAGAGTGCCGGCGCCGAGTCCGATGACGCCGATGTTGCGGGTGCGACTCCCACAGCAGAAGCGAAAGGCAAGACTCACGCCGGAGTCAATGGCGTAGTACGTGGTCGGGATGTGGCGCAGCTCGTTGCTGCCGAAGAACTGCGAGCCGTGCTGGATGCTGCCGTTCATGAGCGTGCGGACCGTGGTGCCGGGATAACTGAAGGGGGCCTGGGTGACGCGCAGGCTGGCATAGAAATTGCGCACGGCTACGATCGTGTTGCGCTCGTAAGCGTGGCGGACCATAAAGACCAGAACCAGCATGGCCGCGCTGGCGACAACCCACAGCAGGCGCTGGCTCCAGTGGCCGCGCCAGTTCACCACCAGAGCCAGCAAAGCCGTGACCAGGAACGTGATGGGTAGATCGAGATTGGAGGTGAATACTAGCGGTGCGGCGATGCCGACAAGGAACGAGCCGAGCGCGCCGCCAGCCGCAAAGAACAGATAGAAAAGTGTGGCTTCGGATGCACGTTGCGGGCGCAGCGCAGTGGCCGCGGAATGACAGAAGATACAGGTGAAGAACAATGCCACAAGGAAGAATAGAATCGAAAGCCACAACGGCCAGGCGCCAGTGGCCTTAGTCAGTGAGTATGCGAGAGCACTCAGCATCACTACCATGAACCGGGAGATGACGCCCCATGGCAACAGGACATGGAACTGGAAGGCAAGAATCAGGGTGAGGAGATAGACGGCAAGGGGAAGAATCCAGAGAAGCGGGATTGCCGCGAGGTTGCCGGTGACATAGCTGGTAACGGCGCTCAACTGCATGGCGGCGCCCATGGGGAGCAGAATCCAGAGAAGTTTGTGCGTGCGAGGAGAACGCGGGGCGGAGAGATCGTTGGCGGCGATGGCCTGGAAAGACGCGGCAGTGGTGGAGCGCGTCCTGACCGCAAGGAGGGTGGAGAGGATCGCGAAGACAGCGAACCCGCAACACCAGGCTATACGCTGAGCGTGAAGCGTGAAGCGGGGTTCGATCACGCTGGGATATAGAGCCAGCGCAAGCAGGGAACCAACATTCGAAAGCGCGTAGAGGCGGTAGGGGATTTTGCCGGTTTCAACGCGCGCCCACCACACCTGGAGCAGCGGACTCGTCGAGCTGAGGACGAGAAATGGAAGCCCGATAGAAAGACTCAAAGCGGAGAACACGGTGAGGGTCGGATGGGCGGCGCCATCCTCCATGAGCGGCGTTCGGAGAACCCACAGGAGGGCGGCGGCGACGGCCAGCAACAGCAGGGACAGATGCACCATGAATGACGACCGGCGGGCGAGCCAGTGTGCATATAGGTACCCGAGTAGAAGCGCGGTCTGGAAGAAGACCAGGCAAGTAATCCAGACAGTAGCCGATCCGCCGAGAGCGGGGAGCAACTGGCGGGCGGCGATCGGTTCCACCAAGAAAAGCAAAAAAGAGGCCAGAAAGACAGCACTGGCAAAGAGAAACCGCAGATGAGTCATGTGGCCTCGGGTTTCAAGAATTGCGACGCCGACCATGCCGAAAATCAATGGTGTAAAAAGCGGATGCTAACACACGCGATCAAAGCGATGGCCGGTGTCTCGGGTCTTCCCCCAGAAAAATCGCCATCGATAGTTAGAGCGCGCATTGGCTAGCCCATCATGATTCGAGAGAAAATGCTCAGATTCACTTCGCCGCGTTCTCGAGGGTCTCGGGCATTTCGATGCTCATCTCGGCCAGTGTATTCGCAAACGTATCCGGCGTTCGAGCAGGAAAGTCTGTGCGCCGAGTGCCACTAGAGGGCAACGACAGCTTGCGTGTCTTTGCTCGGCACCTTGACCAGCATGGCACATGGAAATGCATATCGATAATGCGGTTCTGCATATCGGCGGTAAGTAGGCGGAGTGGATGCGCAGCAGCTTCGGCCCAGGTAATTGTCTTCCGATCCCGCGCGATTGTTCATTCTTCTAGATAAGCAGCACGTAACGCCCTACGTAGAGTTGGAGTCGCCGCACTCGGGCAAGCGGCTCATTGTCGAGATAAGTCTTTCCGATATCGAGACTGAAGTCATCGAGACCCCCTGGATTTCGATAGAGGTGAGGGAGCGAATGATGACCGTGGTATGCGGGTGACGCTTGTTGAAGGGGGTAGTGAGTAACGAAACAATAGGAGGAGTGACCGGAATAGCACCAATCTTCAAGTGGCCGATCAAACTTCGCCGTGTCTCAGTCAGACTCTGCTGCAAGCCTTCGTAATCCGTGATGACAGGTTGAGCCCACTCCAGGACTCTCTCACCTTCAGGAGTCAGGCCGAGGAACCGCTGGCCTCGTTCCACCGGCAGAACACCGAGGCTCTCTTCCATCTGCTTGATTCCCGCGGAAAGCGTCGATTGTGTGACTTTGCAGGAGGCCGCGGCACGGGCGAAGTGCCGCTCGCGTGCCAGCGCCGTCAGAAATTCGAGATGCCTAAGAATCATGGAAGCCTAACTCGATGTAAATCATATAGTTTCGCTACAATCGATGGGACGGGATGCCGCTCTAAGACCCTACATCGCCCGGTAATAGAAGCCAGATATGTCCACTCTCAGTCTCGCTCCGGAAATGACTGCCATTCTCGCCGACGTGCGTCACCTGGCGTCGGTCGCGTCTTCTCTCGAATCCTTGCAGCAGAGCATCGTGGAAGCCATCGCCCGACGCCTCCCTTATTACAACTGGACCGGCTTCTACATGCTTGATTCCGGCGATCCCCAGACACTGGTCCTCGGCCCATTTGTCGGCGATCCAACTCCTCATGTGCGCATCCCGGTCACCGAGGGCATCTGCGGAGCCGCAGTCGCAACGGGTGAAATAGTGATTGTCGATGATGTGAACGCCGATCCACGTTATCTTTCCTGCTCCATCAAAACCAGATCCGAAATCGTTGTTCCTATCTACGCGCGCCAGAGTATTGCCGGAGAGATCGACATCGATAGCCACAACCTCGCTGCCTTTACTGAAGTCGACCGAGCATTCCTCCAAGGGGTGGCCAGCATTGTCGGCGGCTATATCGAGGCACACTCGGAATAGCAGGTCATGCGTTGTGAAGAGGAATGTCGTAACCTTAAGTACTGCTCCGTAGTCTCATAAACAGGGGATTCCTTCCGTTTGTGGATGATGGCGCTGCAGCATCCGCTTACCGAAGCCTGATCGTTGCAGGCGCGAGAATGATGTGGAACCCAAGGAGTAATTGAACTTCATGCTTTTGCTGTTTCTGGCGTACTTCGGTGGCGTGCTCACTATCCTGAGTCCCTGCATCCTTCCCATTCTCCCCTTTGTCTTCGCGCGGGCCGACCAGCCATTTCGCAAAAGCGGACTGCCTCTGCTGGCGGGCATGGCGGCCACGTTCGCCGTGGTCGCCAGCTTGGCGGCTGTCGGCGGAGGCTGGGCCGTTCGCGCTAATCAATTCGGTCGTATCGCCGCTCTCGTTCTTTTCGGCGTGTTCGGGCTGACGTTGCTCTTCCCGTCGCTTGCGGAGCGACTCTCTCGTCCATTCGTTCGACTCGGCAGCAGACTTTCGCAGAACTCGGATGCTGGCCCCAGCATCACCAATTCCTTTCTACTCGGCATTGGAACGGGATTGCTGTGGGCGCCCTGTGCCGGACCTATTCTTGGACTCATTCTGACCGGTGCCGCTCTTGGCGGTGCCAGCGCACATACGGCATTGCTTCTTCTTGCTTATGCCGCCGGGGCAGCGACTTCTCTGGCGATAGCGCTCCTTGCCGGAGGCCGCGTATTTGCCGCCCTGAAACGCTCTCTGGGAGCTGAAGAATGGGTGCGCCGCCTTCTCGGAGTAGCCGTCCTTGCAGGCGTAGCGGCCGTGGCGCTTGGCCTTGACCGCGGTATTCTCACCCGCCTCTCTCTGGCGAGCACGTCCAATCTCGAGCAGCGGCTCGTCGACCGCTTTCATCCACGGAGCAAACAGGCGACGACACCGAACGATCAGATGATGGCTGGCAAAGATCAAATGATGGCAAGTAACGACCAGATGATGGCTGGAAAAGATCAAATGATGGCTGGCAATCAGCAGATGAAGCCGGCCAGTGTGGATGCTAGCAGGCCCAACTCCGAGCTGCCGCTGCCCGATCTCTCTGGCGCCACCGCCTGGATCAATTCACCAGCGCTTACGCCCGCGTCGCTTCACGGCAAAGTCGTTCTCGTCGATTTTTGGACCTATTCTTGCATCAACTGCCTGCGCACGCTGCCCTACATCAAGGCCTGGTATGACAAGTACAAGGACAGCGGCCTTGTCATTGTCGGCGTCCATACCCCCGAATTCCCCTTTGAAAAAGATGAGTCCAACGTGCGTAAAGCCGTTCACGACCTTGGAATCTCTTACCCTGTCGCGATGGACAACGATTATGCTATCTGGCGAAACTTCAACAACGAGTATTGGCCTGCCGATTACTTCGTCGATGCGACCGGCCACATTCGTTACCACCACTTCGGCGAAGGAAATTACGAAGAGTCCGAGAAGTGGATCCGCGATCTCCTGAAAGCGGCCAACCGCCGGCCGCTCCCTGCCGCGGCAACCGAAATTGCCGCCACCGGTACCGAAGCACCTCCGGATTCGGACGATGTGCAGTCGCCCGAGACATACATCGGATACGAACGGGCGCAGGACTTCGCCTCTCCGGGTGGACTCAATCACGACAAGCCACAGCAGTATCAAGCTCCTGGCGAAATCAATCGCAATCAGTGGGCCCTGGATGGCCGATGGAGAGACGCCGGCCAGATCGCGACCTTGCTGTCGCCGACAGGGAAGATTGTTTATCGCTTTCACGCCCGCGATCTTCATCTCGTCTTGGGGCCCGCAAGGACTGGAAGCCCGGTCCACTTCCGCGTGACAATTGATGGTAAAGTGCCCGGCGCGGATCACGGTATGGACATCGATGCGGACGGTTACGGGACGGTGACGGAAGACCGTTTGTACCAACTGATTCGCCAGCATGGCGAAATACAGGATCGCATCTTCGAGATCGAGTTTCTCGGTCCGGGTGTGCAGGCCTATTCATTCACTTTTGGATAGAGATGCTGCCCGTTAGCGCAGCATAAAGACAAGGAGTCGTCATGGAGAACAATACGCAGGAACCCTCAGAAATTCACGCGACGAGCGCGTCACCAACGCGTCTTACCCGTCGCGCTTTTGTAATAACAGCAGCGGGCGCGTGTGGCGCAATGGCTCTCTGGTCGGTGCACCGGTCTTCATTCGCTACAGTGGAAGCAAATGCGAACAATGCCAGTCCCGGCCCTGTCACGATCGTCCAGTTCTCGGCCAATGGCAAAAAAAGCGGAAAGGTCACCGTTCCCCGCACGATCAAATCAGACGCGGAGTGGAAGCAGCTGCTATCCCCCATTTCGTTTGAGGTGACCCGCCATGCCGGTACTGAGCGTGCCTTTACAGGTAATACCTGGAACCTCCATGACCGTGGCCTCTACCGTTGCATCTGCTGCGACACGGCTCTTTTCAGCTCCGATACCAAGTTTGAATCCGGCACCGGGTGGCCAAGCTTCTGGCAGCCGATCGCACCTGAAAATATCGTGGAGACACGCGACATAAGTTTTGGGATGGATCGGACGGCAGTCTCGTGTCGAGATTGCAATGCGCACCTCGGTCATGTGTTCAATGATGGTCCACGCCCAACCGGCCTGCGTTACTGCATGAACTCGGCAGCCATGCGCTTTGTGAAACTGGCCTAGCTTAGCTAGTCTGCTACCGATTGATTCGAGGATTCGCCTGCATCGGGATGTCCTTGCGCAAGCGCGTGCATCACGCCGCTCAACATCAAACAGCCAGCGTGTAAAGTGAAACGTGCCGTCGTAGTCATTGTTAAGGCCTCGATCAGATCAAGTATTGAAGGGTTATCCTGAGCGACGTTTCAACGCCACCCCTGAAGCGCGCCTCACTTGAGATATCGGAAACGACAGAGAAAGACGACCATCCACAGGACGATCGAGTTTCCTTCGGCAGATATCTGAGGCGTGCGGTGCTTTATGTGAAGGACGCCGGACTTTCGGACTTTCTCGATGCTATGACGTTGAAGCCGGCAGCAATTACGAGTCAGTCGCGCGCGTGTCTGCTATGTCGCAACAATCTTGTGGAACGAGCAGCGTGGTGAGACCCCCTAAATACCGAACTTCTGCCGATACGCACTCGGCGAGACGCCAGTATGGCGCTGAAAGATCTCGCGGAAAAAGACCGCGTCCTGATAACCGACGGCCTCACTGATCTCCTGTATGGTGCGGTGGTCGCCCTCCAGCAGGTGCTTGGCAGCGGCAACGCGCAATTTCTGCAAGTAAATAAGCGGGCTGTCCCCGGTAGCCTGCTTAAAGCGGCGAACGAAATTGCGCAGGCTCATGCCCGCCTTCTCGGCCGGGGTTTCAAGCGGGAAAGTCCTTTTAAAGTTCGTGTGCATCCACACCTGCGCGGTAGAGATAGCTTCATCGGAATGCTCGGTCTTTAAGGG
>CAYVSQ010000061.1:0-48973 GCA_964453815.1 uncultured Acidobacteriaceae bacterium | reverse complement strand
CCATCCGCGCCTGGCGCCGTCAGGTTAAACGGTGGCTGAGGTGTCAGCGCCGGCACCTTCAGCGAGTGGCCGATTGCGTCGCCATTCGGGAAAAACTGCTTCGCCATCGTCTGGTTGATCACCGCCACGCGGGCCGCGTTGTGATTCTCCGTCTCATCCCAGATCCGTCCCTGTGCCAGCTTGATCCGCAGCGACGGAAAATATCCTGGGCTTACCAGGTTGATCCGCGCAGACTGCTGCTCCGTTGCCGGACGGCCCAGAATCTCAAATTTCGTCTCAAAGCCATTCGACGGAGGCGTCGCATTCGACGAGATCGCCGCCATGGTCACTCCCGGTACCGTCGCCGCCCGCGCCCGCAGTTGTTCGTAGTACGCCGCCCGCTCCGCCCAGGTCTTGTACGTCCCGTCATGCACAGGAATCCCCACCGACATAATGTAGTGCGGATCGTATCCAAGCGGTGTGTGCAACAGCTTCAGAAAGCCCTCCATAGCCGCGCTCGCTCCAGCCAGCATCAGCAGGGTCAGAGCAATCTGCCCGGCGATCAGCGCGTTATGAGTCGCACGCCCGCGCACCCCCCCCGCAACTCTACGCGTGCTTGACTGCATCACCTGGCTCACCTCGGGACGCGACAACTGCAGCGCGGGCCACAGCCCGAACAGTATCCCCGTCAGCAGGGCTACGCCTACGCTGAACGCCAGCACCGGCAGGTTGATTCGTATCGCCGCCTCATGCGGAAACTGATACTGCGGCAGCATCGACACCATCACCGCCAGCAGCCGGTAAGCCAGCAGCACGCCCAGTGCCGTGCCCGTCAGAGAGAGCAGCAGTGACTCCGTCAGCAATTGCCGGATAATCCGCCGCCGGCTTGCCCCGATCGCCGCCCGCACTGCGAACTCATGCTGCCGCGCCGCGCCCCGCGCCAGCAATAGAATTGACACATTCCCGCACCCGATCACGAGCAGCAACGCGACGGCGCTGAACAGCAGCGCCAGCGTTCCCCCCAGGTCGTGGACAAAATGCTCGTTCAGCCCCTGAACGTGCATTTGAAAATGTTCCGGAAATTTTTTGGGATTTTCCTTGGCGAACTGCTCCATCAGCGGTTGCAGAGCGGCGTCCGCCGCCGCATGTGTCACGCCTGGCTTCAAGCGCATCGTTATGGTGTAGGAATGTTCCGGAACCTCTAGCAGCTTCGCCGGTAGATAGACATCCCCGTCATTCCACGCGAACCGCGGCGCGGCCACGCCGACGATGGTGTAGTTCTTCCGCGTCAGTTGCAGCGTTTTGCCCACGACCGACGGGTCGGAATTGAAGTGTCGTTGCCAGAACTTGTATCCCAGCACCGCCACCGGCTGCGGATCCTGTCCATCGATACCATCCGACGGCGCTAGTCCCCGGCCCAGTACCGGAGGCACGCCGAAAAAGTTGAATGCATTGGAAGTAAACAACGTCCCCTGCACCTCTTCCGGAAGATCGTGCCCGGTCACGGCCAGGCTCCGATAATCGAAGCCCACAAAATCTTCAACCACCGGCGACTGCCGCAGCTCCTGGATCTGCCGGCCTGTGAGGGCGATATACCGGTCCTGCTCGGCCTTGTCCTTTACCACCAGGTGCGCCATTCGGTCGGCGTTCGCATACGGATACGGGTCCATCAGCACCGCATACACCACGCTGAATACCGCTGTGGTCGCTCCGATTCCAAGCGCCAGCGAAATCACCGCTGTCAGCGTGAATCCTGGGCTCTTTCGCAACTGCCGAAATGAGTAGCGGAAATCCTGAAGCAGGGTCTGCATGGCACACTCCCGAAGAAGCAATGATCTTTATGTCGGAGAGCATCCAGGTGGCCAGTTCCTTGGATGTGCAACTCATTCACTGTTCGTAGACCGGACAGTGGACAGGCGCTACAGGCTGTCCGCTTTCGCCCTGGTGTGTTCGCAACTGAACAATCGGGAAAGCAAGAAACAACGCAGCAGGGTAGTAGAAGACCTGACGGAATTCGAAACGCACTTCGGTGAGTCACTCGCAGCGCAGAGCCGCCATGGGGTTGATGGCGAGAGCTCTGCGCGCGGGAACAAGGCAGGCGAATGCAGCCACCAGAATGAGTAGACCGGACACTCCCAAAATCATGATCGGATCGCGAGTTCCGCTTTCGATCCAACGGGAGATCAGCCGACTCAGGCCGAAGCTGAGGGCGAGGCCGGATGCGATTCCCAGCCCGACACTCGTTCCCGCAGAGACCGCGACAATCCGTAGCACATCACGGCGCCGAGCCCCGAGGGCGACGCGAACACCCAGTTCGCTGGTGCGCTGCACAATCGTGTAAGAGACAACGCTGTACAGTCCCACCGCTGCCAGAATCAGCGCGAGAATGGCGAACGCGCCAAAAAGCATGGAAATGAGACGCGCCCGTGCATACTCCGGCTCGCGCTGGATCCAGCCTTCAAGGTCCCGTACATCATTAAAGATTTGCTGGTCCGGATCAATGGAGGCGATCCGCTGGCGGATGCTGTGCAGCATGGCGAGCGGATCGCCTTGCGTCCGCACGAGGATTTGGGTCCATATCATTGCCATGAGGGTGTACGGCGCGTAGACGGCGGGCGCCGCGGGTTTCTGCAGCCCGTCATCCAGCGAATCGGCGACGACTCCGATGATCGGCAGCCATCCGTCGCTTCCGTTTGCGGCCAGCCGATAGGGAGGGGTGTTTGTGAGTTGCGAGATGCGCACCGAGTGCCCCAGCGCGTCCTCGCCGGAAAGATAGTGACGGACGAATGCCTGATTCACAAGGACCAGCGTGGCGCCGCGCGCGATCTCGCTCTGGTCCCAGGGGCGCCCTCTGAGCAAAGGAATCTGCAGCGTGGCGAAGTATTCAGGGCTGACGAATTCCACGTGCGCCTCTTGCGCCTGGGAAGCCGGCTTTCCCAGGATTTCGACTGGAAGAACCCAGCCGCTGTCTGGCGGAGTTGCATTGGTCGAAATTCCAGCCGCGAGGACACCGGGCATGTCGGCGACTTTCTCCCGAAGCTGCGCGAAGAAACGGTTGCGATCGGCCCACGTTGTGTGCGCACTTTCAGTGAGCGGAAGACCGACCGACATCACATGCTGCGGCTCATAGCCAAGCGATACGCGGTTCACGCGAATGAATGCCTGAATGGCAGCACCCGCCGCCGTCATTAGCAGCAAGGTCAGCGCAATCTGGCACGCAATCAGAGCCGCGTGCAGACGTCTGCCTCTCACACTGCCCGTCAGTCGCCGTGTGCCGGTCTGCATCACCTGGCTGATCTCCGGCCGCGCCGACTGCAGGGCGGGAAAGAGGCCGAAGGTGATTCCGCTCAGCAAGGCCACGCCTACGCTGAAAAACAGCACTGCGAAGTTGATATGGAAATCGGCTTCGTAGGGATAAGAGTGGTCCGGCAGGCGTGGGATAATGAACCCGATCGCTCGGTAGGCGACGAACACTCCCAACCCCGCTCCAGTCAAGGACAAGAGCAGCGATTCGGTGAGGAGCTGGCGCACGATGCGGAAGCTGCTGGCTCCTACGGCCGAGCGGACGGCAAACTCCTGTTGTCGCGCCGTGCCCCGCGCGAGGAGCAGAATCGAGACATTGCCACACCCGATGGCCAGTAGAAGCGCGACGGCAGCAAAGAGCAGGACCATCGTTTTCTTCAGATCGCGGGTGTACGTCTCCGCAAGACCGCGCACGCTGATCTTGAATTGCTTGGGGAAGATATTCGGGGTTTGGCGGTCGAACTCCTGGTAGAGGGGCCGGAATTCGCCTTCAGCGGCACCCATGCTGATGCCGGGCCTCAACTTGATCTTGAGTCCGTACCGATGTGTTTGATCGGATTCCACTTTCAGGGGCAGGTAGACGTCGCCATCCATCCATGTGAAACGCGGCGGCATTACTCCGAGAATGGTGTAACTTTTGTGCGTTAGCTGGATGGTCCTTCCCACCACGGCAGGATCGCCGCGATAGTGCCGTTGCCAGAACTTGTAACTGAGCACTGCCTCGGGCTGAGGATCCTGTCCTTCGGGCGCGTCGGACGGGACGATGTATCGACCCAGCAGTGCTGGCAGGCCGAGGAACTGGAAAGCGGAACCGCTCGTCCCGATCGTGTTGACGTCCTCAGGCACATCACTGCCCGTGACCGTCTGACTCGTGAAGGAGAAGACAGCTATGTCCTCAGCGGCGTGCGTCTCGCGCAGCTCACGAATCTGCGGACCCGTCAAACCCCAGGTCCCATCGTGGCCAGCGTTGTCAGTAATCCAGACGTCGCAGATCCGGTCGATCCCCGCGTACGGCCAGGGATGGAGCACCGCGTCATAGAGGATGCTGTAAACGGAAACGGTGGCGCCGATGCCAAGGGTGAGCGAAAGGACCGCGGTGAGGGAGAAGGTTGGGTTACGGAGAATTTGCCGGAACGCAAAGCGGAGATCCTGTAGCAGTATTTGCATCAGCGCCTCCTTTGGGAAAGGGAAAGCCTGGCTAGATGCTAGGGCCTGGGCACTGTGACTGCCAAATTAAGATCCTCGAGAAGCTCTCGGCAGAAATCCTAGCATATACGACGTAGGATCAAGAGGCCGGGAATGCCTCACGATTGAACCCATCCGAGCACTAGGGCGGTACAGAGTGGTTAGTGGTCCTGCTCCCGCCCAGCCCTCCCTTGAATGCGTTACATTCTCTCCATGGAGTCTGCGTGTCCACGGAAGTAGAAGCTACGAGCGATCTCGAAGTCATCATTCTTTGCGGCGGCAAGGGATCTCGCATTTATCCCTTTTCCGAATACTTTCCCAAGCCCATGATGCCAATCAGTGGACGTCCTATCCTCGTCCATCTCATGCAGATTTTCGCTAGCCAGGGCTTCCGCCGCTTCATCCTCGCCGCCGGCCATCGCAAGGAGATGCTTTTCGACTACTTCGAGGGCCGCTTTCCCGACTGGGATATCAAAATCCTCGACACTGGCGTCGAAGCCGATACCGGCGATCGTATCCTGGCCTGCCTCGATCATGTCGGCGATCAGTTCTTCGCCACCTATGGAGACGGCCTCGGCAACGTCGACCTCACCGCCCTCCTCGACTTCCACAACGCCAGCGGGGGACTGGCTACGGTCACTGCGGTCCCTCTCCACTCGCAATTTGGCACGCTCCAGTTCAATCAGGACAGGCAGGTCGAAAGCTTCAGCGAGAAGCCCATCATTCGCGATTCCTGGATCAACGCCGGCTTCTTCGTTTTCGACAAGAAAGTCGCCGCCCACTGGACTGGCCACAGCCTCGAGTCGGAGATTCTTCCTCACCTCGCCGGCCAGCGCGCCCTTTACACTTGGTTGCACCACGGTTTCTGGAAGTCGATGGACACCAGCAAGGATCAGCAGGAGATGGAGAGCCTCGCCGAAAATGGCTCCGCTCCCTGGACCCGTCCCCCGCAGCGCACTCCCCTTGGATGAGGCAAAACACTCGGCTGCCGTCAACCCCCGAAACCCCGGAAGCCTCTCGTATCCCGCTGATTCCAAAGCCGACAACCTCCGAAATACTTGGCCGATCAATCCATCCGACTACCTATACTAGAAACAGAGATAAGAGGACCCGGCCGCTGGAGCAGCCGGGCTTTTTGCATTTTGGCGGTACTTTCCAAAACCTTTCTGTAAGCCATTTGTTTTCTGATGAATAGATGTAACTCATTTGTTACCTGTTAAGTAGAAGCCGAGGCCCTATGCTAACTCCAACGGAATGAATAAGTAACAAAATGAGGGGGGAGGGGATGGGTCGGGGCCACCGCGAAAACAAAGCGGTTACAAAGCAATGACATCGGAATGTCAGTTATTGCTCAATGCTCGAAGAAAATAAGTGTTCAGTAAGACAGGCGAACGAGTGCCGAACGGCCGGCTGTAGCATGCCGACTACGAAATAGGAACGGAGAAGAATGAGCGCACTCTCCTTGCCGACAAATGGAGCAGCATACAGAATCGGAAAACGGTCTTTGGACCTTCTTGTTTCCATTGCATCCTTGCCAGTGGTTCTCATTTTGGTAGCGGCGGTTTCTGTTCTCGTCAAGGCAACTTCTCCCGGACCGATCTTCTACAGGCACATCCGTATCGGCTTACGAGGGCAGCCCTTCGGTCTTTGGAAGTTCCGCACAATGCGCCACCAAAGCGACGATCTGTTTTGGAACCATTTGGCTGAAAGCGCCGAAGCGCAGCAAGAATGGGACCGCTACCAAAAACTGAAGAAGGACCCCCGAATCACGAAGGTCGGCACCTTTCTGCGCAGGACAAATCTCGATGAATTGCCGCAGGTTCTTAATGTGCTTCTTGGTGACATGAGCTTGGTTGGGCCGCGGCCTGTAATAGAAGAGGAACTCAAGCGATATGGAGCCGGGCGGGCGCTCTACACGGCGGTCCTACCCGGCATTACCGGCCTGTGGCAGGTAAGTGGACGCGGGTCACTACCGTATGAGCGGCGTGTCGCACTCGATGTTGAGTACGTGAGCACCTGGTCGTTTGCCAGAGACCTGATGGTTCTAACAAAAACGTTGAAGGCGGTCTGGACGCGCCGCGGAGCATTCTGAACTAGCCGCCAGAAAGGGTCGGAAGCCAGTCATTCGATTGAGATATCGGCGTTAAGCAGAGCACATCGACGTTCTTGAATCCGGAAGCGATAATTTCTCCTTTATTGGTGCACTTTCGTAGAATGTGCTCATCTCCATTTCTTGGTCGGCTCAGTTGAGTGGAGACACTGAGGCTTTATGGGAACCCTCCGGCAGAGAACGGCTCATTTTCACATCGTGCCAATGATTGTTCTATGGGCATTTCATCCTCTGACGCTCTTGAGCGCCCAACAAGCCGACGTTGCATCCGTTGCGCCTGTCACTGCGGACATGCCCGTACATTCAGAATCTTCTTCTGCACCGCCCTCCCAGCAAGAAATAGGGGACATTCTGCGTATGTTAGGAGAAATGCGTCAGGATCTAAGAGATTCACGGCAGGAAGTTGAAGAACTGAAGAAAGAAGTAACTGAACTTAAGGAGGAAGTAGCTGCCAGTACAAATGGCTCAGCTGGTGCGGAGTCTCTGAAAACGGCCGTCGATCAACTCCGCGATGATCAGGAGGTCGTTCAATCCCAGGTGAAGACACTTGAACAGACCAAAGTCGGGACGGAATCGAAATATCCACTTAGCATCACGGGAATGATTCTCTTCAATTCCTTCGTGGTGGATGGGGCCGTGGATAACCCGATCCTGCCGCTTATTGCTCTGCCCAGGAACGCACTGTATGTTCATCATTCCCTGGGCGCGAGTCTCGAGCAGACTGAATTAGGAGTGAATGCGAATGGTCCACGGCTGTGGAATGCTCGCACATCGGCAGGAGTGACTGTGGACTTCTTCAATCCAACCAATTACGCGGTGATACCGCCGCCAAATACGATGAACCTGCGGTTGCGTACCGCGGACATAAATCTGGATTGGAAAGATACACAGGTATCCGGCGGGCTACAGACGCCTCTAGTAACTCCTCTTTCTCCAACTTCGTTTGCTACCGTGGGAGAACCCTCATTGGCGTGGTCGGGTAATCTGTGGACCTGGCTCCCGCAAGCGACAGTCGAGCACCGGATAGCAGCTACAGCCTCGCATCATGGGGTGCTGGCATTCGGACTGTTGGACCCAACGGCGGGTGACGTCACGGGAGAACAGGCATATGGGATTTTGAGAAAAAGTTTACAGCCAGGCTACGAAGGTCGAATCGCCTATGAGTGGGGAGACCAGCTGCGACCATATGAAATTGGCGCAAATGGCTACTATACGAGGCAGCTCTATTACACCGCCGGGACATTGGAGAATCAAGCGCTCGATTTCTGGGCGGGAACTGCAGATTGGCGCATTCCGCTGGGCGGAATCGCCGAACTTTCCGGCGAATTCTATCGCGGTCGAGGAATCGGCGATCTTGGCGGGGGCGCTTTCAAAAACGTAGTCACTGAGCACGGTGCGGAATATTCGAGCGGGCTGAATGCAACCGGGGGATGGGCGCAATTGAAGTCCCATCTGAATCGTTCTCTTGAAGTGAATGCATTTTTCGGTGAGGACAGCGCCGAAGCCAGCCAGGTGCGCAACCAAACACCGATGGCAAACCCATCACCATACCTATATCTGGTGAGGAACCAGAGTACAGCAGCAAACATTATTTTCCGTCCAAAGACTTATTTAGTTTTTTCCGGAGAATACCGATACCTGCGATCCTGGTATATCTATGGTCCTGCCAGCACCGCACAGGCTCTGGACCTAACCATGGGTTATCTCTTCTAATGCTCTCCAGAAAAGCATTTTTTCGATTTTTGCTTTATCTGATCATCGCAAACATCGACGTTGTGACGCACGCGACCGGCGAGCCGGCTGAGGTAACTGCGCAGGTGAAGGTAAACCTCGTCGACGCTACGAGTCTTCGAAAGCGTCATTCAAATGAGGGAGTGGTTCTGTGGCTGACGCCGATTGATGCCGCTGCCAGCGCTATACGGCCGGATGGTGAGACGAAAAGCCGCTTTCAGCTTGTGCAAAAAAACAAGCAGTTTGTTCCTCACCTACTCGTCGTACCGGTTGGTAGCGTCGTAGACTTTCCTAATCTTGACCCCTTCTTTCATAATGTGTTCTCCAAGTTCAACGGAAAGAGATTCGATCTTGGTTTGTACGAAAGTGGATCGAGCAGGAGTGTACATTTCGATCGACCTGGTGTTTCTTATATTTTTTGCAATATTCATCCAGAGATGAGCGCAGTAGTGGTGAGCGTCCCAACGCCATATTTTGCGGTGTCTTCCGCGGCCGGCAACATTGTGATCCATGCTGTAGCTCCTGGGGTCTACATGATGCATGTCTGGGCGATGGGAGATTCCGATACAAATCTGGCGGCGGTGGGACATCGGGTTTCCGTCTCAGGTAGCGGCCTGGACCTGGGCACGATTGCGCTTGAGGAGTCCGCGCCTGCAGCTCACAAGAACAAGTTCGGAGAGGAGTACGAAGAGAAAAAGCCATCGTCTTATTGATTGAAGGCGAGTATCCCGGCGACGGTTTATGGCTTTATTCTCATTGACACAAGTGCCGTTAGCCCCACGCCCCGCATGCAATGGGCCGCCGATATCCACAATCGGGAATAGTCGTCCATCGAGGAGTGTCTGCGTGTGTTGCGTGAAACCCGCCTTTGGTGGGGAGGCCATCCGAAATCTCCTCAGCGGAGTTACCACGGTCTCTCACCATAGCCCATATCTGCCGCAGATTTTTGAAACAGACGTCCCGGTACACGTGCTCTCCGAATACGGTTGGCTGCATTGCTGCGTTCTCTCGCTGATCAGATCGGTTACCCGAGTGCTTTCATCAAACACCGCCCGACTGGCCGTTCATCGTCCATCTGGCAGAAGGAACAGACCTAGCTTCACGGAGGGCAGGATCGAATTACTGTCTCCCTCACGCGCAGAGCGCATTTCCTCCGAGCTCAAATTAGGGATGAAATGGATTTTTATCGATGGAGTCAACCGGCCTCTCCATTCTTCGGTCCAGAAGTAGTTGCGACCAACATGCCTGGATCTGGGATGAAGGCCAAGTATAGGCCTCAGAAAACTCGCGCTGAATGAAGATGGCAAATCCCCCGGATGCAGGAATAAGCCTTCCATTGACGCTAGTGCATCACAGACTGAACTGGTCATTCCTATTTTAAGGTCATGAACTTGCGAGATGATTGTCACGGAGTTGTAATTTAGAGGAGAATTTCGAACAGCTGAGGTCCTTGCAGAGGACAATAAGGTTGCTAGTAGCTTCCGCCAACAACGGATGGATCCAAAATGATACTTGTGATTGAAGATGATCCCGGAATCCAGAAGGTGCTGCACCGCCTTTTCATTACTGACGGCTTTCAGGTAAGGGCCGCACATGACGGCAAGGAGGCGCAAGAGGCCATGAAGGGGCCGGTACCGGAGGTCGTTATCCTCGACCTGATGTTGCCGGGAGGATCCGGTAAGGATCTTTGCAAGAGTCTTAAGCGCGCGTTTCCAAGCGTTCCAGTGATCGTTCTGAGTGCAATCTCCGAGATCAGCGATAAAGTGTTGCTGCTGGAGTTGGGAGCTGACGATTACGTCACCAAACCATTCAGCCCAAGGGAGCTGCTGGCGCGTGTTCAGGCTGCGATCCGTCGCGTCGCGGGGCCGCGCCCGGTTAAGGCTTACTCCTTTGGAGCGGTCACTGTGGATTTTTTGAAGATGGAAGCGACGCGAGATGGAGAAGCCGTGACGCTTACCGCTCATGAATTTAGGCTACTCAAATTCATGCTGGAGAATGCAGAGCGTGTGTTGTCCCGCGAAGAGCTCTTGAACCACGTTTGGGGCTACAGTTGCTATCCTTCCACCCGCACAGTGGATAATCAGATTCTCAAACTGCGGCAGAAGCTGGAAGCCGACCCGTCCAATCCGAAATATATTCGAACAATGCATGGAATGGGTTACAAATTCGTCGGCCAGCTCCAATGACCCGCATCCTACCCGGCGCGTGAGAGCGAAACATTATGCGAATGCGGACGATTCTCCTGCTCTCTCTCTTGTCACTTGCCTGCGGACTGACAGTGATGAGTCTGGTTGTGATTCGCAGCAGCCTGCAGAAGCAAATCCGCCGCAATCTAGCCGCCGACCTCCTGCACTCGACCGTGACCTTTCAGAATCTGCAACGGCAAAGGCAACAGATGTTGGATAGGGAAGTCGCCCTGCTGGCCGATCTCCCAAGCCTGAAAGCGCTGATGACGACCCACGACCTGAACACGATTCGGGATGGGGGAGTTGAATTCTGGAAGGTGAGTGGGAGCGACCTGTTCGCGTTGGCGGACACGTCGGGGACGGTTGCCGCCGTGTACGATGGTGCCGGTTCGCCGGATCGCCAGGATATCGAGCAGCAACTGAAGCGCATGCTCGATGTGCGTCCGGACCAACGCTACTTGCTGAGCAATCATCGACTCTATCAGGTATCTTTCCAGCCTTTATTTTTTGGACCTGAGACCACAGGCACACCTCTGGGATTCGTGATTGCCGGCTATTCCATCGACGATCGCGTCAGCAGACAGGTTCGAGAGGCCGCAGCAGCCGATGTGATTTTCCTTGCCGCGGATAAGATTGTCTCCAGCACACTCGACGCCCAGCACGATCTCGATCTGCAAAGGCAGGGAAGTAACATTGCGCCCCAGGCGATGGAACAGGACCTCTGGCTTGGGAAGGAACATTACTTGGCTGCTTCGCTGGCTATCCCTACATTCTCTGAGCTTCCAGTCCGGCTTCTGGTGCTCAAGTCTTACGATCAGGCCAGTAGCTTCGCAATGCGACTGAATCGATTGCTCATTGCTTTGGGTTTGCTGGTACTGATTGTCGGCACGCTGCTAGCGCTTTATATTTCCGGAACTATCACGCGTCCTCTCGATGCGCTGCTGGCCGGAGCACGTGCACTTGGTTCGGGCAATTTCGACTATCAGTTGAAAGGAGGAGGTGCAAAGGAACTGAGGGAGCTAAGTCTGGCGTTTGATGCCATGCGCAATCGACTACGCCAATCGCAGCAGGAGCTCATAGAATCCGCGCGGTTAGCCGTCATCGGACGTATGGCAAGTTCCATCTCTCACGATCTTCGGCACTATCTCTCGGCAATCTATGCGAACGCCGAGTTTCTCAGCAATCCCGCCACGCCTCCGACAGAGCGGGATGAGTTGATGGGAGATGTACAGCTCGCTGTGCACGGTATGACAGATGTGCTCGAGTCTCTTCTTATTTTTAGTCGCACGGGAAAATCGCTGCATCCGACGTATGAGTCGTTTAGCTCCCTGGTCGAGCGCGCCATTGCGCTGATTAAGACTCATCCTGAAGCGCATAACGTGACGATTCAAATTGAACATCTTCCGCAGACGGAAGCATGGATGGACGCAAGAATGATCGAGCGAGCAATTTTCAATCTTCTCATCAATGCCGCTCAAGCCGCTCGCAGCGGTGGTCTGCCAGCCCTGGTAAAGATCCGCCTGACTGAGACTTCACAATTGGTTGAGCTGCGCATCACGGACAACGGTGCGGGAGTGCCTGCGGCCATTCGTGAGACTCTCTTTGAACCCTTCGTCAGCGACGGTAAGAGGCGCGGCATCGGATTGGGCCTGACGATTGCCAATCGCATCGCACAAGAACATGGTGGCCGAGTGCAGCTTGAGGATTCGCGTGCGGGACACACCACCTTTGTCCTGTTCCTTCCCCGTGAAGTTCTTGGGTCGCTACTCCACATTGAGCAGGATGAATCTATTTCGCGGCCGTCCAGTCTGGTGTAAAGAAGATCGTCGGCAGTGCGTCTAAAGCGTCGCCACGGAATTCAACAGGTTTCAGCTGTTGCATCGCTCTCCACTATATAAAGTTTTGTATGTACCACGAAAGCGCGGGAATGGAGTGATTCGCCCCGCTTTTGGGCATGAGGGCGGCGCGCGTCATTCCCTCCAAAGGTTTACAAAAAGGGCCGCATGCGGAAGCTGTCCTCCGGTGGCATGATTGTTGCATCTGGCCCATCGGGGGTCTTCTTCTTGCGCCGCTCCCCTACTTGGTCTAGGGCGCGGCGTGCTGCAAGAAAACACCCACAGCGCGGTCGAGTCCGGATTATCGACAGTGACGACTCGACGGCTTTTAAGAACCAAATCGCCAATAATCCTTTTCCGACAACTTGCTGCCGTAAGGCCATCGCGAGTAATCTTTAGCGATCAAGGAACTCCGAATGTACGATGACTATGACAAACCCGCAGAAGGACATAGCGTCGGAAAATTCAGGGTCCTTCAAGGTCGACAATCATCGCGAGCTTCTTCCATGGCTTCGCGTTGCCGAGTGGATGCTGTGCGCATTGTTGGCTGTACACCTGGGTGTGCGCACCCTGCCCCGCGCGTGGCATACACTAAACACCGATTTTCCTAATTATTATCTGACTGCGCGTCTTCTACGCGAGCACTACGACATGTCGCGCGTATACGACTGGATATGGCTGCAGCGCCAGAAAGACCATCGCGACATCGATCAGCGGACCGTTGGCATGGTGCCGATCACACCGTTTTCGACCCTCGTTGTCTATCCAATCACGTCGCTACCTGCCCTGGCTGCCAAGCGCTGCTGGCTTATCCTCAATCTTGGTCTGCTCTTCACGACCCTGTACCTGCTTCACGCTTTGACGCAGCTTCCGTGGCGACGGCTCGTTCTTGTAGTTGCACTCAGCTTTCCACTGACTGTAAATTTCGCCTTTGGGCAGTACTACGTTTTATTGCTATTCCTGTTGACGCTGTCGTGCTGGTTATACATTCGTCAATGGCGATTCCTGACGGGTGTTGTCGTCGGACTTTCTGCAGGCCTTAAAATCTTCCCGGTTCTCTATTTGCTTTATTTCTTGCGGAAGAGAGACTTAAGAGCCCTTGCTGGCGGAGTTGTGGGCTCGCTCTGCACGGGCATCGTATCCCTCGTTGCCTTTGGTTGGGATCTGAATCGTACCTATCTCGTCCAAGTGCTGCCAGCGGCGTTCCGTGGCGAAGGGCTTGATCCGTACAACCTTCAACTCGAGTCTCTCGGATCACTCTTGCATCGGCTTTTTGTCTACGAGCCACAGGTCAATCAGCATCCTGCGATGAACGCCCCGTGGCTGTTTGCGGTCCTCCACCCTCTATTGCAAATGGCGCTCATCGCACCGGCCCTGTTGCTTGTAGTCCCGAACGAGACTTGTCCAAGGCGGATCCGTCTCGAGTGGGCAGCGATCATATTACCCAGCCTTGCGATTTCTACCTCATCGGCATCCTATCTCTTCACTCTTCTGATTCTTCCCGTGTGTTTGATCCTGGAGTCGCTTCAACTGGAGAATTCCGGCCTTTGGACGGCAATGCTATTACCTCTTTACGCGGCGGCGGGATTTCTAAGAGGGACAAATGATGGAAGAGAAGGATGGCTCGTGCTGTTGGGAGTGCCAAGACTTTACGCGCTGATATTGCTTTCCGTGTTCGCCTATGCACTTCTCATCCGTCCCGAGCGGCGCGAAGCAGCAAGCCTCGACCGCCGTGCGTGGGGATTTGCGCTCTCACTGCTTCTGGCGTTCAACATCCTATCGGGTCTTCGCCATCAGCAAGGTCTTTATGCCGATTACCAATGGAGAATCCCTGCGCCGAAACAGATACTCATGGCAGCCGGTCCAGCCATTGAAGAGGATGTGGTGCCGTTCACTGCATTGCTATCGGACGGATATCATACCGCCGTCGACCGCCTCGGTGTCGTCCGCTTCAGCAGCACAAGCCATGATGACTATCTCGCCGTGACGGCTGCAAATGGGGAGCGCTGGGTAGAGCAGACCGGGCATGAATCGACAATCGTTCCCAGCCTTGAGGAGAGAGGCAACATTAGGCAGGCGGAATCGCCGGTGGCATCTTTTGACGGTAGGTGGCTGGCGTTTCTCCGCGAGAATCGGGGCCGAGCGCGCCTTTGGATACATGATCTAGAGCAACCCGCCCAGGCAGACAGACCTCTCACCCCCCCGGACCTCAATGTACTTGAAATGTCTTTTCTGCCGAAGGGAGAGCTCGTATTTTCCGCCACGTCCGACGGTCGGCCCAGCTTATTCACCACGGATCAGGCAGGAAGTATCAGATCTCTCGGCATAGACGATGCCAGGTATCCTTCCGTTTCTCCCGATGGCCATTGGCTCGCCTATAGCGAACTGCAGAGCGGAAACTGGAACCTTTGGCTCCGCAATTTGGAGAACGGCAAAACGCTCAGACTCACACACGCAGCTTGCAACACTATCGAGCCTGCCTGGACGCCAGATTCGCGGACCATGATCTATGCCAGCGATTGCGGGCGAGGGCTTTGGTTTACGGCGCTCTGCAGGCGGCGCATTTTCCGTTGAGTGTGTGCCGACAACATCCATTTGTATACGATAACGCGTCGCTCCTGCCGAGTGCCTTGAGAGTGATGCAGCAAGTCCTTGGGTGCCATCCTCTCAGTATTGGTTCCCACCGTTATAGTGGCTTTCTCCTTACGATTGGGTCCGAAGCCTGGCGACTTGCCCTGACTCCGCGCAGTCCAGAGCCGCAGCAGAGCATACTCGACAAAACCTCCCTTGGAGGTTCACGCAGTCGGAATAGATACTTCACCTTACGAAGGTAATAGGATCATCAGTGCCGTAGCGTCGGTGATACGTTGGTGTTGCAACAAGCTTGCCATGCCGCCATGATGTGAGCAGTCCCCGCCGATGCTGACTGAAGATGTATGTACCAAGCAGTCGGCTCACCGGGGCACCACGGTTGGAATATGCCGGAGAGTGAGCCGGGTTTCGTCGCTGTTTGTGTAGCATCGGTCGTTGCTGCAAGCACTTTGGCTATTTGCACGAGGTGCCAAACGCAGTTGGCATCACGGACGACAGTGGTCGAGAAGTTTGGGCGAAGCATTACCTGCTGCGAATACCCCTCCAAACAACTGTGGCCATTCCGACTCTCAACTATTTGGATTTTTCAACGAGGGCCCACGTGCGCAGGACGCCGCGCACGCGCGCCAGGAACTCATAGGGACTAAATGGCTTCGTTATGTAGTCGTCAGCCCCAAGATCAAGTAATTGAACCACGTCTGCCACGTCCCTGGTAGAGCTCAACACGAAAAGTGGAACATTCCGGGATTCGTTTCTAACCTGACGACATAGATCCTGACCTGCCTTCCCCGGCAGACAAATATCGAGAATGACAAGACCTGGCTTTGTAGCGCGGAAGATGTCTATCGCGAAGTGGCCATGAGCGACGGTGATTACCTCGTAGTTGGCTGGTCTTAGGATCCGGCACACTGTCCACTGTGATCCTGGATCGTCATAGATGACCAGAATTCTCTCCACGCCGCCTCGCCGTTCTTAATCCCGAGCCCCAGATGCCTTCGACGATCATGGCCGTCATCAACAATTCTTGGCTTAACACGTAGGTTAGCCGTCGTAGACCCGTCGAGACTAACGGTACTCTTCGGCAGAGAAACGATGTCATGCCGGAGTCTCAAGTTTGTAATATCTCGCCTTTTTCATGCGATGAGATTCTTGACCATGCTCCTACAATTTCATGACAAGCGCGCTCACTGGCATAATATTGGCTGGGTAGAATCAGAGTCACTGCCTAGCGTCAGAGCAAGATGACGAGCAAGATAACGCATGTTCTTGGCTTATCAGGCTGGCGGAACACCACTCCGCGGCTTAGGCAGATGGGATTCGCGGGTGAGCTGACGCGTAGTCGGGCACGTTAGTTAGCCGCCAGAAAAGTATCGCCGCGACTGCGGCAAGACCAGCAATCACTCCTAACATGGCAGAGTAGCCGAAGCGGACGATCGCTGCGCCCACAGCAAGAGAGGCCATGGCCTGAGCACCGGCGCTAACGAAGAAGGTGAATGCCGACGCGCTGTTCCGCTCGTGCTCGGGGCTTCTCTTCATCAGTAAACTGTAGATGCCGGGTTCGTTCATGGATTGGAATGCGATATATGCCCAGTACACCCACGCGGCCTGCGTGGCGGAATGGACGCCGGCGAGCGCGGCCAGGCTCGCGGCTGTGGCGAACTGGGTGAGCATGATACCGGACGTCAGTCCGGTGTGGCGGAAAAGCAAGGGCGCACCGAGCAACGCGAGGAAACACACCACCTGCGAGAAGCTGAAGATTGAGCCCACGCGCTCGAGCGGTAGGCCGAGATGGTGGACGAAGTAAACGTTAGCAAATGGTGCGAAGGAACCCGTGACGAAGGTCCAGACGGCCATTGCCGTGAGAAAGCGGGGTAGAAATCGGCCCGAGGGACGCGAAAGGCGAGCACGTGGAGAGGCGTGCCGGGTCAGGCGCAGGCGCGAAAGGGGAAGAAGGGCAAGAGACGCCACGCCACACCCAAACAAGAGGGTATACGCCTTGGCGGAAGAGGGGCTGAGCGGAGTTGGAAGCGGAAGTGTGCGCAGCAGGCCGGGAAGCCGGCTGGCGACAAAGCCGCCCAACCCGTTAGTGCACACCCCCCAGGCGAATATGAGGCCGAAGCCAAATGGACGTTGCTCCTCCGTGGTAAGGCCAGCGATCAACGGGGATAGGCAGACTCCCAAAGAACAAATCGTCATTCCCACGAGAACGGCGAGGACGAGATGCGCGGGCAGCGCCACGATAAACACGCGCAACGCCAGGAAGATCAGAGAGAGCAGCAGACCGCCAGTCAGCGTCCAGCGGAGACCGACCCGCTCGGCTAGAACTCCGGCGGGAATCGTGCCACCGATGCTGCCGGCAGCCATAAAGCTGCCGATCAGCCCGAGGGAGCGTTCGGTGTGGCCAAAGCCGAGAAGGTAGATGTTGAAAAGAAAGAAGTAAACTGAGAGTCCAAAACCGAAGAAAGTCGCCGCGATGAAATAGAACCAGAACTGTCCGCGCGGCGTCCTAGCCAACCACTGTTTGTAGAGCCCGGAGGGTGCGGCGGCAGGCTCGGTCTGGATGGCGGAGGCCTCCAGGGTCATACGACTGGCTCCCCTTTGCCACGGGCCAGTAAATCAAGGCGATCGATCGCAGGTTGGAGATCCCTATATCGGAGTTCGTAAGCGTCGACATCGGAGAGCTGCTGCAGTGTTGCGATCTGCGTTTCTCGAATTTCCTCGACAAAGGAACCAAACAAATCTCGGAATCGCTCAATTGCAGTTCCGCGAGGAAGCGGTACAAGGTCGGCTATCGCCGACGGTTGCCGGTTCAGGAAAACGATGGAGTGGATGGTCGCTTGTTCCGCAGTGATGAGCCGCAGCTCGGAGGTCGGGACCTCGATAGACGGCTTGCCTTGGACACGAGGGGTCAGATCGCGCCGCTGAAGCTCGGGAAAGAGTTCTTTGGCCGACGGACGAAAACGTATCTGGTGGCAGTTGCCGACGACACGTGGCTCGTCGCGGTCGCGCAGAAGGAAGCTCCCGTCATCCGCCGTGAAAGTCCACCCGGCCTTCGCACAGGCGTAGGACAACGTGGACTTGCCTACGCCGGAGTCTCCGCTGAGCAGCATCCCATGCCCGTACCGACTGACGCACGCGGCATGTAGCGGGGTGGTATACAAAGTGGTGATCAGGATGGACGCAGAGGTCTCGATGAAGTGATAGCACAAATATTTGCGATGTTGCAGGGCGGCATGGCTCAGCCAGACCAGGCTGAACCCATGGGTGAGATCGCAGACGGCGTGATTATGGCCATCGGCTACGACAGTGATCAGATTGCGCTGCAGTCGGATGACAGGGGCTGGAGGGCATTCGGCCGGGCCGTCATCGCGGACTTCGATGCGGACCTGCAGCGGTGGATTCGCGTGCAACTGACGGAAACCGCCCCAACACTCGTCGACGATTGGAAGGACGGCCTCTTTGTTGGTGAAGACCTCAACAGCAAAACCAAGTGGGTAGAAGACAGCCCTGTAGGGAAGGGGCAGGGTGAGGATCACATTCCCATTGTCAGGGGCCGGCAGGGCGAGATCCGAAACGTCTGTCGCGGGAATGTCTGCGTCGCGGGAGGGCTGCTGTGCGAGTTCGATCATTACGTTCATCTTTCCTGCTATTGGAATCTTGGCACTGCAAATGTGGTTCCGTGCAACTTCTTGTCTCACGGCGTGAAGCTGAGAGTCTGGATTTTCTGCTTTGCCCAATCGATCAGGTCGCTGTTCTCCGGGTTCGACTGCTGTAATTCGCCCAACAATGGGAGAGACTCGCTGTCGCCCTGCCACGCGAGAATGCGGATGAGCCGCTCGCGGGCCGCTGGAGGGGCAGAGCGCAAGGACTCGCGCAGTATTGGCAGAACGGACGGGCTCGCCTTCACCATCACCCATTCGGCGCGATTCACCACGTCTGCATCGGGGGAACTGAGGGCTTGAACTGCCAGCGCCGGATCATCGGCGATGCGATCCCAAAGCTGATAGCCAGCGACGAGGGCGTTCATCGATGAGTGTTCATCGAGGGTTTGGAAAGCCTGCGTCGCAAGCAGGTCCAGGGCATCACTCGATGGGAGTAGTTCGAGAGCCTGGACAAGCTTCATCTGTTCACGGAAGTTGGCAGTGATGGAATCGATCTCCTGCTGCGTATATGTGGCGTCGTGAGCGTGTTGAGCTTGGATCCGAGCGCCGTGCTGTTCTGTGTGGGCGAGGAGGAGGGGAAGATTATGCGCGGCAACCTGGGGCTGATGGCGAGCGAGGGCAAGCGCCGCCGCACCGCGAACTGTGGGGGGTGAACTTTCCAGAAATGGCAGGAGGCGATCTGCGGGAACGTCTCCGGGACATCGGCTGAGAGCGAGTAGAGCTTCCTCAAGGATCGCGGGATCCTTCTCGTTCAGCAGCGGCAATAGGGAGGAAGTGACGGGAGCGTGGAGCATCCCGACGGCCCACGCCGCGTTCCGACGAGCCGTCTTCTCCGGTGCAGAAAGAGCACCGATGAAGACCGGGATGGGCGTTTGTGGGCGCGCGATAATGAGGGCCACCGCCGCAGCGCGGGAGATTTGATCATCAGGATCGCGAAGCCAGTGCGCGAAGAGTTGCTGAGTGGGAAACCCCTGGTACCGAGACAACTCTCGTATGGCCGCGGCGCGGGTTTGGATGGAGCCGCTCGTTGCAGAGCGAGCCAGGGCGGCGAGCTTGGCCTCGACAGGCCGGCCTACAGCATCCGCCCCCAGGCGGGGATAGTCGACATTGATTGCATCGGCGCCCGCAGCCACAGCGGCGCGCATCGAAGGCAGATCCATCTCATGAGAGTTCGCGGAGAAGTTGACCACAACGAAGTACCCATTGTGCTGAAGATCAGATATCTGCCGGGCGGAGCTGCCGGGCGGCAGGTATTTGACGCGATCTGAGTTCGCAGCGGGATAGAGTGGCCGGATGTCGTCCCATTCGCCGCCAAAGATGACCCGTTCCAGCATGCCGTGGCGCTGTAGCGCTTCGAAGATAAGAGGACCCTCGCCCTTCGTCTTCATGTCGAGAGCGAGTTCGATTCCCTGTTCCCGTGCCACCTCGAGGGTATCGTCGAAGCTGGGGATGTGCATGTTCTCGAAGCGCTGCCCCATCCACGCCCCGGCATCGAGTAGTCCTAATTCGTCGGATGAGGTTTGCTCGACGGTTCCCGTGCCGCTTGTCAGTCGATCGAGCAGACCATCATGGTTGAGAACGAGTTGTCCGTCGAGTGTTCGCCGGATGTCGAGCTCGACGAGGTTACAACCCATGCGGGCAGCGAGAGCGAGGGACTCGAGCGTGTTCTCTGGCATATCGCTGTTTGCGGTGCGATGACAGAACATTTGCACCTCGCCCCGATGCAGGATTCCGGCATCGCTGGAAGGGACAGCCAATCCAAGAAGTAGGAACGATAAAAGCGACTCCTTCATTGCGGATGCTCCGAATGCTTATAGAAGTATGCTGCTGCCGTGACGAGAAAACGAAAATGACGTAACGAGGGTCGGTTCATCAGAACACGTACTTCAGTGCGAACTGGACAATGCGAGGGTTCGTTGCCGTACTTGTAATCTGGCCGAACGAGGCGCTCGCAGTCGGATTCGGCAGCGTCGGATCACCATAGCCCAGAAAGGTATTGGGATTTGAGAACTGCGGCGTGTTCGTCAAGTTGAAGAACTCAGCCCGGAACCGGAAGCTGCTCGCCTCCGTCACCGGAAACACCCGCTCCGCCGCCATGTCAAGATTGTGCTGGCCGGGCCCGCGCACAAGGCCCACACTACTATCGCCAAAGTCCTGGTCCGCAAGGCTCGTCCCGTTTGGGGCCTCGGGTGCCCGTGTGAATGCGCTCGCGTCCAAGTAGCGTCCCGTTCCAACAATACGAGAGAACAGTGACCCATGCGTCAAAGGATTCCTCCCCGTCGCCTCCGCCCGGTTGTTGAAGTTTCCGTAAACCGAGCCAGCATTGCCGTCAAAGATACTGAGCGCAGAACCCGACTGAATCACGGCGATGCCTGAGAATTGCCAGTCCGTCAAAATCCGGCGTGGTAGGGCCGACATCGAAGTAAACCTCGGCGCCGACCAGGTGAAGCTCACCACAGCTCGCTGATCGCGGTCGTCGCCCGCCAGACCGTAGGACGCATGCCGGGGATCATGCTGGTCATTGGTCGAAAGCTGCGTTTCGAAGGTATCCAGTCCTCCCTCTCCGTTGAGCTCATCCAGGTTCTTCGACCACACGTAGCTTGCCTGGAGTTGGAACCCATGCGCCATATGCCTCGTGACGCTGGTCTGAAGTGAGTTGTAGTTACCGATGAAGATCGACCTGGCGAACAGCGACCCTTGAGGCACACCCTGGAAGGACTGCCGCGCGGCTACATTGTTGATCGAGTTCGTCGTCTCCCCGTTTACTGGGTTCTGCGGACTGGCCAACAGGGACTGGTTGAACTCAAGTTGTCCGGGCCGATTCAACGACCGCGTCCCCACATACCCCACCTGGACCAGGTAGTTACGCCCTGGTGCATACTCCACGTTCAGGTTGTACTCTTCGGTCCGAGCGTCCTGCATATTCGGATCGGTTCCCTGAATGAATGGAAGAGGCGAAGATGAACTACGCCGCAAGAAGATCGGATAACTCGAATTGGGCAGCACCAGGGGAACGTACGGGCTTTGCAGGGTCGCCGGGCCGTTTGCTGCTCCCTGTACAATATTTCCCGTCGCATAAGGGGGCTGCGACAACCCCGACTCCACAATGCCCGTCGAGTGTCGGTCGAAGTACACGCCGAACCCTCCGCGCATTACCAGCACTGGCTTTTCCATCATCTGCCATGCAAACCCAAGCCGCGGAGACACGTCCCCATGCTGGGTCTTCCACAATCCCGCATAAGATGTTTGGACTACACCCGCAGGTATCGTGCTCTGAAAATTCGATGGCACGGTATATCCACTGAATGTTCCAGGGTCGGGAATCGGACCCTGGATGGCGATATCCGCATTGAAGTTCGCCAGCCGTCCGCCAGTCTCGGTCGGTGCCCCAAAGATCTCGTACCGTAGACCGGCATTGATCGTGAGGCGGGGCTTCAACTTAATATCGTCCTGCGCGAAAACGGCAAAGTCCGTGAACCGCACGTTCCTGCGGAAGATCCCTCCTCCCGACTGGGTTGTCCCCACATTGCTGACTCCGAGCGAGCTGCCATTCTGCGCCGCGCTCTGCCCCAGCAGAAAGTCATTGAAGCTGGGGACCTGTAGCAATCCATCAGTCTCGTTCGGCGAGTCTACATCCACCTCATGCCGCTTGAATTCGACTCCGAACCGCGAATTGTGTCGACCCTTGGTGAGCGATACCGTGTTTTGCCAGATGAAGGAGTTCGTCACCTGCCATTCCGAGGGGGTGCCCGCATCGCCGATCGTGAATCCACCAACCGACACTCCCGGCGCGTTCAACGTTGGCCCCACTGCGCCCGTCGGGGTGCCTATCCCGATGGACTGCGCAGTGATTGGATTCTGCACTTCTGACAGTCCATCGAACCTCATGTAGCCAAATCGTGCGATATTCACCAGGCTCGAGTTGAAGATGTGCGTATCCGCCAGCACAAACATCGTGTTCCGGTCCAGCGCATCCGTGCCCCAGCCCGGAACGTTCGCCGCGCCGTTCGGGGAAAACGGCTCGTTTGTTGAACCGCGCGCATAGAAAAACCTTCCCGACAGCGTGTTGTTCTCTTTCAGGGTCTGATCAATGTTCACCGAGAATTGATCCTGCCGATAGTGCGCCGGAATCGCATATGTCGATTCTCCCACCGGAAACTGGTCCGAAGGGTCCGGGCCGCTGTTAGGTATGGGCGCCTGAGGACTGGGCACGGCAAACTGTCCATTCGCTAACTTCGTGTTCAGTATCGCGAGCGCGACTGGGTTGATATTCGATCCATCGCACGCCACCTGCGTCCCGCCGGCCAACGTCAGGTATCCCGTCGCCGGTTCGCCCTGGTCGTTCAGGTGCCCTGCGGGGCAGAACTGCGCACCCAGCGTCGCCGCGGAGCGGTCAGAGGTCAGCAATGGCAGGATGGGATGCTGCTCGTCGCCCAGGCCATTCACTTCCCTCAGTCCCTCATAGGCCACAAAGAAGAACGTCGTGCCACGCTTGATTGGGCCGCCGACCGCCGCACCAAATTGGTTCTGCTTCAGGTCAGGCCGTGGCTGACCGTCAAGCTTCGAAAAAAAATCGTTCGCATTGAAGATGTTGTTGCGCACAAACTCCCAGGCGCTTCCGTGGAACCGGTTCGTTCCGCTTTGGCTGACCAGGTCAACGTTCGCTCCCGTCCCGCGTCCGTACGCCGCGTCGAAGTTGGCCGTCTGTACGCGAAATTCCTGAATCGTGTCCGGCGCCGGAATGGCCGTACCCACGATGGAGCTTTCGGCTTTGGCCGCCGAGTTCTCATACAGATTGTTCGCATCGATACCGTTGAACTGGAGATTGTTGTTCGTCGGCGTCGCGCCGTTTGAGGCTACGTTCTGCGTCCCGAGCCCCAGATTTGCCGCGTTCGGCAGATCAACCACCACGCCCGGCGTAAGGCCCAGGATCTGCGTATAGTTGCGATTCGAAAGCGGCAACGCCCGGATCGCGGTCTCGTCCACAACGCTGCCCAGTGTCGAGGTTTCCAACTGAGCAGTCTCGGCGGCCGACTGTACCTGTACGGTCGACGGCGCTCCCGCAACGGCCAGGCTCACGTTTATCGAACTCGTTTCGCTCACCGTAACCCTGATCGAATGAGAGATGCTCTCGACAAACCCATGAGCCTTTACCGTGATCGTGTACGCTCCTGGCAGCAGCAGTGGAACGCGAAACAATCCCTCTGACGTCGTCGTCACCGATCGCGAAACCTGCGTGGCATCATTCACAACAAGAACGGCAGCATTCTCGATCACGCGGTTCGAAGGATCGTACACTACGCCGGAGATAGCGCCTGTCCCAGGGGTCTGGCCAGAGGCTGGGCTTATGAGGAGAAGAAAAAACATCGCCGACACTGCAACGTGCTGGCGCCAGGAACCAGTGCTCATAAAGTTGCCTCTCAGATGTCTCCCGCAAAGTACTAACTCGCGTTGAATCAGAGTATGAAGAGATCACTGGAGCGATTTGTTAGCGAATTGTCATTCGTTCGTATAGAGTTTTCCTCCCGATGGGATGACCAGCCAGCGACTCTTGAGTCGCGTCCAGCATGCCCGGAGACACAACCAGGACCTGAGCCCGCCTGGAAAGGCACAGGAGCATTCCCCTGAAAACAAGAAAGTTGCATAAAAATAAGCACAGCGAGCGGCCGTCCTCCAATTCGGGCGTCGCGTCGCTAGATTGCATTGGGGGTCTAATGAGGCCCCCGGCACACGCGTCTTTCGCGAAAGTGATAGCAACAGAAGAAACAGAGAATCGGAAACAATCCATTCGTCAGCTGGCTGTCACTTATTTGTTGCGGCCCTGTAACTGACGACTGCGCTCACCTCAAAGCCGTCTAAACTCTGTAGGGGAAAACAGGGACTGCAGGAAACAAAGCTTCGCGACCCGCCACCTAGTAGTGAGGCAGTAACATTTGGCAATATGTGAACGACTCTTCGCTTACGGCCGAATTGACGGGCCGCGACGACGACGAGCACTCTGTGAAACTCATGTTCATGACGATGACTAGCGCTCGATCTGGTATAGGGACTTAGGTACTTCAATAACTGCGTTACACTGCTGTCCACTGAAACAAGAAAAATGCGAATCAGGTATCGAACAGGTCGACAACTCGAGACCTTAAGGGAAAGGAATTCCGAGCTTCGATGACCGCACCTCTGCACAAGACCGTCAGCATTTGGCGGAATATCCCGCGCGAAGCAGCAGGTCTTCTCGCCGCGCTTCACTTGGAAAAGCCTGATATGGCGCTCTTGACGTCGCTCAGCGACCCTGAGTGGTGCAGCCTCCTCGCCTTCTGTGAAATTTCGCATCTGACTCTTCCCCTAGCACTCCTTCCCAGGGACGGTTTTCCTCTCTGGGTCATAGAGCGCCTCGATACAAACCTTGCTGATAACGCGCTCCGCTTCGAACACGTTAAAGTTACTTATCGCGAAGCTGCTGAGGCGCTCACCAAAGTCGGCGTAGAGCATATCGTAATCAAAGGCTTCACGCAGGCCCCCGAATACGTCAGGAAGCCTAGTTTCCGTGCCCAGTCCGATATCGACCTATTCTGCCAGCCGGAAACCATCGAGACAGCTCGAGCCGCGCTGCAGGCCATTGGCTACATGCTCGACGATAAAACCGACAATAAAGCTGCCGATCACGATGCAGCTCTCGTTCGGCTCGGTAACTGGCGGTGGAGGGGCAATCCTTTCGATCCGGAAATGCCCCTCGGAGTTGAGCTGCACTTCTGCCTCTGGAACGAACATGTGTCCCTTGTCCGAATTCCGCAAGCTACCCTCTTTTGGGAGCGCCGGATGACGCGACAGGTCGAAGACCTCTCGTTTCCGTGCCTCAACCCGGTTGACCAACTTGGTCATCTCGCACTTCACATTCTCCGCAACCTTTTTCTTCGCGACTGGGTAATCCATCACGTTCGCGAGTTGGCCGCCTTTCTTCACTCTCACGCGAACAATGAGAGCTTCTGGCAGAGTTGGACCGAAACCCACTCCCCGGCGCTGCGATCATTTGAAGCCATCGCGTTTTATCACGCTCGCGCATGGTTTGGTTGCCAACTCCATCCTCTGGCGGAGCGCGAAATCGCCAGCCTGCCCGCCCTACGCCAGAGCTGGCTCCAACGATTCTCCGGCTCAGCTCTCGAAGTTATGTTCCAACAAAACAAGGACTCTCTGTGGCTGCAACTCAGTTTTTTGTCCTCACGCCGCGAAAAATGGAAGCTCCTCAAGCAAACCCTGATTCCAACTCACATAGCGTCCGTGGGCTCCCCAACGGTCCAGTTGCGCAACAGGCGGTTAAAAAGATCCGACGGAGACCACCCTTGGCGACAATACATCGCATATCTTCTCTCTCGGTCCGCCTCGCATGGTCATGCAAACCTCACGGCGCTCACCCGTGGTCTCGGCTGGTATCTGTCGTGCAGTTATTCGTCCCGGTCATTGCATGACTTGAGGGATCTCTAGCCTGGAGTAAGCCCCGGTGAAGTCTAGGATTACCCGCTTTTGTGCCAGCGATCTGCTGGTGTGGCGGAGTCGTTGATGGTCCATCATTGGGGTACCACTCTGGAAGAGGCGCGTTCAGTTCACCGTCGACAAAGCAACGACAAAGCAATGACACAGGGGTGACATAAAGGTGTCAGCAATTGCGCAATCCTCGAAGAGAATAAGCGTTCAGTAAGGCAGGCGAACCCAATGCCTGTCGGTCCGCGGCAGCAGCTACCGGTGTTCCATAGGGTGGTGAACATTACAAACCGGGAACCGATAAGAATGAGCCCACTCTGCCTGCCCACAAACGGGCCAGCGTATAAAATTGGAAAGCGGGCTCTTGACCTTCTGATTGCCATCGCAGCCCTGCCGTTCGTTCTCGTCCTGATAGCTTTGGTTTCCGTTCTGGTCAAAGCAACCTCTCCTGGACCGATCTTCTATCGCCACACCCGCGTAGGCCTAAAAGGGAAGCCTTTCGGTCTGTGGAAGTTCCGCACGATGATCCACAAAAGCGACCATCTCCTCTGGAGCCACTTGGCTGAGAGTGCCGAAGCGCAACAGGAATGGATGCGCTACCAGAAGCTGAAGCGCGACCCCCGAGTAACAAAGGTCGGCACTTTTCTACGACGGACCAATCTGGATGAACTGCCGCAGCTTCTCAATGTGCTTCGCGGCGAGATGAGCCTGGTAGGTCCGCGGCCTGTAGTACAAGGGGAACTCAAGCGATATGGAGGTGGGGGGGTTCTATACACCGCGGTTCTTCCAGGCATTACCGGTCTTTGGCAGGTGAGTGGACGCGGGTCCCTGCCGTATGAACGACGAGTGGCACTCGATGTGGAGTACGTGAGCACCTGGTCGTTTGCGCGAGACCTGATCGTTCTAACGAAAACATTGAACGCGGTGTGGACGGGTCGCGGAGCATTCTGAACAAAGCCTTCAGAAAAGACCGCAACTTAGTCATATCATTGGGACATTCAACACATGAGACGATAATGATTTCCGGAAGCACCTATTTCTCCTTTGCTCACGCACGTTCGGAGAATGTGCGCAGCTCCATTCCTCGGTTGAAACTTTGTTGAGTGGAGACATAGAGGTGTTATGGGAACACTACGGCAGAGGACGATTCAGTCCCTCATCATGCCAATGATGAACGCCCTCTACGTTCATCATTTACTGGGCGCAAGTCTTGAGCAGACTCAAGTGGGATTGAATGCTACCGCCCGCGGCTCTGGAATGCTCACCCATCGACAGGCGTGACCGTGGACTTCTTTAATCCAACCAATTACTCAGTGATACCACCCAAATACGATGAACCTGCATTTGCGTTCAAAAACGCCGGGGACTCTGTACGGATCGTCATTGTTTTATCAAGCCGGAAGAAGCGTCCATGGAACAGACGAGAGGTACGGTGATGCCTGATATCTGTCGGTTTGATGATCGCTTCGGGGGGCGAGCGTCATGCGTCGGTTTCAAGAAGAAAGAGGATGAGCGAGAGTTTCAGTCGCCGTCTCAGGATGATCCTCCAGATACGTCTCTTGAGCGAGATCGATTCTCGCCGGCAGAATTCCCGCAATGCGGGGAAGATGTCCCGCGCCAACGCTTACGATCACTGGCGAGCAATGAAACGAAGCTTCCATAAACTTGCGGCATGTAGGCTAAAGCAGAACGCATCGGTTGGCGCGAATCGAGCGGAGACAGAATAACCGCGAACTTAGGAACCAGGGTGTACTTTCTCAAGGGTACGTCCATCTCCTTAACTAACTAGGGGTATCTCGCATCGCGCGCAATCGTGGGAGCACTTGTTATAAATAGATTGGCCGTCCTGCGAAGAGGAACCGCGGTACAGAGAGGTAGCGCACTTTCCTCGAAGACAACGCCTGACGCTCCAGCCTCCTCGATTCATCTGTTCCCCTAACTATTTCCGATCAATTCAGGCAAAATGGGTGTCCACCAGAAATGACAAAGGAGTGACAATCGCTTGACACTGCCACGGGCACGACCGTGGGAAAACAAGAATGCACAACAGATGTGGAGACGCCGATGAGCATTCCTCTGCTGGTAACTCAAAGATCAGCAACTCCAGGTGGAGGTGCGGCGCGTGCATGTAGGTCCACCATGAGAAGGAAAATCGTTGTATTTTACCCTCCCCACGATGTGCCAGCACTTGGACCGCGACTGTGCGCGCTGGCGCTGCCGGCACCCCTGCTGAGCCACGGCTTCGTCGTTGTAATCACAGACGCAGCCATCGATGACGACGTGCCGCAACGAATTCTGCGGAGGTTCAGCAATGCGCTTAGTCTTGGTATTTTAGTGCCAACCGGTTCTATGATTACGTCCGCGCTCCACATCGCTCGAATGGCTGGAGCAAGGGCTTTCGGCGCATGAAAACTGGGTGGAACAATACCCACATCGGAGGGGCAACCATCCCCTGCCAATATCTGTCGGCGCGCGAGGTGCGGCCGCATCGTGGCGCGGGATCGGAGCCGCGCTTCTACCGTAATGGATGGAGTGCGCTTTTCAAGGTCCCCATCATTCGTTGACATGTTGACACAGATCGATCGATGTCTTGGAGGTGTGCCAGTCTTTCGCGGGGGCGGCGGAACACATCCTTTTTCGCTTTATGAAGGAGAGCAAATGACCACGGCTGTCGCGAACCTTACATCCCGCATACTCCTCCCTTCCGATGGTGATCTGTGGCTACGTTGCCCTGGATGCTCAGGCGGCATGGGGCCGATTTCCGATCGGGATAATGGGCTTCTCTCCGCTCGGATCGAGTGCGATTACTGCGGGATGGTGACGAACAAGAAAGACGGAGTTTGGAGGATGCTATCGCCGCTGCAGCGCGCCCGATTTGCGGCATTCGTACGGGATGAAGAAAGCCCTCATTCTAAAGGTCGAGGATCGATACATCCGGCCTTCTATCTGGCGTTACCGTTTGCGGATCTTACTGGCAATTACGGCGATCAGTGGCGAATTCGCGCACAAAGCTATCGCTTTCTTGAAGAGAATGTTTTGCCGCGGTTGGAAGCGCGCTATGGCAACCGCTTCCGTGCGCTAGATATTGGCGCGGGTAACGGCTGGTTGAGCTACCGACTTGCGCTCGCGGGTCATCGGCCAGTGGCCGTTGATCTTTGCAGCAACGCATGGGACGGGCTCGATGCTGCAAGTCATTACGCCGCTGTTCTTCCGGAGTTTTTCCCGCGCGCTGAGGCCGAGATGAATCATCTTCCATTCAAGGATGCGCAATTCGACGTTGCCATCTACAACGCTTCGTTTCACTACTCGTCCGATTACGAGCGCACGGTACGTGAGGCGCTGCGCTGCTTGCGTCCCGGAGGGACCATTCTCATCGTCGACTCGCCCACTTACCGGCATGCTCGCAGGGGGAGGGGGGCGACGCGATCGGAACACCACCAGGTATTCGAAGCAATGCTCGGTAGCCGTGGAGGCTCGCTCCGGACCGTCGACTTTTTGACTCCCGCCGTTTTGGATAGCCTTTTGGAGCTTGGTGTTCGCTGGGAGAGGCATCTTGCCTGGTATGGAGTGCGGTGGTGGCTGCGCTCCTGGGTCACTAGACTGAGGCACCGCGGGGAACCTTCGCAGTTCTACCTTTACGAAGGACATACGGACAAAGCATGATTCAGCTCTATTATCCCAAGCTCACTCACCCCAAGAATCGGCGAATTCCGCTGTGGCTCTTGGCGTTCTCCGCAGTGGCGTGGGATCGTGCTGTTGTATGCCTCACTTGCGAAGCGCATTCCGACCGAACTCAAGGAAGGGAAGGAATGGATTTTTATCGTTGAAGTCAGGCGCCCTTCTCGGTGGTCCGGTTCAGAGTTCGTTGCGGCAAATTTGCAACCATGTGGAACAAACACAAAGCATCGTGGTAAGAGAAATCGCACGGAATGGAGATGAACAATGGCCCAGATACATGCATGAATCTTCCCCTAATGCCAGTGCCATCCACAGACTGGAAATGATCTATCTGGTTCTGATGTCATGAGCTTGGCTAGTGATTGTCATTGATTTGTACTTTGGGAGGAGCATTGAACCGTTGAGCTCCTCGTAGAGGAAACTACCGTTGTGATGATGATAGTGCTTGGCTGCTTTCGCCAGAATCGGATAGGTCAAGATGATACTTGTGATTGATGACGATCCAGGAATCCAAAGGGTACTTCACCGTCTTTTTAGTACGGACGGATTCGAAGTAAGGGCTGCACTTGATGGTAAGGAAGTGCATGAAGCCATGAAAGGGCCGGCACCGGAGGTTATTATTCTGGACCTGATGTTACCTGGGGCATCTGGAAGAGATCTTTGCACAAGTCTAAAATCCGCTTTCCCAGCCGTTCCGGTGATTGTTCTGAGCGCGATCTCCGAGGTCAGCGATAAAGTGTTGCTGTTGGAATTGGGGGCGGACGATTATGTCACCAAGCCATTCAGTCCAAGGGAGTTGTTAGCAAGAGTGCAAGCTGCCATCCGCCGTGTCGCGGCGCCGTCACCAGTGATGATCTACTCTTTTGGCACTGTCACCGTAGACTTTCTGAAGATGGAAGCGACGCGCGATGGAGAGGCGGTTCGCCTGACCGCCCAAGAGTTCATGTTACTCAAATTTATGGTGGAGAACGTAGGGCGCGTATTGTCTCGCGAAGAGATCCTGCACTATGTTTGGGGATACACCTATTATCCTGCCACCCGCAATGTTGACAATCAGATTCTCAAATTGCGACAGAAGCTAGAAGCCGACCCATCCAATCCGAAATATATTCGAACTTTGCATGGAATGGGCTACAAGTTCGTCGGCCAGCTCCAATGAGCCGCGTCATACGCGTCAGAGAGAAATATTGTGCGAACGCGGACGATTCTCCTACTCTCTCTCGTCGCTTGACTGCAGCTGACAGTGATGAGTCTAATTGTGATTCGCAGTATCCTCCAGAAGCAGATCCGCGGCAATTTAACTGCGACCTTGGCCACTCAGCCGTGACTTTCAGAATCTGCAAATGGCAAAGTCAGCACATGTTGGATAGTGAAGTCAATCCGCTGGCTGATCTCCCGAGCTAATGACGACTCACAACTGAACACGATTCCGGATGGCGGAAGTGAATGGTGGAAGGTGAATGGGAGCGATCTGTTCGCGCTTATAAAAAGATTAGGAGTGGTCACCGTGCATGACAGCGCCGGTCAACCTGATCGCCCGGATATCAAGAGGCAACTGAGCGCATGGTTGAGATGCGCCCCAACCGCCGGTACTTGTTGAGCAATCATCGGCTATATCAGGTGTCGTCCCCACATTGTTTTTGGTGCCTGAGAGAACTGGCACGCCGTTGGGATTCGTGACGGTCGCATATTTCATCGACGATCGCGTCACCAGACAAGTGCGAGAGGCCGCGGCAGCAGATGTGATTGTCCTTGCCGCAGACAGATTGTGTCCGGCACACAGACGCTCAGGGACTCCGCCACCATCCTCACTCCGTGTGGGGTGCGTTTTACAAAAGCCTGACAATGTCACGACTATAGTTGGACAAGCGTGCCTCGCTGGTTCGTTATAGTAGCGTGAGCAAACTTCTTTGTGTAGGGGGAACAAAGGAGGGGAGGTTCTCAACTTAAGTGCGAGTTGCCGTGGTTCATCACTGGTTCGTCTCCCAGGGAGGCGGGGAGCGCGTGGCCGAAGCGCTGGCGCAGATGTATCCTTCGGCGGATCTCTTTGCGCTGGTCGCCAATCCTGAGATGATGCCGCAAAGTCTTCGTGACCGTTCGCTGCGCACCTCGATCCTGAATCGCATCCCTTTCGCGAATCGAATTTATCGGCAGCTTCTCCCGTTGTATCCACTGGCGGTCGAGCAGATCGACCTCAGTGCCTACGATTTGATCCTGACCTCCGACAGCGGACCCATGAAAGGGACCATCATCTCCCCATCGGGGGTTCATATCTGTTACTGTCATTCCCCCATGCGGTACTTGTGGGATCAGTATCACGAATATCGCAGGAGCATGGGCCGAATATCGAGAGCCGCTTTCAGCCTTTCTGCACAGTATGTCAGAACGTGGGATCAGCGGGCGGCACAGCACGTGACCGAGTTCGCTGCGAATTCCTGCTATGTCGCGTCGCGCATCCGCCGATACTACGGAAGGGAGAGCACGGTTATCTATCCGCCGGTAGATACATCGTCCGGGTATCTTGTCGACGCGCCAGGCGACGCTTATCTCACTGTGGGACGTCTGGTCCCGTACAAAAGGGTTGATCTTCTCATTCAGGCCTGCAATCGGCTCGGTCGCGAGTTGCGGATCATCGGCACAGGCCCGGAAGAAGCTCGTCTGCGCGCTCAGGCTGGTACCACCATCAAGTTCCTGGGCAATGTAGATGACGAGACCCTATGGGAGGAGTATGCGCATTGCCGCGCATTTCTCTTTGCGGCCGAAGAAGACTTTGGCATGGCCGTTGTCGAGGCTCAGGCATGCGGTCGTCCGATAATTGGCCTTGGAAAGGGGGGGGTGCTGGAGACGGTTCTAAGTCTGGACAGCACCGCTCCCTGTTCACAGGACACCGGCGTCCTGTTCTACCAACAGACTGCTATGGCTGTTTCGGAAGCCATTTTGCGCTTCGAAGCCGGCGAGCACCATTTTCAACCACACTATGTCCGTCAACGAGCGTGCCGCTTCAGCGCTGAGGCGTTCCGCCGCAGCTTCCAGAATCTGGTGGACAGAGCACTCAAGGCTCCCTCTCGTGTGCGCGAGGTTGAGGTATGCCTATGAGTTCATCGCGCGAAGTTGTCATCGACGCAAGATGGTTGCGGACAGGAATTGGCAGGTACATCCTCACGCTGCTGCAGGAGTTGAAGCAAAAGCTTCCCGATACGCTGCTAACCTGCATCACCATGCCCGGGCAAGTGGAAACGATCGCTCCTCATTGTGACCGTGTGGTGGAGATGAGCTGCGGCATCTATTCACTGATGGAACAGGCACGCTTGCCGATGATTGCCCGCGGAGCCTCGGTCTTCTGCGCTCCGCATTACAATGTCCCGGTTTTTCGCAGTGGCCCGCTCGTTGTCACGATCCACGATCTCACCCATTTACTCTTTCCCGGGTATGCGCGCAAACTACATGTACGTCTCTACGCGGAGCCATTGTTGCGTATTGCCTGTGCCAAGGCCTCCCGCATTATTACGCCATCGCACTACACGCGAGAGAAGCTAGTCGTGCGTCTCAATGCCAATCCGGAGAAGATTTCTGTCATTCCATGCGCTGTAAGTGATGTTTTCCGTCCGCATGTAAAAGAAGAGGCTACGGAAAGAGTGCGGGTGTCCTACGGATTTTCCACGCCATATATTCTTTTCGTGGGCTCTACAGCTCCGCACAAGAACCTGGTCAAGTTGCTGATGGCTTACCGGCACTTGTGCGCACGATATCGCGACATGCCGGAACTTGTGCTGGTGCTCCCCCGGAATGCTTCCGCTCGGACCGCGGATAGAAATCTCCTCTCTTTAATTGCGATGCCCGGTGTGCGCTGTTTACATGCGGTAACGGACCAATCTCTGGCATCGCTCTACTCCGCGGCCCTAATGACTGTCATGCCTTCTATTGAAGAAGGCTTTGGCCTGCCTGTGATGGAATCTATGGCATGTGGAACTCCAGTTGTTTGCTCCCATGCTGCATCCTTACCTGAGATCGCCGGCGAGGATGCAGTCTACTTCGCTTCCGATTCCTTGGAGGAGATGATTTCTGCCATCGAGCACTTGCTTTACTCGGAGACATTGCACCAGCGCCTCGCTGCTCGCGGTCTTAAACGCTCAGAGATGTATTCAGTGAGCCGTGCCGCTTCAGCCTACGCCTCAATGTTGTACTCCGTCCTCGGCGAAGGGGGTTAGAAAGTTTTCATATCGGCAACGTCTGAAACTCTTTCACCCTCCCTAAATGAGGTCTAATGATTCCAGAATCGGCCAGGCGAACAATCGCTCAATGAAGTTAGAGATCAACATCAAGGGAGTCGCGCGACCATCCGGCATTATGGTCTTTGCTTCGGCACTTAGCCTCTGCGCGTGGTTATTTCCCGATTTCGGAGTGCTACGTAAAGGGTTCTCAGTTTCAGAGGGCCTTGACCTGGTATCGGTCTTCATTCTCTTTTCATGGTATCTGCTCATCTTCGCAAGCTTGGCCATCGGACAGAGACTCGGCTCTTTCTTTTCAGCTCGGCGGCTTGAGAAAAAGAACATACCTTCGCTTGATTCTCTAGGGGTCTACTGGACATTTACGATCCTCGGAGCGATTGGCACCGTATCCACTTTTTTCAGGATTTTTAACACTCTGCCGTTTGTGCAGGCCGTGCTGTATATCTATCTGGGACAGGCAAATCGCCTCAAAAACACTCTGTACGAAGACTACCGTGCAGGACTTTTTTCTCTGCGCTATCTGGTTCTTTACTCCGCCTCACTTGCTATCTACCGAATCGTTAAATTCAGGAAGCTGTCCTTTCTGAGCATCGTCAACATCCTTCTCCTGGCAGCCACCGTCCTTATATCGTCTCGCCTGCTTCTCATCGCGACTCTGCTGATCTCCGTCTTTCTGCTTACCTATGGAAGGCGCAGCATCAAAATTGATCTCGTCAGACTCGGCGTCACTGCTCTTGTTCTATTCGCGATTCTCTCGATCCTGAACTCTTCGCGAAATAGCAATTTCTATGCAAGACGAAATCTCTCCTTCACTCAGGCGAGTATCTCCGAGATAATTACCTATTTAGGAGCTCCTTTTCAGGTCGCACTCGGAGCCGCGAGGGCAACCGATGAAGTCGCCGCAGGAAAACCCGATTCTTACCGCGAATACATCGACGTAGAGGAATCGCTCACGACCAATTCCGCCTTTGTTCAGCTTCACGAACAAATGGGATACTTTTCCTGGCTTTATATAAGTGCTGTGTGTTGCGTCATGGGCTTCATGTTTACGTGGCTGAGCTCTTTCGGTAAGACAGCTTTTCTGCTGCCGTGCGGAGCAATCCTGTATGGTTCCGCCGAACTCTGGCGTCTGGACCTTTTTCAGCAGGGAATTTTCATCGTCTGGTTCTTTATGGGCATTGCCGTTCCGACAGTCTTCGCTATCTTGGGCAAACGAAGCGTTCCGGCAAGATTGCGGTCCGGTGGCCTCAGGCCTTCTGCAGCCCAAAGCACCCTTCCCGCGCGAAATCCCCCCGAACCTCAGGCGTAATAGCCGCGATGCCAATAGACCGGCGGCGCTGTTTCTGCGTGTAGCAACCACGAGCCCATGCCGGCTTACACAATGTGACGAAACATGTCCCGCAGTACCTTGAGGTGCGCAGCGTTTTCCGGTTCTTCGGCAATTTTTGCCCATTTCTCCTTGAACAAAACAGCGCCCATAAGAAGTATGCCTGAAGTAAGCAGCGCCAGCAGGACCAGCAGTGTTCGAGGAGGCCAGGAGCGCTTGTCTGGAGCGACGGCCTTGTCGATCACCTGGATAAGCGGCGGAGCTTTGGCCTCGTCGATTCGCGCCGTCTCATACTGTTTGGCAAGCATCTCGAAGAGGGCTTCGTGATAGCGCAGATCGCGTGTCCGCCGAAGGTATTCGAGCCCAGCCTGTGGGATTTTTCCTGCTGGAACGAAGTAGTTATCATCGGTTTCCGTGTTATTGCTCTCCGCCTTCCGCAATTGCTCGTGCAATGCGCCGATCTCGCTCTCCAGTCTCACTAGTTCGAGGTTCTGTTCAGTTGCCGTGGGACGAAGCAGCTCGAGCTGTACCTCTTTGACGGTGATCGCCGCGCGGAGCTGGGCAATCGAGCGCAGAGTGATTTCTGCCTGGCCAGCCAATTGGATCACACCGGTTTTTCTCTCAACCTCCTGGAAGGCAAGCTCCGCCTGCGACAGCGCGCCGCGCTCTGAAGCCAGCTGTTGTTCAAGAAAAAGCCTCCGTTGCGCGCCCGATGTGAGAGCAAGAGTCTGGTTTACCCGGTAAAGCTGCTCGACGTAGCTATTGGCAATGGCAGTTGCAAGCCCCACATCCTTATCTTCCACTGAAATATGGATGGCCGATCCGCGGGTCGACTCGATCTGCGTATGCCGAGCCAAAGCTTTGCGAGTGTCTACCAGGGTTCGCTGCCGGTATACACGCTGGAGCTGAAAACGCTGGATCAATGCATCGGCGACCGTGCGGCTGTTCAGAACGCTCAGATATGTGTCAGAAGGAGTCTTGGACAAGCCATCGGGTTCCAGAGAGGCCAACGATCCAAGGCCGCCGAATTGGCTGAGCAGGCCGAGGATCGAACCTGACGCATTTTGCGGCGTAAGGATTACAGTCGTCGCAGTGTATGTTACGGGCATGACTATGACGACAATTGCGGTTAAGATCGCTGCTCCCAGCATGCCTCCCACGATGAGCCGTCGATGTGCAGCAAGCACAACCAGCTTCTTAAGGAGTGCCGATTCGGTTGGGCCCTGGATCTCCTCCTCTATTGGCCCTTCGATCTCTTGATCTGGCTTCACAGCCCCATCCTTGTTAGATGTCGCATTGCCCGCTCTTACTTAAGAACGTTGATCGCAGCAGCGCCAAGGCCAAACTGGGAGATAATAGTCGACCAGTCCGTTAAGCCGCGAACGAAAGTAATCTTGTTGAGCGCTTCCGGAACGACCACTGCGTCGCCTGGGTTTAATTCGAAATGTTCCAGTCCGTGATTGGCGTGAGCCAGCGATGAGGTTTGGCTGACCACGGAACCGTCTGCTCGAATAACGAACGAATGTTTCCAGTCGCCGCTTTTGGATACTCCACCGGAAAGCTGCAGATAGTGATTGACTCTGGCATCCTGTTGAAACAGGAAGGAATTCTGGTCGTACACTGCGCCCACGACGGCCACGCTTGCAGGCCTCGCAGGAACTAGGAAGGCGTCTCCATCCTCCAGGGGCAAATCGGGAATGCTGTTCACATCGTTGCTTCCAGGAAGGATATTCAGCACAATGCGACCCGAGGCGCGCACCAGGCGCAGTTTAGCGACAAGGGCACGCTGGCTTTGCAGGCTCGACGCCACGACCACGGCTTCTTGAGGGTTGACGACAGAACCTGCCTTGTTGCCCGCTTCGCGTTCGATCTCGTTTTCCAGGTCAAACGCGTACTCATCCAGCCTTGCCTGCTGCTGCAGCCTCGTGGAGCGCCGGGTGAACGACGAACCAAATAGGTATGCGTTATCGGTAAGTCCTCCCGCCCGGATAACCAGATCACGGAGCGTCTCTCCCGGTTTCACAGTGTAAACTCCGGCGGCTCCAAACTCGCCTTCCAGACGAACGAGCTTGTTCTGGCGCTTCTGCGGCACGCGAATATCTGCCTGCGAAAAAATAGTCACTACGTCGCCTGGTTGAAGTTCAAAGTTCTCCGAGTCATCGTGCCCCAGAATTACCCGGCCAAGGTGGAAAGGCTTGAGAACGGTTGTTAAATCCTCCGCATTGGTGCGTTCGATCACCGCATAGTCCCAATTGATCTCGGGGGCCACAAGTTTCACCTGGTTCTTCTGTGTAAACGCTTCCGACGGTCTTCCGGAGTCAAAAGCGATACTTCGACCGGTTGAACTTCCTGAGTCAGGTGCGGTTGCATTTGGATCTTGTTCTTTGTCCTGGCCGGTGCTGAGATCATCCGGCAGCGGTGCGGCGCTAGCCGGATCTGTCGTGTTGCGATCGTCTTTCACCTGGACTGAAGTATCACCTGTTTTCACCTGGATAGAGGTGTCGCCTGTTGTTGGTGATCCCGCGGTGTGGGCGGTCGGAGAATTTGTTGGCCGTTCATTGCTGATGAGCGATGACCTGCGGATTCGTGCCGCCGACTCCCTTTCGCTATCGGTGAGCGCCAACGCATTGTGGCCTGACAACGCGGCGCGGGTTACCAGGCTTTCTTTATCGGGGATGAGATCGCGAATACGCATTCCGGCGTGCCAGGCGTAGCGACCCGGATTGGCCACGTTTCCCCGCAAAATAACGGCATTGTCGAACTTCGGCACCATTTGGAAGACGCGAAGCACATCACCATTGTTGACCAAAGTCTTCATTCCCTGCTGGTCGAGTGTGAGTTCCACAATATGGCGTGCTCCATTAGGATCCACGCGCTCTAACTCCGCGCGCTGAAGAGCGGCGATCGACGTCGTTCCGCCGGCTAGTTTCAAGGCGGTTGACACCGTGTCACCCTCATGCACTTCGTAGATCGCTGGCTGGCTCACGCTGCCAGCAAGAGCAACCTGTGGTCCAGCGGACGGTATGTAGATCACGTCACCGGACAATAGATGTGCATCCTTAGACTCGTCGCCTTCGGTGAGAATTTGATAGAGATCGAGAGTAGTTACAAGTTTGCCGTCGCGCCGAAGCTCGATTCTCCGCATCGATCCAGCGGCTGAGGGGCCGCCTGAAGCAAAGAGAACGTTGACCAGAGTGCTCAATGAACCGACTGTGTAAGATCCCGGTCTGCGTGCCCGCCCTACGACCAGCACCTGAATGGACCGCAAATCTCCGAGTGTCACCGATAGATCGAATTTGCGATATTCCTGGCCAATTCGTGCGGTTAGAAACTGATTTAGCTCGGAAGATTTCAACCCCGCAATGCGCAACTCACCAAAGTGAGGTAGGAAAATATTTCCATCGCGGTCAATTCTCTCCCTCACGTTGAAAGAGACGCTTCCCCAGGCACGAAGCAACAACTCGTCCCCCGGGCCAACCACATAGTCCGGAGTGACGGGACCTTTGTCTAGCGGCGCAAAGGTCGAAGGAACCGTAAGAAAAAGCTGACGGCCAAACAGAGGAAGCATTTTCCCAATGGCGCCGGCAACGAACAGTTGAAACTCCGTTGGGGGTTCCTCAATACGCTTTGATTCGATTACGGTTCTTACTGCCGAGGGGTCTGGAGCGGGTCCGGTAATAGGGATAGGGGCTGTTGATTGGGAAGGACGCCGTTCGCTATAGTCCATATTCGTTCTGTCAGCACTTCCCCTCTGCTCTGATGAATCATAGGGCCACGCATACGTGTCGGATGTCCCTTGTTTATCGATGCTGGTTGTACACGGCGAATATGGATCGCTGCAGTTTTGTTGACCGCCGTTACCCGTGCCTGGAAATTGAGGGAACGTACCTTCTTGCTGGGCAATCGCGACTGCAGTTGTGAAGAAAGTGACGAGCGTGATTGAAAGCCTTCTTCTGTAAAAGCACTTGAAAGCACAAGATGTTCTTAACAAGCGCATGCACTTCACGGCTGCACCATCGCCGCGTCGATGTCTACGATTTACACTGTATCCAGTCCTAGATATAGACACGACACTCCCTGATCTACCACATCGCCCAGCAATCGGATACTCGAAGCACTACCGAACTGTCCACAAGAAGCCATCAGTACGGCATCTCGCATCTTTATAAACTACCTGCGTCGCGATAAAACGTCTTTACGCTATCCGTGACAAAGTAATGACATCACGCTTGCAAGTGAAAGACAGAGCTTTCCATACGCTTGCCCTACACTTGCCATATGGCCTTATGCGGACACTGCTAAATAGAGATGTGTTCCGAAGATATGTCTGGATTGTTCCGACATTGTAGCCAGTGAGATAAAAAACGAGCGTGATATGAAGATCTGGTTGTTCACGGGCTGTATAGTACTCTGCACATTGCACCTCACGGCGCAAGATACTGCTACCGACTCTACACATGCAGGTTATATTCCGACTTTGTCTGGAGGGCTCGGCTATATCTACAATGTGAATGGTGGTATTCCGACTCTATCGCCAACCGTCAATCCAGTTCTTCTGCTGCCACTCGGGAATCACGTCCTTGTAGAAAGTCGCGCCGAATTTACTGGCGTTTTCCAGCGTCGCGATGGTACATCCGGCGACTACACTGGAAAGGTTTTCAAGAACTTTGATTACGGCCAGGTGGATTGGCTCGCAAATACGCATGTCATGGCGGTTGCGGGCAAGTATCTATTGCCTTTTGGATGGTACTCCGAACGATCTGCATTCTGGCTCAATAATTTGCAGGATTTTCCAATCAACTTCCCCATTGGTACCCGTACGAGCGGAACGGGGGTTGGCGGTCAGCTGCGCGGCGTAATTACTCAAACTTATAACTACAGCGTGCAATATGCAGCTTATTACTCCGCTCACAGCAACGTGAATCAGCTGTCTGCTGCGCGCACCACTGGATTCGATGCCAGCATTTATTTTCCCAATCAGCATTTTGAGGCGGGAACTTCCTATCAGCGCTATCTTGATAAGCCGCAAATCAACAGCGTTGGGACATATATGTCCTGGCAGCCATCCCGGGTGCCGCTGGATCTCAGGGGAGAATACGACCGCAGCTTTAATGGGCAAGGATATTGGATCGAGGGTGCGTACATGCTTTCTCAAGTGCCGGCTGCCAACGCGTTCTTTAGGAATGTTCAGCTGGCGGGACGCGCAGAACAATTCTTCGTGCTGAACGGAGGGGGAAATGGACTGCCGACTGTAAATACTCAGCGTGTCGAAGTCGGTCTTAACTATTATTTTCGGGACAATTGGCGCTTCGTTTCCAGCTACGGGCGCCAGTTCACCGCCAGCAAAGACCTCAATCTGTGGAACGTTGGATTTACATATCGACTCCTATGGCCGCTTTGGCCCGAAAGGAAATGAAATGTTGAGGCGACCCGCGCTTTATAGGGTAGTCGTTCTCATTGTCATCGTTGCGGTGGGAGCATGGATGAGCGGAGAGGAAGTATTTGCCGGGATCGAGACAGATACCCAGGCGACAGCATCCCGGTCAGCTCCGCAGAAAGTCGCTCCGCAACGTGGGGAACGCGTATTTATGGACAATTGCGCGCGTTGCCACAAGCCACCTATGTCAATCCCGCCCCGGATTACAGGGACAGTCGTGATGCACATGCGAGTTCGCGCCAAATTGTCACGGGAGGACGAGCAGGCACTCCTCCGCTATCTCGCTCCGTAGGATGTTGGGCAAGTATGAATTGTCCTGTACTTTCAACGATTCCAAAACGAATGCGCAATGAGGGAAGGTGTAAATGAAATACAGTCTCTGGTTCAGCTTTATTCTATTGCTCGCTTTCTCTGGCACGGGGAATGGCCGGGCTCAGACCTCCACCCAAAAAATTGAGATTCACGCGCAGCGCTTTTCCTTTGTTCCGGCGGAAATCACTATCAAGAAGGGAGAGACGGTCACGCTTGCGTTGACTTCAGATGACGTGCCGCATAGCCTCCTGATCCAGGAGTTGCACGTTAATGGCGCGATGACCAAGGGGCACGTCACGGAAGTCACTTTGACTCCTGACACCGCTGGAGACTTTAAGGGGAAGTGCGGAAGATTCTGCGGCTCAGGGCACGGGTCTATGGTGTTCGTAGTCCACGTCGTCGAGAAGTAGGATTCAACGGCAGGCAGCCAAGTACGACCGGCACGCCTCTTCGGTCGAGAAATGCGACTGGAATTCGCGCAAGTTCTTCGGAAATGCCGGTCGAGCCACGCCGTTACACTACAGCTTTTGCCCTGCTGAAACAACCAGATGAGCAGAGGACTTCTGGTTACTTAAGACTGCGAAGATAGGCAACCAGAGCATCTGTATCGGCCTGATTCAGGTCGACTGGAGGCATCCCCCCCTGAACCATCTGAGGCGTAAGGTGGTGCAACAAAAAGGCGAGGCGCTCGGGTGAATACTTCTGGCCGACACCAATAAGTTTCGGTGCTATTTCTGACCCCTCGCCCTTGTCTCCGTGGCAGCCGCCACAGGGCTGAGCTGCAAAGATAGCTGCGCCCTTAGCAATAAGCGGATCGACAGCCGCTTGCGCCGTTTGTGCATGTGCTACCGGTATTGGACTGGGCTCTGAGACCGGTTGAAAGGGTTGACGCATGTAGTCGATTTCGGCCTGTTTTTGGCGGGATAATTGTGCAGCCACGTTCAAATCGCGCCCATCATCACGATAGCTGAGAGCGCCGAGGCCGGCATAACAAGCAATAAAGATAGTGAATCCAGCAACCACAACCGGACGTCGCCATGGCCGGCGTTCGCGCCCACGGTCAAGGAAGGGAATTACGGCAAACAGCATGGCGAGAAGCCCTGGCAGAATAATTCCGCCAAAAAGTGACCACCTGCCGCTCACCATCTTCAACCACTGAAAGATTGGCAGGTAATACCACTCGGGCCGTGGTATGTAACTGGTATCTGATGTATTGGCTTCCGGGCCGAGATGAATTGGAACGAGGTATGCCACGAGTGCAAGAGCGAAAACAATCAGCAAGCTCGCGATCATATCCATGATTAACTGTCGAGGGTAAAACCTTTGTGTCGGCAGTTTGGGTTGAAGAGGATCTTCCTGGAAGGGACCAGCAGCGCCTGCCTTCCGAAACAAGAAGACATGCGTGGCAATAAAGACTATCAAGAGCCCCGGCAAAATGAAAACATGCAAAACAAAGAAGCGCGACAAGGTCAGCGTTCCCATTTGCGGGCCGCCGCGGAGTAGTTCCTGCAAAGGCACTCCTATCACCGGAACTTCGCTGATGATGTTCGTTCCAACCGCTGAAGCGAAGTATGCCTTCTCATCCCACGGCAGTAAATAGCCGGTAAAGGCCATCCCCAGCATCAGAGCGAGAAGAAAGCACCCGGAAAGCCAAAGTAGTTCGCGACGCCCTTTGTAGGAGCCGTAAAGAAGCGTTTGTGAGATATGCAGGAATAACAGGATTATTATGGCGGATGAGCCGTAGGCGTGGATGCTTCGCAGAAATAACCCCGAGCTGACTACCTTTGAAATATAAGAGACGGTCGTATGTGCGTGATCGGAAGATGGCACATAATACAGGGCGAGAAAAATCCCGGTAATGACCTGTGACAAAAAAAGATAAAGAAGTCCCGATCCGAAAACATAGGCCCAGCGGGCTCCTCCGGGAATTGGTTCGTCGAGCGCTTCATGCAGTAAAGAATGAATGCCGGTGCGGCTATCGAGCCACTCCCTCCAGCCAGAGGCGGGCTTTCGGTTATCTACTGGCAAGGGATCCTCTGTGTCCGACATGGTTTCTCCAAATCTCAGCCGAGCGGTTCCTTCTTGGCAACCAATTGGCGGAAGTATTGAAAGCGGACCTTGAGAACACCGTTTTCAACCTTGCTCTCGAGCTCATCCATTGCACGAAGTGGCGGCCCAGAGATGCGCACACCGATGCTGGTGAAGGTGCCGCCATGGCAGGGACAGATGAACTTGTCTTGTTTCTCGATCCAGCGCACTGCGCAGCCCAGATGCGGACATACAGAAGATAGCACCTTCAGTTCGCCGTTTCCTGTGGGAACGACATACACTCCGTTTTGCGCGACTGAGCTGCGCCAGCCATCAATTCTTTTCACATCGATCGTGCGCGCAACCGGTTCAGCGAGTGCGGCGAATTCGTCGATCTTTCCTACGTCAGACCAGGATGTTTCTTCTGCCGGGGCGCGCAGCGGAAATGTAGCGAACCGTACCAGCGGAACAGCCAGAACCGCGCCGACGAGGCCGCCGATGGCGGCTAACAAAAAACCGAGAAACGACCGACGTTCCGGCAACGGTACCGGCAATTGGTCAGGATTATCTGGGGTTGCCATCATTGAGATTTTCTTTTGGTCGAGTCAACTGTGTGTTTGCAGGTTATTCTCAAAATCTAAAAAGTAAGCTCTAAAACTCCGAACCGTGATTGTCTAGTTGTTTACACATTCGCACGATATGGCAATGGGGCGAGACAGTTTGCTGCCTGTCGAGGGGTGCAATTGCGAACGCGACATAGCCTCGGCGGCGGCAGAACTTTAGTGTTTCCCAGTTCAGGTTCACTACCTGAACATGCATAAATAAGCATCGCATACTGCTGCTTAGTCTCTCGACAGCCTCTAAGAGTTGAGAGCCGATACCGGTGCGTTGCTGTTGCGGAGAAACAGCCAAAAACTCCAATCGGCTAGCCTCCATACATGGCTGTAGATATGCGTATCCAACTATCGCCGTGTCGTTCTCCGCCAAAATAAACTTGCCTTGTGACATCAATTGCTCGACATCGCTTCTGCTGGAAAAGCTAAGTCGGGAGTAGTGCTCTCTTTCACAGAAAAGGGTGTTGGTTAAGTCGACAATTGCCTGCGCTTCATCAAACAGGGCAACGCGGATTTTCAGCTGGCCTCTTCCAAAAAGGGTATGTGCCCTTTGCGCGTCGGGTGCCGTGCTGGATCGGGAGATGAACCTCTCAGTTACTCCATTTCTCCCGGTTGAATCCAGGAGGAGCTTAGGCATAAACGAGAACCCTCGTGGAAAAAGTAACGGAATCGCAGTTGATAGCTGTCACCGGATTGTCAGCAGGTTTTCATTTTCTGGTTCGACCCGAAAAGCGCGTGGATGACGGAACGCATGCCCACCGTCGCAGGCTGATGTGAACTACCAGCAGTCGGAGTCAAGCCCGGATGGTCAAAGTTTTTCGGGAGCGCTCTTCGTCGCTGAGGTGGGCGAGGTCGCGATAGGAAGGTAGAGGTGAAAGTGTGTACCTTCGAGCTCGCGTGCAAGCTCTTCGGCGAGCGTCGTCTTGCCGGAGCCGAAACAGCCGGCGATGGCGAGAAAGACGTGCGCGTTCACTTTGCGGACGCTCCTGCAGTTTGCCTGACAATCGCGGGAATCACCCGTGCGAGCAGCCGGGCCAGCAATCCTTCCACGCGTTTGCCGGTTTCGATGACCTCTTCATGGCTGAGAGGTTCAGTTTGAATACCGGCTGCCATGTTGGTGACGCATGAGATCCCCAGGACCTCGAGATCCATATGCCGTGCGACGATGGTCTCTTGCACAGTGGACATGCCGACCAGATCCGCCCCAAGTGTGCGAAAGGCGCGAATCTCCGCAGGTGTCTCAAAGCTCGGTCCCAGCAGTCCGAGGTAAATGCCCTCGTCGAGAGTGAAACCCTCTTCCTGTGCCGCATGCTTCGCCAGCGCGCGAAGGCGCCGCGAATAAGTCTCCGTCATGTCGAAGAAGCGTGGGCCAAAGCGCTCGTCGTTGGGTCCGGAGACAGGATTGCTGCCGGTGAAATTGATGTGATCGGAGAGCAGGACGAGCTGGCCTTGTGCGTACGTCTCGCGAATTCCACCGGCGGCATTCGTGAGGATCAGAGTGTGAATTCCACAGCGGGCCAATACTCGGATTGGAAACGTGACCTCCTCCGAAGAGTAGCCTTCATAGGCATGAACACGGCCCTGCATGACTGCGACGGGTACTTCGTCCAACGTCCCGATCACGAGACGTCCGCTGTGGCCGACGACCGTAGACTGCGCAAAATGAGGAATCTCCACATAGGGGATAGTCACAGGATTCGCAAGCTGGGAAGCAAAGCCTCCCAATCCCGACCCGAGCACAACGGCGATCGCAGGCTGAAGCGGGGTGCGGCCGGCAATGAAAAGAGCCGCTTCGCTGGCTTGGTCATAGAGGGCAGAGTTTGGATGGTTCGAACTTGTCATGGTCGGACGTATCTATTTGAGCAGAATCCCCACAATGGAGGCAGACATTAGATTGGCCATGGTCCCGGCAAGCATGGCGCGCAGACCGAGCCGCGCTAATTCGTTGCGGCGGTTCGGCGCCAGCGCTCCAATGCCGCCGATCTGGATGCCAATCGAGCTCAGGTTGGCAAATCCGCACAGAGCGAAGGTCGCGATGGTAAAGGAGCGGGCATCAAGTGCCGCTTTTTGCGCGCCGAGCTGCGAGTAAGCCACCACTTCATTGATCACCATACGCGTGCCCAGCAGGTCGCCGACGATACGTGCGTCTTTCCATGGAATCCCGATAAGCCACGCGATGGGAGAAAACATCACGCCCAGAATGGCATCGAGACTCGACGGAAAGTAGGGAAAGTGCTCTTTGATGAACCAGGTGTGTATTCCGCCAAGCACGCTATTGAGCAGGGCAATGAGCGCAAGGAAGGAGATAAGCATGATGGCCACGTTGAACGCCAGGCGTCCGCCGTCGATGGTTCCGCGAGCAATCGCGCCGAGCAGGTTTTCTTCCTTGTGCTCGGCCTCTTTCGGCATGTGGACTACGCCCTCTGTTGCCGGCGTTTCCGTCTCCGGCACGAGCATTTTTGAAATGAGAATGGTGCCGGGAGCCGTCATGATGACGGCGGCAAGAAGATGCTGTGCCTCAATTCCATACAAAATGTACGCAGCCATAATGCCGCCTGAAACGTGCGCCATGCCGCTGGTCATGATGGTCATCAGTTCGGAGCGGGTCGCGCCCGGCAAAAACGGACGGATGGTCAACGGCGCTTCCGTCTGTCCCATAAAAATGCTCGCGGCTACATTCAGGCTTTCTGCGCCCGAAACCTTCATCGTCCATTGCATAAGCCGCGCGAAGAAGCGGATAACCAGCTGCATGACGCCAATGTAGTAGAGAACAGCAAAGAGCGCAGAGATGAAGATAATGGTCGGGAGCACCTGGAAGGCAAAGACCATCCCAAAAGAAGAGTGCTGTTTCCCCAATTCGCCGAAGACCATCTGAGAGCCGGCGAAGGAGTAGCTGAGCATGCGTGTAATGGCCGCCCCAAGCGAGGCGAGGACGCGCTGGCCAACCGTCCACTCAAGAACCAGAAAAGCGAAGACAATTTGCAGGGTGAGGCCCCACATCACCGTACGCCAACGGATGGCGCGCCGGTTCGTCGAGAAGATCCATGCCAGCGCAAGCATGGTAAGCAGGCCAAGGACCCCCATGAATCTTGCCAAAGTTTCTCCTTTGTGACTCCATCCTATGGGTGAGGCGGCGATTCCAGGTACTGATTTTTGTTCTCGACCGTAATAATTTCCCCAACGAGATCAGGGGTTTCCGCGGGTTTCTCATCGATCGTGATCGCTTCGGCCAGCAGCCGCTCGGGTTCTGCGAACAGAGCTTCATCGTCGGCGAAGATCTCGCACAGCGGTTGTCCGGCTTCGACGCGGGTGCCAAGTTTGGTAAGCATCTCAAGACCAGCATGCGCGGTGACCGCCTGCCCGCCCCGCTCTCGCCCCGCGCCCAGTCGTTGTACCGCCCAGCCGATTTTTCCGCAGTCCATGTGCGCGAGGTAGCCGCTGCGTGATGTACGAAAGTGGCGCCGGAATTTCGGCGTGTGAAAGCGCTCGGGATCCGTGAAGCTGCGAGTATTGCCCCCCTGTGCCTCGACCATCCGGACAAAAGTTTCGAGCGCTGTACCGTCAACAAGCTTGGCCTCTGCAATTGCTCGCCCCTGGTCAGCGCTTTCGGATTTGCCTCCCAGATAGATCATCCATCCGGCCAAAATCAGCGATAGCTCCCGCAGGTCTTCGGTAAGCGGATGGCGCTGATTTCGGAGAAGATCGAGCGCCTCCCATATCTCCACCCAGTTGCCGGCAAAGCGTCCCAACGGCTGATCCATCGAAGTTAGCAGCGCCGCCGTGCGTGTGCCCGAGCGCTCACCGATATCCACCATCAACGCGGCAAGCAGGCGGGAAGACGCAGGATCTTTCAGAAACGCGCCCGAGCCGGTTTTCACGTCGAGGACAAGACCGTTCAGGCCCTCTGCGAGCTTTTTGCTCATGATCGAGGCGCAGATGAGCCAAGGGCTCTCCACCGAGCCTGTGCGGTCACGCAGATCGTAGAGCACGCGATCGGCGGGAACCAGATCGCTCGTCTGGCCAATCATAGTAACGCCGCAAGCGTCGAGGACACGGCGCGCTTCGCGTAGCGAAAGCTGCGTGCGGTATCCGGGAATGCTCTCAAGCTTGTCCAGTGTTCCCCCGGTGTGCCCCAGAGCGCGGCCGCTGATCATGGGCACGGCCAACCCGGCCGCGGCGGCAAGTGGCGCAACCAGAAATGAGGTACTGTCGCCCACGCCGCCCGTTGAGTGCTTGTCGACAGTCGCACGGCCCAGCCCTATGTGATCGAAGACCTCGCCCGAGTAGCGCATCGCCGTGGTCAGCGCATTCACCTCGGCCATGCTGAGCCCGCGCAGGAAAGCCGCCATGAGCCAGGCTGCAAGCTGCTCCGGAGGAATCGATAGCTCCGCCGCTCCCGTCACAAGAAAGGTGATTTCCTCCGGAGTAAGTTCGCGGCCGTCTCGTTTTTTCAGGATGAGATCGATAGCATGCATGAGAACCGGTCCAATCACTCCCCGTCGAGATAAAAGGCAAACGGAAAGAGTTCGGCAAATGGCCGAGACTCCAAGCCGTGATCGCCCGGAAAATAAACAACTGCATTGTCGGCGACAAATTCACTCAAAACCTGCCGGCAGGCCCCACAGGGCGGGCTGGGTGCGCCGTTCAGATTTGTAACCGCGATGGCGACGATTTTATGATTGGCCCCTCGCTCGCCGATAGCACTGAATAGCGCGTTCCGCTCCGCGCAGCTAGTCAATCCGTAAGACATGTTCTCGACATTGCAGCCGGTCGCGATGAATCCATCGCCGAAAAGCAGAGCGGCGCCCACGCGAAACTTGGAGTACGGAGCGTAGGCGTTCGCCGCGGCTTTTTGCGCCGCGTCCTGAAGTCGTTCAGCGGTCGCTGCTTCGATGAAGGGCAAAGAGTCCGGCATGGTGTATTGAGGCTAATGGCATGTATGGGAATTGAGCAAACTCGGCTCCTCAGGTTCCTCCCTAGTCTCCCGATAAGCGTTAAGTGGACGAGTTGAACCGCGAATTCCTGATTGAAAGCTGTAGGCTCTGGACCGCATGGAGCGGTCTCTTACCGAGCTCGAGGAGCGCCCGCGGGACGGTGAGCTTCTGGCAGACATCTTCCCCTCTGTATACACAATCAAGGGCACGACAGTTTTCTCGGCTACTCGTGCCTTGAGTTGCTGTCACACGCAGGTAAAAACCTGTCGGCATGTTACGCGACGGCGAGTTCCTCGCGAATGCTAAGATTGTCAACACACTTCTGGAACTGATGGATGGATTGCGGGCAATCCTG
>CAYVSQ010000060.1:0-13189 GCA_964453815.1 uncultured Acidobacteriaceae bacterium | reverse complement strand
ATGATCACCAGATCTTCGTTCAGGCCCAGCAGCGTAGGCCTCCGTCCGCGCGGTCTGCGAGCAATCGCACCCTCCTGCACCCATTTTTCCTCGATCAGCTGCTCGATAATCAGCGAGACGGTACTCCGTTGCAATCCCGAGCGGCGCGCCAGCTCCGCGCGTGAGATCGGTTGCAGGGAACGAATCATTGTCAGCACAATATCGCGGTTGATATTGCGCGCCGTTTCACTCGAGGCCAGTTCGGCGTAGCTCAGGTCCACTCGCCGCATGCCCCTTGTACGTCCCGGCCGTTTTTTGTGCTTGTCCATCAGCCCACAAGAATAATCGCAATCTGCCATCCGGCGATCACGAATTCGAATTCCTTCCCAGTCCGCCGCTAATTTCTGCTGCAGCCAGTCAAAATCTACCGATTTACCCCGCTCGCCAGATAGCCGCCATCGATCACCAGAATCTCTCCTGTTACAAACGATGCCGCATCCGAAGCAAGGTAGATCGCACCGCCTGTAATCTCATCCAGCCTGCCAAAACGATTCATAGGAGTGCGCATCAGCAGTTCGCGCCCCCGGTCCGTATTCGATACCAGCTGGTCGTTCAACGCCGTCGGAAAGATGCCCGGCGCGATTGCGTTCACCGTTACTCCATGAGGCGCGAACTCCACAGCCAACGATTTTGTCAGCGCGCCCACCGCCGCCTTGCTGGCTCCGTATGCCGCCACATCGCGGAACGCAACCAGCGTAGCCAGGGAAGCGATATTCACAATGCGCCCATAACCTTGCTCAATCATGGTCCGGCCGAAAATCTGGCAGGCGCGCAGCGTTCCGGTGAGATTTGTATCAAGAATCTTTGACCAATCTTCCTCAGAGCATTCGAGTGTAGGAACGCGCAGCGTCATGCCCGCGGAATTCACCAGGATGTCTACGTGACCAAAATTGCGCCGCACATCATCATGCAGCGATTCAAGCGAGGCGCGATCCCGCACGTCGGCGACCTGTCGCATCGATCGCCGCCCCAGTGCCTCGATCTCACCGGCTATCGAGTCTACCTCATCAGCACGGCGCGAGGCAGCAATCACGTTGGCTCCCGCCGAAGCCAAACCCAGGGCTATCGATCTTCCCAGGCCCGAGGTCCCCCCGATGACCACGGCGCATCGTCCCGTCAAATCGAAATGGCCATAACCCAATCGGATACTCCGCAATCGAATATTCGCAACTGAATACTCTAGGATACAAACTTAATCCCAGCTTGAAGGAACCAAATTCTAGCATGTCAAACTTTTGATGGCACAGCCGGTTCCGATCGAGAGTAGCAAAAAAAGTCAACACGCCCTCTTGACAACTCTGAAAAAAGAGCCATATTGTTCGCTTTATCGGAAAATCAGGCTTCCGGAAGCGTGCTCTAGCGGGCCTGAATCCTTTGGACGAGATCGTAGTCAGTAAACAAGCGATCGCAACAGAACTCTGCAGGCGCAAATAGTACTAGACACGAACAAATGGCTCATTCTCCTCGTAAGCCGACGCAAAAAACGGGCCAATGGAGTCTATCGAGCCTGCGCTCGCCCGCGCAGGCCAGTTACCTGTTCCAAAAACTTGGAGGTCTTATGAAGTCGATCGCATCCGTCATACGCAGGCCGCTCCATAATTGCGAACACGCCAAAGCACAGGTCCTCGGGATCGCACTCTACCTGATCGCGTTTCTCACTTTCACTTCTGCGAGCCTTGCCCAGGTTCTCTACGGCACGCTCACCGGAACCATCACTGATAAGACCGGTGCGGTCGTGCCGAACGTGAGCGTGACGCTGACGAACCAGGATACGGGACAGGTGCGGACTACGTCGTCTAACGGCCAGGGTGACTACCTTTTGAGCAACATTCTGCCGGGGACCTACACCGTATCCCTGCAGGATGCCGGCTTTGCGGGATTTACGCAAAAGAACATTAACATTGAAATCAACCGGCAGGCACGCATCGACATCGTGCTGCAGCCGGCTGGAACCACGCAAGTGGTAACGGTCACAGGGACTACGCCGATACTGCAGACCGAAACGGCTGAAGTCAATCATGAAATCACCTCGGAGCAGATTTCGCAGTTACCCGTCACATCCAGCCAGGGCCGCAACTTCCAGTCCCTCTACACCATCATTCCCGGCGCAGCGAATGTCGTCGAACAGAACTCGACCGCTTCAAACCCGTCGCGAGCCATGTCGCTCAACGTTAACGGCGTCGAAGATATGAACAACACAACGCGGCTCGACGGCGCGGTAAATACTTACGGCTGGCTGCCTTATCTGATCGCGTACGTTCCCCCGGCGGATTCAATCAAGACCGTCAACATCGTGACCAATTCCTTCAATGCGGAGCAGGGAGTGGCCGGTGGCGCTTCGATCAACGTCATCACAAAGAGCGGCAGCAGGCAGCTTCATGGCAGCCTGTGGCTGTACTACCAGGATGCCGCCCTCAATGCGCGTCCCTATACAGCGACCAGGCAGGTACAGCCCACTGTACCGAAGAATGTTTTCGACGAATACGGTTTTTCCGTCGGCGGTCCGGTCTACATCCCGAAGATCCTGACCGGCAGGGATAAGCTTTTCTTTTTCCAGGATTTCGAGCGCACCACCCGGCGCCAGCTGATCACCGGAACCCAGACGGTACCGACCACGCCGATGCTGACTGGCGACTTTTCGGCGGTGGCAAGCGGAATCGGCGCGGCCAGCACCATCCTCTATGATCCGCAGCCCGCCGGTACGGGACCTTATCTCCCGTTCGGCTCTCGTCCAACCTTCCTCTCCGAGTACGGCTGCAACTGCATCCCGGCTTCACGCTTGTCGAGCGCCGCCACGACGATGCTCGCACTGCTTTCGCCGATTTCGTCTGGCATAACCAATCCGAACTATGCCAACCAGCTTGCGAACGACTTCCTTGGCAGTGGCACGCTGGCATATAACCGCAACACATCCGATACCAGGATCGACTACATCCCGACCCAGAACACGAGCATTTTCGGCAAATACGGTATCGAACCGTTTTCCGTCACCGACCCGCAGACGCTGCAGAACGCCGGAGGCGGGACCTTTGATGGCGGCCAGCCCGGAGCCGCCAGCGGACGCATTCAGAATGTCGGGCTTGGCGTCAACCACGTTTTCACCCCCAACCTGCTCCTTGATTGGGACTTCGGTTATACCCGCCAGCGCACGGGCGCACAGTCCCTGGTTGACCTCAAGGCCGGCTACTTTGGCCTGGATACGTTGATGATTCCGGGAACGAACGGCGTGGGGACGAACTACATCGGCCAGCCGACCTTCGCCTTTGGAACGGTGGCGAACAACGGCACTAGCACTTCCTTCTCCTCTCTCGGAAACGCCAATGGCGCCAACCCTTTCCTGTTCCGCGATAATCAGTTCACCGGCGATGTGAACCTGAGCTGGGTGAAGGGCCGCCATGCGATGAAATATGGCTTTACTTACTACCACTTCGACCTGAACCATTTTCAGCCGACCAGTGGTGGAGGCGTCAGCAGCCCGCGCGGTGGCTTCCAGTTCCAGGGCGGAATGACCAGCAACACCGCTACGGGAATTACCGTCTACAACACGCTGGCCGACATGCTGTTGGGCCTGCCCAACAACGGGACCGGGATCGCGGTCGCGAAGGAGGAGCAACTGAACAATCCCAACGCTCTGCGGTGGTCGGAGTATGCCCTGTACGCGCAGGATCAATGGAACGCGTCTGACAAGCTGACTGTTACCTACGGAATCCGCTATGAATTTTATCCCCCGCCGTATCGCGATCATTCGGGTGTCTTCCGGCTGGATCCCACCCTCCCGCAGTCTGGGAACGTCCTCGTGGGCGGCGTGGGCAGCGTCCCGCACAACGCCGGTTACCAGATGGGCTGGGGAACGATTTTTCCGCGTCTCGGGATTGCTTACCGCCTGACCGACAGATGGGTGGTTCGTACAGGAGCCGGAATTACCTCGGATCCGGATAGTCTGCGCTTCCTGCGCGATGCGTTCCCGGAAGATCTCGCACCAACCTATGGTGGAACGGCAACAGGCACGGTCGCGATCGATCCAACAACCGGTACCCCTTTGACGCTCGCAACCGGCATTCCGCTGCCGGTGTTCCCGGATTTCTCCACCGGAATCGCATCGCTCCCTGTCAGTGGATCGACCAACACGGCTCCCGCGAACTACCGTCGCGGCTATATCGAGAGTTGGAACCTTTTCGTTCAGGGAGACCTCGGTGCGAAGATTGTCGCCAACATCGGTTATGTCGGAACGCGAGTAGTGCGGCAGCTGGCAGGCTATACTCTGAATGCTGCGCCGTTGCCGAGCGGTTCGACGGTCTGTATGGCAAACGGGCAATTCAATCCTTCATCGCCGTTTTTTGCGCACCCGCTGGGAAGCAACCCGTGCAGTTTCAACGCTAACCAGATCATTAACCTCGAGCACTGCGCTAGCGCAACCAGTGCTACTTGCTACAACACGGGCGGTATTACCATGAATGCCCCCATCTTCTCCGCCAACTATAACGCTATGCAGGCGCAACTGACGCGCGTCGCGGGGCGTTCGGCACAATGGGGACTCGTCTACACCTGGTCGAAAGCCATGAACGACGAGGACAACGGCGCCGGCTCAGGCTCAGCCGGCACGGCTTTCTCCTATCCGGCATACTTTTTCCGCAATCGGGCGGCGGCGGGCTACGATCGGACGAACAACCTTCAATTCTGGGGAATCTACAACCTGCCCTTCGGACCCGGTCAGCGCTGGGCCAATCAGGGCGTTGCAGGGGCCATTTTCGGCGGCTTCCAGCTGAATGGGCAGCTCAGCCACGTCAGCGGCGCGCCATTCTCGGTGAACCCGTCGGCGAGTTCGATCAACTCTCCCGGCAACACGGAGTACGCTCAGCTAATTGCGCCTTACCACCAGTTGGGCGGGCATAACCGGACCCCCGGTAACGCCACAGTGTCAGGCGGAAAGCCATGGTTCGATCCAACATCGTTCTCGAACCCGGCGGAGCCGAAATACACGCCAACTCAGCTGCCGTCGGAGATCGAGTCGCCGGTCTTCGGCAACAGTACACGCAATCAGTTCCGCGGTCCCGGAGTGACATATATTAACGCCAGTATCTTCCGTACATTTCCCGTGTATCGGGAATCCAACTTCCAGATTCGCTTCGAGGCATTCAACGTTCTGAATCACCCGATCCTGACGACACCGAATGTGACAGTGGGCGGCGGAACGTTCGGCTACATCACCAGCTTCGGCACCACCTCACCGGCAGCCCCACGCGTGCTGCAGTTCGGCGGTCGCTTTAATTTTTGAAGTATTTTCAAGGTGTCTATTTTCTTGAGGAAAAGGGGATACCGCTGTTTCGGTCTGGGTGATTTCGCGTAAGTTACTAACTTTAAAGAATGGTCGGAGAGAGGATTCGGACCTCCGACCCCCTGGTCCCCGAACCAACAATCGAATCACTAACCTGTTGTACGTTTAGGTTTGTTCAGCGTGTTGTTAGGTCTTATTGCATAGTACTTGGGGAGCTAATGGACCCAATTTGGACTCAAGTTTCTTGAGCACCGGACAGAGGCTGCGTTTTCGGGGCTCAGAGATGGACTTCAATTGATGAACCGAGGAGGGACGTGGAAACACGAGTTGGAATGATATCCCGGCCGATGGCGGTTTGGGAGACGGGCGTCACCCTCGGACAATCGGCCGTAGCACGACCAATACACGACCATCGCTCAAGCGACGTCTAGTCGGGCGCCCTCTTCCTGCTCCCGTTGCTTCTTATCCAACATGCTCCATATCACCTTGGCCGTATTGCCTGTCTTGTGATATGTTCGCGCCCCAGCTTGGCGTAGCGTTCGGTCATCGTGATATTGGCATGACCAGCAGGCTTCGCAAGCTCGCAAAGATCGCCGCCGTTCATCACGTACCAGGGCGCAAAGGTGTGAGGCAGATCGTCGAACCAAAAGTCATGAATCGTAGCTCTTTCGTGTAGGTCCTCAAAACTTCTTTCCACTCGCTGACGTCGGCTTGTCGGCCCCCCTTTCGGCGGAAAAACCCGATCCTGACCGATCACCGCAGGGTACCGCCCGAATTTCCTCGGCCAGTTTCCCACGACATGGGGACGTAACGTACCTCGCCTTCTTCAGCCTCGCGCGAACGCCAAGAGCCCTTCGCTTTCCATCACGTCGGACCACCGGAGCTGGTGAATCTGCAACGCTCATACCGCCAGCCTGGGCCGGTTGGTTGGTAAGCCTCGTGCCGGGGCCGTTTGGCAATATTGATCAGCGAATTCTCGGTCGCTCAATCGCCGCAGAGATAGCTTTGCACAGTCGAGAGGCTGGTGAAGTTACCCGGGAAAATGCAGCAATGAAAAAACTCGCTGCGCAGTTCCAATAGCGTGACTTTGGAATCTTTGCGTGGGGACTAGGCTAAATTAAGGGCGAGAGATTAAATGCTCGACGGCAGAACCTTCCTTCACCCCGTCACCAGCATATTTATTCGCGATAGTCTTCTTGCATGGTCCGTCATGCCTCTCACCTGCGCATTTTTGCGGTAATCGTCCTTGCCTTTCTCGCCGCGCTGCTCCACGCGCAGTCCGCGACGACATCCCCCACGGATCAATCGAAGATCGCGGGCGACTGGAATGGGACGTTGTCGGCGGGTAGGGAGAATCAACATCTGGTGCTCCACGTGAAGCGGGCGGCGGACGGGAGCCTCAGTGCAACGATGGACAACGTGGATCAGGGAGAGAACGGTATTCAGGTGAGCGCGATCACGCTGAACGCGGAGAAGCTGCACCTGAGCGTGGACGCGGTCCACGGGACCTACGACGGCACGGTGAACGGGGACGGCACGGAGATTGAGGGAACGTGGTCGCAGGGGACTCCGCTGGCGCTGAGGTTCTGGCGTGTCGCCGCTCCCAGACACGCCGACATTCTCCGCGGAGCCTACGGGCCCTACCGCGCCAACAACGATCTACTCTTCTATCACCTCGACATCCGGGTCGACCCCGACAAGCAGACCGTCACCGGCAGGAACACAATCCGCTTCATGATGCTCAGTGACGGCAGCCGCATCCAACTCGACCTCAGCGATGCTCTGCAGGTCGACAAGATCCTTCTCGGCAGAACCCAGCTCAAATACGAGCGCGACTCCGGCGCTGTTTTCATCGACTTCCCCGCGACCCTCCGCGCCGGCCAGATCTACTCCATCGACTTCTACTACTCCGGCCATCCACTCACCATCGGACGTTTCGGCGGCATGGTCTTCACGAAGGACCCCGCCGGCCATCCCTGGATCTACACCTCCTGCGAAGACGACGGAGCCAGCATCTGGTGGCCCAACAAAGACCAGTGGCGCGACGAAGTCGAAGGTATGGAGATCAGCGTCGCCGTTCCCAACGGCCTCACCGATGTCTCGAACGGCAAATTCAAGGGCTCTACCGATCTCGGCGATGGAAACACGCGCTGGGACTGGTCGGTGAGCTATCCCATCAATGCCTACGACGTCTCGCTCAACATCGGCGACTACACGCACTTCTCGGATCGCTACGGGACGCTGCCCCTCGACTACTATGTCCTCCCCGCCGACCTCGACAAGGCAAAGAAGCAGTTCGCGCAGGTCCCCGGCATGCTTGAGGCCTTCGAGCATTACTTCGGGCCCTACCCGTTCGCGCGCGACGGATTCAAGCTCATCGAAGTGCCCTACTCAGGCATGGAGCACCAGACCGCCGTTACCTATGGCAACCACTTCAAAAACGGCTACCTCGAGACCGACTGGACCGGCGTCGGCCTAAGCCTCCGATTCGACTTCATCATCGTCCACGAAAGCGCGCACGAATGGTTTGGCAACAGCATCACTGCCCAGGACCGCTCCGATATGTGGATTCACGAGGGCTGGGGTACCTATCTCGAATCGCTTTACGTCGAGTACTGGCACGGTAAGGACGCCGCCATTCGTTACCTGAACGGTTACGACTCCAAGGTGCAGAACAAGGACCCTATCGTCACTGCGCGCGGCATCAACGCTACGCCTCCCGAGGACCAGTACTTCAAGGGCGCTCTCATGCTCAACACCCTGCGCAGCGTCATCGACAACGACCCGCGCTGGTTCGAGCTCATCCACGACTTCTACCAGCGGTTCAAATATCAGAACATCATGACCGAAGACGTCACTGCCTGGTTTGATCAGCAGACAAAGCTCGACCTGACCCCCATCTTCAACCAGTACCTACGACACACCGCCATCCCCCTCCTCGAGCTCAAGTTCGACCCCCCGGCCGGAAACGTTGCCTACCGCTGGAAGGTAGACGAGCCGGACTTCGTCATGCCGGTGCGGGTGGGAGAACTGTCAGCCGATAACCACTGGCAGACGATGCAAGCCACCACCAAATGGCAGACCATGAAAACGCCCCTCACCCCGGACAAATTCATTGTCGATACGGACCACTTCTACATTCGCGTGAGAAGAGAACTGAACTAAGAGCTGGTCTTAGCGGTACGGATACATCACGAGCCGCCAGCGAAGCGCACAATCGCCAAGTATCAATTCCAGCCTTGGTCGCTCTGCAAACGCGCGTTGCCCGAGATGCCCATTTAACGTCTATCTGGCCGGGCGCCCAGCAGAATTATCCGGCCTCTATGGGGAAGGAGATCAGAAAGATGCAGGATGGAAGATGTTACTCATAAAGCGCGCGGGCCGACAGCGTGGGATGAACCGAGTGGAAGCCGAGATTCTGTGAGACGGTCGCGGACGTCATGCATTCGCCCGGGCTGCGGCGTCGAGATGGAATGAGAGGATTGTTTCTGGATTGACCGTGATTCGATTGAGAAACATCCCGAGTCGCCTAAGGAATGTGACAACCGGATTTGTCTCTATGGCCGACGGTCGAATCGATTCTCTGAGTGGACGGGGAGCAACCCTTCAGGTGATTTAAGACCGTGTTCCGCTTCCCGAGATAGAGGCGTTCCCCCGGGCGTGGAGCCTTTTACTTGCATGACGCGGTCGGTGCCTATCACCTGATGACGAAACGCCTGCTCGTGCTTTACAGGACGAGCCACGCAGAGCTTTAATCCTCGTCTCGCCGGGGTCTTAGGCGATGGTCTTCCCCTTCCGGTTGTCAAGGTCAGAAGCTGAACCGTCCGACATTCTATTTCATGCGCAATGCTTCCGTTGGTGGCCGTGCGGATGCGCTGAGAGAAACAACATCTCAGTAAAAAGGCTGCGGCTTGGGTGCATTCACGGCATTGGCGAATCGCTCGACGCTCATCAGATGCGCCGCGGGGAGTGATGCGTGCAACGTGGTCCGAATGCCGGTTTTCAGCTCTTCGAGCCGAATCCCACATTGCGAGCTAAATTTCGACATGTTATGTCCGCCGTTGACGATTTCCACACCCTTTATATGTAGAGGGGCTTTTCAGGCTTCTGCACGCCCTCTTTTGCTCGAGGTGCATATGGCAACCGCCGGAGGGAAGCGAAATCAGGCCAGCTATTTCGTCGATCTATGCCTCCAAGTGCTGTGTGCCGCGAGTTGTATCCCTCAGTTAAGCAGGCAGCATGAATGGGTCTTTGCTAGTCGACAAAATTTCTGCAAAGCTGCTACAAAAAGCTTTCCAGAAATGCCTTTAGTAGATAGAGGATGCTCTTCCAGAGCTTCTGCGAATTTGCGGAGATCCGGGAAATGATCCTCAATATCACAGCAGAGCCTAAGTCATACCGAAACGGCCGTTGGAACAGGTTCAGGATGCTTCTGGATCTCGGGCCTGATCGCCTTGGTGCCATACAAGCTCAGGACGACGGGCAGCGCTCTGTTCAATTTGCCCTCACACGTATTCAGGGCAAATGGAAGATTAGGATTCTCTCCAAGCTCCAGCATGGCCCCGTTCGATTGAGTCAGCTCCGCAAAATGCTCCCTCCGTCTCAAAAGAAGGAGCTGACGCCATATGTGCGCGAGTTGGAGAGTGCTGGCCTGATCGTCCGTATCGATCGGAGTGGTAGAAGGCCATATGTGGAGTATTCCCTTTCAGATCCACTGGGCGTCAGTGCATTGCACCTCTTCAATGCTTTGACGCAAATGCGCTAGCTAGTACTAAGCACCGCTGCAAGCATTCCTTCTCATGGTTGCTGCGTTCGGCATTTTCTTGGCGTTGCTCTTCAGCCGCACGAGAGGCCACGTCGTGAGCACAATGCTGGCGCACTTCTCCTTCAATATGAGCCTTGCTGTGGGGGGAGCAATCCTCGGTTCGGTCTTCATCTGGACTCTGGCTTTCATCTTCTCGATTGTTGCGATTTTTGGCCTCGCCAAGCTCTCGGCACAGCCCATCCGCATAGCCTAAACGGGTGAGGTCTTTACTCCTCTCGGGACGGAGATTTGGTCGCGATAGATTGTCTGGCCCAGAGGCGCAGGAGGCTGCAGTGCGCCAAAAGCATTGTCAGGTCAGTCCACGGGTGGCACTTTGCATGTATTCCAGATCAATCTGTGCCTTTCTCGGCTTAATGCAGGCCTCGTAAAAGGCCTCGAGACGACGAGCGGCATGGCAAAATGAGAGCTGTTCAAATGGTTCGGCTCGCTGAATGCCTGCAGTAGCGTCTATTTGTTCGACTAGCGGTGTCCGCTACCGGGTGGTCAGGCGACGCACTGATGCCCCTCAGTTTCTCTCCGCGTCTCACCGCCTCCGCACAGGTTGCCTCTCGTGAAAATCAAGATGAACAAGGCGAATGATAGCCGCGCCGGGACCTCATCCCGAGGTAACAGCCGACATGGCGCTCAAAAACTGAATAGCGGAATACACGAACGCTCGAGCCGAATACGAGTAGCAACGTCGTCCACGATGTGGAACACTTGCAGCCAAGAGGCCGCTTCGGCTACGACGTTCTCAGGAGTAATAGCAAACCCGGTTGCCATGCTCAATATGTGCTTTGCCCTGTTAACCAACCATCGGACCGGTGATTGTAATGGCTCTCCTCTTTTGTCAAGAGAGTTCACGAGTCTTACTCGGCATTGAAGTTAGCGATCAGGTTGTAGCCGGTTGCAGGATCGAAGATTGGAAGGTCATCCTGATCAATGCTGTTCAGGGGCAGTGAGTAGGCGGGCTGAGCCGTGAGCGACGGCGCAGGATCGGGAATGAGCAGAACCGCAGAGACCGACCCAGAGGTTGGGAAGGTCGAGGGCAGCGTGACGTCGATCTTAAATGTTTGCGGAATGGGTGTTGCGGACGATTCGAGCTGGCGCAAGTCCAAGTCGGCCAGAGCGATGGGAAATTGAGCCACGATCTTTCCCGCGGAGACGAAGAGCAGCGTGACCGGGCGCTGCCGAATAACGCGTCCGTACCCGGTATTGGCCAAAGTCAGGGCCAAATGCAGCTGGCCGTTGGCGCTTGGACTTCCGTTGATGGTGGCTTCCTGCAACTCGATGCGGGTTCCGACTTTGTTATAGAAGCCGAGCGCGCAGCCTTCGTTGTCCAGTTCCGTGGCAACGGTGGAGGGAGAAGGCTGGAGCGTGATTGATTGTGCATGGTAGGTGTACGAGTAATCGTCTAACGCGCTGCACGCCTGCAGGGTTGGGTAGAGAGCTCCAAATTCACCGGCGAACATGGTGGTGGCCGACACGGTTGCCGCATAAGAGCGCAGTTGATCGGAAGTGTATTGCGGCACACAGAATCCCGCGCCCGTATCGCAGTTTTCCCATGTGCCTGCGTCGGTGGAGTTTGACGCATAGTAGTCGTCGTGAAGGCCCAGGCCTGGCGCAGGAGTCAGGCCGCCGTTGTACTGGATCAAGTCGGCCGGTTCCCGCACGAGTATGGGAAACAGACCGCTGAAATAGGAGAGTTCCTTGTCGAGAACGATCTTGTGCGCGACGGCTGTGTCGTTTCCGTTGGTTGAATCGTGCCATTCTCCCCAGGTGCCGATGAAGCCCGCTTCGATGGCGAAGATGAAGTCTTTATAGTGCAGCAGGATCGGCGCGACTTGATCGATGTGTTTCGAGATCAGGTCAAGGGGAGCATCCATTGCGCCCGGACCGATGGGGCCGAAGTTGTAAGTGAATCGGACCATCAGCCGCATGCCGGTGCCGGCGAATGCTGCGATATGGGTGTTGATGTCCTTCAACATGGTGGCTGAGAGCGGGCCGGTAACTGCCGGCTGCTCTGAACAGGCGGACGTAGAGACTTCTCCGCTCAGGCATATGTAGATGCGCATGACTTTTGTAGGGCCGTACCCGAAGTCGGTTTCTTTTGCACAGTTGGAAGTGTCGGCCACCCAAAAGTCGCAGTTTCCATAAGGCGCGCCTTCGCTGGTCGAGATGGTTGTGCCGTTGGGCGCGAACACGTTTTTCAGTGACAGAGACGGAGTATTCACCACGATCGCGACACTGCTGCTAGCATCACCCTCGAGGCCTGTGCAGGAGAGTGTGTAGGTCAAAGTGGCCGAGGCCGTGGGTGTTATTGTCAAGCTTCCGCTGATGGGCTGCGCGCCGCTCCAGTTGCCGCTTGCCGTGCAGGAGGTGACGCTGAGCGTCAACCATGTGATGGTGATGGGTTGACCTACATATGCGCTGGTCGCGCTGGCGGTGAGTTTCACCGTGGGTGGCGCGGGGGATACCGCGAGAGGGGCAGAGGCGGTTGTGCTGCCGCCAATATTGCTGCAGGTGAGCGAATAGGTGAAACTGCCCGTAACCAAAGGCGTAACACTCCGGCGGCCGCTGGTGGCCAGAGCGCCACTCCAGGCGCCGCCTGCTGCACAGGTGGTCGCGTAGCTCGAGGTCCAGGTCAGCGTGACCGGATTTCCCGCGACGATTGTCGATGGTTGCACGGAGATCGCAACCGTGGGCGGATCGAAATGCGTGGAGTTCCCTTGTATTTCGAGGTTGCTGCTGTTGAGCCTTGCAATCGGGAGAGTGAAATCCTGCTCTAGGATCGTGGCGGTTTTTGCGTTGACTCCAAAGAGTGGAAGCTCGGGATGACGGTCCCAGTTGTCGATCGTGTTGTCTTCGATGGTGCCCCCATTGAGCGCCCCAATCCAGATTCCTGAGCGGCCGGAGTTGAAAATGCGGTTTCCGCGAATCGTGACGTTGGTGTTGACCGGAGAAGTCGGATAGGTGTTGGTATGGGTCGTGGAGCTGACGAGAACTGCGCCGGTGGCGATCTGCGTGCCTGAACCGGAGGCCATGGGGCCAAGGCTACCGTCAATTTCATT
>CAYVSQ010000059.1:0-3048 GCA_964453815.1 uncultured Acidobacteriaceae bacterium | reverse complement strand
TCTGGATGAACTTCACCAGGATGCACATTTATACCCATGTTCGCGCATCTATGCGTGGGCAGAGCGGCATGCCCGGCAACGAATACGCAGACGGCATGGTGGAGCACGACCAGGATGTCGGCAAGCTGCTGAAGAAGGTGGATGATCTCGGCATCAAGGACAACACGATCGTCCTCTACACCACGGACAATGGCCCGAATCAGTTCTCATGGCCGGACGCGGCGACAACACCATTCCGCAACGAGAAGGATTCGAACTGGGAGGGAGCGTTCCGTGTACCGGCGATGATCCGCTGGCCGGTCCACATCCAGGCGAACGTGTGGTCGAAGGAGATCGTGTCTGGCCTGGACTGGTTCCCGACACTGCTGGCAGCGGCCGGGGACATGACCATTAAAGAGCGCCTTCTTAAGGGAGAAGGGCCGGGAGGTGAGTGTACCGGGACATGCATTACGCTGTGGACCTGAGACATCCGTTACAAGCCCCTTGCGGTGGAGATGGGTTCAAGCTGAGGGAACACGAGAAAACATATATCTAGTCGTCGAGGCCGTGGGAATGTGGGAATCCCGAAGGGATTTCCAAAGAGTGTGGGAAGAATGGAAAGCGGTTCTTGGCTTTCCATTCTTTCCATACTCTGTCATTTCCATGGCCTGCTTTTCGCTCGGCTGGATAAAGCGATTGCTGCACTCGGCACGAGATGGTCATCGACACCCGCCGCTTGGCATCGAGTGCATTTGTGATTCGCCACTCATCGAGACTACGAGCCAAGCTATCCATCTGTCCAAGCATCGGGTTTTACGCCTACTCGAAGAGAACGAATTGGATTAAAAAAGCGCTAAGCTGACCAGCCGGGTATCCGTCAACTCACTACGCCGACCGCTCGAATTGATCATGGATTGCTCACACCTGGTGTCGCATCTGCGGTAGAGGCGCTTATAATTTGCACCTGTTGGGGATCAAAGGAACGAACGGAAACGAACTCACACCGAATTCCAACTGAGGAGAATATGCAGTGAAGACAGATGCGACCAATTTCTCAAAGAGCAAGTCAAATCTGAATCCATTAGGGCGGTTGAATCTTGGCCACCTAATGCTATTAATCTTTGCGCTCCTAGGTTTGGGATCGAGCGGAATTGCGCAGGTTCAAAAACCGAACATACTCGTTATTTTTGGAGACGACATCGGCCAAGCCAATATAAGCCGTTACACACATGGTGTGGTTGGCTATATGACGCCAAATATTGACAGCATTGGCGAACAGGGAATGACCTTCACCGACTATTACGCGGAGAACAGCTGCACTGCGGGCCGTTCTTCATTTATTACAGGGCAGTCGCCCATACGTACCGGGCTGACGAAGGTGGGTGCGCCTGGTGCGCCGGTCGGTCTGCAGAAGCGCGACATTACAATTGCTGAGGCGCTCAAGCCTTTGGGTTATGCGACGGGCCAGTTCGGGAAGAATCATCTTGGTGACCGGGACGAATATCTTCCAACCAACCACGGCTTCGACGAATTTTATGGAAATCTGTACCACCTCAACGCCGAGCAAGAGCCGGAGATGCCGTACTGGCCGAAGGATGATCCGCAGTTTCTCAAGGTCTATAACGTTCGCGGCGTGATCCACTCCTATGCTGGTGGCAAGATCGAGGATACCGGGCCGCTCAACATCAAGCGCATGGAGACGATTGACGACGAAACAACCGATCGCGCAGTCGGCTTTATGGGCGAGCAGGTGAAGGTGGGTAAGCCGTTCTTCGTCTGGATGAACACGACTCGAATGCATGTGTTTACGCACATCCGCCCGGAGTATCACGGGATTAGCGGAATGCCCGGCAATGATTATGCCGATGGCATGGTCGAGCACGATCGCGATGTCGGCAAGCTGCTAAAGGCACTCGACGATCTCGGCGTCACTAAAGACACTCTGGTCATTTATACGACCGACAATGGACCAAACATGTTCAGTTGGCCCGATGCTGCGATGACGCCTTTCCGCAGTGAAAAGGATTCGAATTGGGAGGGCGCGTTCCGCGTCCCGGCAATGGTCCGCTGGCCGGGCCACATCAAGCCTGGGGTCTGGTCGAACGAGATCGTCTCCGGTCTCGACTGGTTCCCAACGCTCCTCGCTGCTGCTGGAGACACAACCATCAAGGAGCAGCTCTTAAAAGGTCAGGGTCCGGGGGGCATGGTGCATAAAGTGCACTTGGACGGCTACAACATCCTGCCCTACCTGGAGGGTCAGGAGCCCCACTCCCCGCGCAAAGATTTCTTCTACTTCGACGACGATGGGCAGCTGGTCGCGATGCGGCATGAGAACTTCAAGTATGTCTTCTGCGAACAGCGCGCCCCAGGCAACCTGAATATCTGGGCCGAGCCATTCACCTGTCTCCGCCTACCAAAGATCTTCAACCTGCGGATGGATCCATATGAGCGAGCAGACATTACCTCCGACCAGTACAACGACTGGCTCGTCCACAATGTGTACCTCAATGTGCAGGGAACGATTCTTGGTCAGGAATTTATTGAGACGTTTAAGGAATATCCTCCCAGCCAGGCGCCGGCAAGCTTCACCGTCGATCCTGACGCGATTTTGAAAATGCTCAAGAGTCAGGCGCAGGCATCGGCCACCAAAGACTGAGTGCGTTCGCGTGCGTAGAGTACGAAAGTTGAAACTCTATCACCCAACCCAGCCGGGTTCATTGTAAGGATGACCCGGTTTGCTTTCTCCGGGATTATTCGTTGGTTAAAACCAAGACAACCACTGCCCGGCGCGTCAGTCGCTCCGGCTCTCCCGCTGGAACCTCTGGTCCTGATGGGTTAGCGGGGCCCCCCGAAAAACTTGTCCGAACTTCGGCGTTTCGCGAGCGCGAAAGACTGCCCCGGTCCACTCAGTTTTCCTTCGCGGTTTTGCTTTTCCTCTCGGGCGCGGCTGCGCTTATCTATCAAGTTCTCTGGATCAAGCAACTCTCGCTGGTCGTGGGAGCCGAGGTTTTTTCCATAACGATTGCGGTGAGCGCCTACTTCGGGGGCCTGTCGATCGGAGGTGCATTT
>CAYVSQ010000058.1:0-3292 GCA_964453815.1 uncultured Acidobacteriaceae bacterium | reverse complement strand
GGGCTACTGCGCAATCCGAAACTCGACATTTCATAAGTCAATCTCCCGCCCGCTGTAGCATGATCGTGCTGCGTCCCGTTCCTTAGTAGTTATACTGAAGCAATGGCAAGCGCGTTCCCCACTGAGCGAGCCCCCCTTCTTTGCCGTGCTCGCCTGATGCGCGGCATTTTCTCCCAAATTCCTGAAATCGAACCTGTGGGCTGGAGCGGGATAACGATTTCCGCTTTAGCTGTACTGATCCTTCTCTGGGGCGGTTTGTTTGTGGTGACGTGGGCAAGATGGGGAAACGTCACGATAGATTGCGGCCGCGAGATGTACGTTCCCCTGGAACTAATGCAGGGCAAAACGCTTTACCGGGACATTTGGTATTTATATGGACCGGCCGCTCCTTATTGGAACAGCATTCTTTTCCGGATCTGGGGTGCGCACCTAGACGTCTTGTATTGGGCCGGCTCGGTTTCCGCGTTGATTTCCGCCATCCTGCTGTACTTGATTGGTATGCGTCTGTCGTTTTGGCCCGCGGGCTGGACTGCTGGGGTGGTTCTGCTGGCAGAGGCATTTTCACCAAGCCTGTTTTCGTTTCCCCTTCCGTATAGTTTTGGTGCGGTGTATGGTTCTTTAGCGGCTTGTTTCTGCCTCTGGGGCTGTGTTCATGGCGTGCAATCCGCAAATCGAATCTGGGTTCTGACCGCCGCCTCGGCAGCGGCGGCCGCTCTATTGCTAAAGACGGAATTCGGCATCGGCTGTGCCGTCGCTGTTGTTCTGCTAGTCACTGCGCGGGCGCTCGAGCGCCGCTCGTTTCGCTGGATGTCGCGAGACTTTCTGGCGTGTCTCCCTGGTTTGATCGCTTGCGCCGCCACGATCGCATGGATGATCTCGCTGCGCGGCGGCGAATTTCTGCTTCAAGAAAATCTGATGGGTCTGCCGGGGACCTGGTTCCAGCAAAGGTACGGAAAAATTTGGCTTATTCAGGTAGTGGGATCTGTATCAGCTAGATCTCTCGCGAAAGATGGCGCTGCGCTACTGTTATATCTTTTGGTTGCCCTTTTCATTCGCAAATGCAGATTGGGATGGCGCGCCTTTGTAGTTGGATTTTCAGGCGTACTTATACTCGTTTCGATCGCTTACTTTAATTGGGATGTCCACGTCCTAGTCCAAGATCTGCTATTTCCCAGGACTATGGTGCTTCTAAACCTCCTATTTGTACCTCTAGTTCTGCTAATTGCCTGGCACAAAACCCCCGCACCTGGTTTTACTGGCCTCCTAATATTACAGGTAGGTTCGGCAGCGATAGCCGCCCGAATCCTGTTCGGGACCAGACTTGAAGGGTATTCCATATACTTCAACGGACCGGTAATCCTAACATTTCTGATCCTTATGAGTTTGGTGGCTTTTCCTCGCATACCGGGACTTAACTGGCGGAGCCGACCCGCCGAACTCCTGCCCTTTATTCTTGTCGCGATGGTGGCATTCCTACCAGTCATTGGAGCGGTCCGCCGAGGGCGCCGTTTGGAGCCGCTGCGGACCGAACGAGGATTAATATATCTTCCTCCGGGTATGCCCGGTCCCTATGAGTCTGCGATCCGATTTATGAAGACAGCGAACGAACGTGGCGAGGCCGTCTTATCTGTACCGGAAGATATGAGTCTGTACTTTTTTGCGGGTGTCCATTGCCCTTCCCGAGTGTTCCAATTCGCTCCCGGCGTTGTCGCTCCCGGAAAGATGACTAACGAGGTGATCGCAGGCATCGAAGCGAGACAAGTTCGTTGGCTTATTTGGTCGAATCGGCAGTTTCCCGAATACCAAGCCGCGGAGTTCGGCAAAGATTTCGACCAGCCATTAGGAGAATATTTTCGGTCACATTTCCGGCCGGTGACGTCGCTATCCGCCCCGAAAGATGAACATCGCTGGCTGCATGGCTACAATGGACTTGAGTGGTCCGCCGTCATCTGGGAACGGATAGGAGATGATTAGAATTTTCTTGGCTTCACCACCTACCTTTGCTGCTCACGTAGCCTTCGTTGAAGATCAAGTACCCTCCTTACTTGGCGCAGCCAAGTGGGTTGGCACCGAGCTGTATATGCCGAAGATCGTCGAGGACGAACTTGAGGGGCAGTATGTTCTTTCCATTGAGGCCAGCTACGACAAACTCAACGCCGCAGCTACACACTCCATTTGCTGGACAACGTGGCCTACCAAATACGATCCGAAGAGATTTGCGTACTCACAACTCGAGAAGTACGACGCTGAGATCCACCTGCTTCTGACTAATATCGTGGGTGCCAGAGTGGTACTTGCAGCGCTATCGCCTTCGGTGCATGGTCAGCTATCGCCATTGCTAGCTAGGCTCTACGATATCGACGTCAGGATGGGCGAAGCTAAAGCCCTATTTGGGGAAGACATGAAAGGTGGGCTTGCTGCGCTCACCAAGATTCATGCGGCATCTGTAGAGCTCGATGACCAACTGTTGAAGGAAATAACTCGACTCAACTTTGACTCGCGACCGCCTGAAATGCGCTAGGATCCAAAAACATTGGACACACTTCTTCGAAAATGGTGAGTAAGGTCGAGGCGACAATTCGTAAATTACGTGGACATCGCTTCTATACATCCCCCGGCGCTTCACCAAAGACCAGAGCCAACGCACGCTCTTTGGCCAATCGCATGCGATCCAGAGCTACAACGCCATAGACCTGAAGCGTCGTATGGACATCACTGTGCCGCATCAAGTCACGCTGCGTTGAGACGTCTATATCGGCCATCTCCAGCAGCACCTTATAGCCATGCCGTAGCGTGTGCCACCCTAGATTTGATTCCAATCCAATAGCTTCGCCGGGCATTCCACGCAGACAGCGACATGGGCCCAGAAGGTCTTAGCAGGTATGGTGGACCGGCTGCCCACCTCGCAAGCTAGTGCTCTGCCGCATCGGGCTACCGTCTATACTTGCTTGCACAATGACGGATTTCACCAAGGCGCTCGTAGGAGCTGGCTTCGGTTTCCTTCTCGGTATCGCAGGTGAGCCGATCAAGGCCATTCTCCTGCTGAGATTGAAACGCCGCCGGATTAACGACGCGCTTTATAGTGATCTTGGACGCGCGTATCACCTTTACTTGCGTGGTCAGGAAAATGGCCTCGGACAGAGACAAAATCTAACTGGGCCTGAGCTTGAACAGCGCGCGCGAGCTGAGGGTTTTGTTCGCGAGGCGACGACAGAGACCTATGACCAATACGTTGTTACTGAGATGGAGAACTTGCTCGAGCTAGACGCAAGGGTCACCTTCAAACGCCTAT
>CAYVSQ010000057.1:0-13271 GCA_964453815.1 uncultured Acidobacteriaceae bacterium | reverse complement strand
CCAAGTTTCTGTCGCACTTGGTCCTCGAAATAAATTGATCGATTTAGGTGAGGTTCTGGATGAAAGATGCGGGAACAAGCATTTTGGGCTTGATCTCACAAATCATCTCCCGTTGTCTGGCCGGTGACGGTGCTCACCCGCGTGATTGTGCTGCGCAGACACCTTCTCGCACTGGTTCCTCTGGTGAGAACGGCAAAGTACAGCGACGTCGAGATTCGATTCGGCAAACAAGTGGCGGAGCTGGTTAAGACGACTGATTCCTCCTCTATTCCAGCCCACCCTTCGCAGGCGAAAAGACGTCAGTGAGGAGATCTGATCAAACTGGCCGGAGTTCGGCCGCGCACAGCAATTCGCATGGCGTTCCGAAAGGTGGAGGAAACGATCACGGAGGCGGCGCGGGCTCGCAATATCGAGATTGCCGATGGTGCGCAGGGCATGCCGGGTGATCGGCGCCATCCTGCTCAACAACGCGCAATTTCGAATGGGCAATAAGAGCTGCTTTCCAGACTCAGGCTTCTCGTCGTCGAGACCGAACATGCTTCGCTGGACGGGATCAGGGCTGAAAGCGCACCGATTTTGTCCGCCTGGCCATGAGGTTGTCGGGATCTGTCGCGTCTTAGACCAAAGTGCTGTCCCGCTGACCGATGCTGGTCGCGCCAACTTCGGGTTGGCCACTGCGTCAAACGGATCATCTATTGTGGCTTTAACTGTTGACGGGCAGTTACCTACGACGGCGGGCTCACGCGCTCGCCTTGTTGCGCCACCTAGCTCGATAGAAATTCGTCCCCGAGACTAAGCCATTCCATCAAAGATCGACATCGGCCTAATAGCCGGTGCTTCTACCGGGCCTTGCTGCGCAAGGCTGAGGTGTCCGAGAATGCCTGTCCCGAGGGTCCATCAGCCCACTTTTTCAGAACTCACGCGAAGTTTCACCAACGACCCGGTGAGGAGGAAGCGTGGCGCTCCTGGCAGCGGCCGGCAGCGGGACCACTCATAAGCCAGCCAGCAAGAGCTCCGAAGATCAAACTGAAGCCTAAGGTCTCCCGGAAATGCGCGTAAGCCACCTTGGGAGGCATGAGTGGGTTGGGGAGGAGCAGGATCCCCGTCAAAACAGACAGGAAAAGCGCCATGGCGAGAGCCGATTCCCACCGGGCAGCGCGGAGCATTCGGACAAGAGGGTACAAACAGGCGGCATAGAGCAGTGCACGAAATACTTGCAACGGGTAGATCCAGGGGTTGTACTGCCAGTTGGCCTTCAGCGCGGCGAAGAAACCTGGCTGTGCTGGGCCGCCGTAATACTGCCGAACCGCTGAGCTCTGCCAAGCCACGTAATAGCCGAAGAACATGTAGAGAAACACGAAGGCGACCACAATGACCGCAAGCCGCGTGGCGACGGATGAGGCGCTCCATGGGCCGGTCGAGAAAGCCGTTCGTGTCGCCAAAGATGTGTGCCACTTGCCCAGCAGTAAAATTGCCAATGGCGCAAACAAAGCCGCTGTAATCGCTCCCTGTAAAAAGATGGCTCGAATCATTCCGTGCGGCAACTTGCTCGACAGAAAAAATAACGTTTCGACTTGAGAAGCTACGGTCGAGATGCCATACAGGCCTAAGAAGATCGTGCCCACGAGAGGCCAGCCGTGCCAGCTCGAGCGCAGGATTAGATACGATAGAACGACTCCGACGCAGACGGAAAAAGCGAGGATTGTGCGCAGTGAATTGTCAGGCACGTGCGGGGCGTGCGACTTCGAGAAGGTCTGAGCCGAGGGTGAGATCGCCAGCTGTTTGGGAGGGACATGCTGGACGTTCGTGGAAGGAGGCGCTTGTTGTGCTATCTTGCCCAATCCCGAGAGCACCCCCCCAGCGATGAAACACGAGGCAAACAGAAGGCACACGGCAAGGATCTTGAGGCCAGTCACCAAGACTTTCCCAACGATCATAAGGGTCTCCTTATTGAGTCCCCGGCTATCCTTCAACCCCGGCCAAACCGTTTTCGTGACTTCTCTGCCGAGAGCTGATTCCGGAATTGGGTTTCGACGCCTCCTGATTCATTATGGCGCGCTTGGATAGCTATAGTACGATACGTACTATACGCTACGTAGCATATCCAGTCATCGTCGCTGGGGTCGGGTAAGCTAGAGTCCAGCATCGGGAGGAATCATTCATGGGCCACCGATTCGCAGAGCTTGCATTCACCCCTCTCGTCAAAGAAGAGCAGAAGAAGCACGGAAGCCGGCACCTCTATGAACGCATGGAGCGATCGAGCAACGCTGGCGATCGGCTCGGGACGTACGAGAGCGCGTTCATCCAGCAGCACGATGGGTTCTATATGGCGACGATTAGCGAAACAGGATGGCCATACATCCAGTTTCGCGGCGGTCCGAAAGGCTTTCTTCGCATACTGGACGATCGGACCATCGGTTTCGTCGACCTGCGCGGCAACAACCAATACATCAGTGTAGGGAACCTTCATCATGATGACCGTGTTGCCCTCTTTCTGATGGACTACCCCGGGCAGCAGAGGCTCAAGATACTGGGGCGCGTAGAGATTTGCGAAGGAGATGAGGCTTCGAGGAAGCTCATCAGGGAACTGCTGCCGCTGGAGGAGAAATCACCCCCGGAGCGCGTTCTGCTGATCCATGTCGAAGCGTTTGACTGGAACTGCCCGCAGCACATCACTCCGCGCTACACGGAAGAAGAGTGGGCCGAGCTGTCGGAAGCTACGGCCCGAGATTGAGGCCAGCCGCGAAAACTCACGAAGGCATGGTGAAGGCGAGATTGTCGTCGACCACTGCGCTCGGTCCGACTTGATCCCGTCTTGCGCTGGGGATATCGAGTTTACGGAAGACGATTTTGTCGTGCCAGACCTTGCGGAGAAAATCTTCGAATACCTCTTGTCATCTTCAGAAGTGTGATTACTCTGGAAACAACTTGATTTTAAAGGTGAAGGAGTACAGAATTCCAAGCCACCGGGATGAACCCGAAAATCCTGGATTTCATGAATCAGAAAGGGACGTATGATTCTAAATCCGTGTAAATCTTTGATTGTTATTCTGGTTGCAGCGAGCGGCCTTTCCAGAAGTTCTTTCGCTCAAAACCCGAGCAACTGGTCCTATGGTGCATTCAATGGCCCCGCCTACTGGGCGCAGGAATTTCCAACTTCTTCGTGCGGGGCAGCGACGGGCCAGTCGCCGATTGCCATTGAATATCCAACCGACGACGCTGCCGAAGATTGAGTTTGACTACAACGGTGCAACCTTCTTAGTAGAGAACATCAACTACGCTACTGAAATTCTCGCTCCAACCGTCTCAGGCAGCCCAACAAATAGCATCACCTTGAATGGCGATACATACAATCTGGTTCAGATCCACTTCCACTTTCCCGCCGAGCATACGCTTCCCGGGGTCCAGAATACGGTTATGGAAACTCACTTTGTTCATCAGGACGCAAAGAACAACATACTGGTAATTGCTGTTCTGACCATCATAGGTGACCCTCCAAACCATTATGTTGAACAAATCTGGAAGAATCTCCCCACTTCGTACGGCGGTCATGGCTCGGTGACGATAAACCCAAAGATGCTACTGCCAGAAGAGGGGAACAATTCGGATAAGCTCAACTACTACACCTATCAAGGCTCCCTGACGGTGCCACCTTGCTCGACGGGAGTCACCTGGCTCGTGTTGAAGAAGCAGATTAAAGTAACTGAGGATTGGCTGAAAACGGCAACCCGCAATACTTTTCAGAATGCACGGCCCATCCAAAACCAAAGTCCGGCTCCGACTGTGGAGTTAAGTAATTTTTAAGCGCCAGTGGATCACACTATAGCGAATTTGCTAAGGCCGTGAGCAAAAACGAACTCCGAGGTATTTTTGAGTGCCTCTGATGTTCGTGTATGGTGTACGTACCAAGGAACCCATTTCAGCGCTCAAGAAGACCTACTGAAGGCGAGATTGTCGTCTACTACTGCGCTCGGTCCGACTGGAACCCGTCCAGGGTTGGGCATATCGAGTTGGCGGAAGACGATTTTGTCGTGCCAGACTTTGCGAAGGAAATCCTCGAATACCTGGATGGTTAACTGTTCGCCGGGGCAGCGGCGGTAGCTGAAGCCGAAGGGCGCGAAGCCGGCATAGTCGCAGACAGGCATCGGCTTACCATCGGACACACCGAAGACCGTGCCGAAGCCGCTGTTGGTGAGGCCGACCTTTCGACCATCCTGGACTTCAAGGGTCGTCCTATCGAATGGACACTTGGCGAGGCCAATCTTCTTAGTTCTCTCTGCGTCGATCTCGGCGCTTGTCGGTACGCTGAGATAACGCTGAGGATCGAATTGTTTCGGGTTCGTCCAATGTACCGGGCTGAAGCTGGTGCTGGTGTGGGGCGTGCTGATGTAGTTACCGCGTGCAAAGGTTAGCCCCAACTGCGTGTGGGGCGATTCACCAAAGAAGGTCTGTTCATGCGCGTCGTCGAAACTCGAGAGGCTTCCTCCGTTGGGGGAGATGACGCGAAACAGCTCCATTACAAATAGTTCGAGCGGAGTATACGCCGCCCCATTCGCATTGTCGTAATCACCAGACATCGTCTTCTGGAATGCAACACGAATTTCAGCGTCGCCGGTGTTTTCGCTGAGACGCGACATGATACCGAAGATGGAATTGCCCCATTGACTGAAGGCGACAAAATTGTGGAAGCATTCGAAGATAATATCTTTCTTGCTGAAGTGCTCCCCTGTGCCGGCGTTCTTCAGCCAGTACCAAACCATCGTCTTTTCTGCATTGGGGGTGTGTCCGGCAACGATGTCTTCGACATGCTTGTCGACCCATTGCTTGAGGAAGGGGAGGTTCCTGCGCACCGTCATGTAATTTTCATAAAAGACGGGTAGTGTCGGGTTGCGGTAGGCCAGGACGGTGTTAAATCCCTCTCCGACCTGGATAACTTCTTTTGGAATGTCCGCACCCTTTACGCCGAGGTGTAAATTCCAATAAACATCCCAGTAATAATCCAGATAGTGCCGCATAAAGGGTTTGCCGGCAAATTTCGGGTCCAAGAGTTGATCAAGAAAGGAAGCAACCTTGGCCTGGTACATTGGGGCGTACAAATCCGGCGTGACTGCGGAGAAGTAGATGCGTTTGCGCAGGTTATTTTCGCCACGCTTCTCGAGGCCCTGCAAAAAGACTGTAACGCCCTCGTTGGGAGCCGGCTTCCAATCCTCGTAGAGCATTCCCCAAAGATGATAGGGCAGTGCCATTTCCTTGGTGAAATTAAGATCAATCATCGGCAGGATCGGCCGTTCGCCTTCGTAGAGACTGGTCATGAAGAAAGGAACAATGACATTCTCAACATAGATGCGGTCAAAATTGGCGGGAATTGTTTTGCGAAACTGTGCCAATGCCGCTTGCGCATCGGCTAAATTGACGCCGCCCGGACCAGTCTGCGCTTCGGCTACCGCTGCAGCTGCTACACCGGCTCCCGATGTTCCTGCAGCCAGGCCCACTGCTGCCGCACTCTTTAGGAATTCACGCCGCTCCATAGCAATGCTCCAGGGCTCATGCATTGGGGGATTCCCAAGCCCGGCTGACTATAAGAAAGCTCGACAAGGAGCGTCAATCGGACCTTGGTCCAATCAAAGACGCGGGCTGGATTAGTTTGCTAATCAAGAAATGAATCAATGAGGTTATTTGATACTGGCTTCCTCACCGGCCGAGAAACCGGGCGGGGGATTCCGAAAGGAGAAGCGCACAACCTTCCCAAGTTTCTGGAGGCAGCCAAAAAGGATGGGGGACGCAGCAAGGCGATCACCGACTACGGCAAGACCAGCGACCTCGAGTTCTATGCCGAAAACCTGTCGCTGTTCGTTACGCAGCCCGATATGTTTCAAACTCTGCGGCCCAATATCTATCAGTACTTCGTTGCATACGAGTGGGAAGCAGTCAAGGACCCGGAACTCAATAGCCCGAGTACGGTGTCGTCTACTTCTCCCAGAAAGGTCCCCTGAGAAGGAATATATCTCTGGCTGATCGCGCGGGTCTCTCTTCGGGGCGGCCCTTCTTTCCTGAACTGAAAACGCCCAACTGCGCTTTTCGAACTAGTCTGTCTCCAGACCTATTAGAGCCGTAGAAAGAAATTTGCGGCGAAGGCACACCCGTGAATTTTGAGGATTTCTGACCAAAAGATAGCCCGCTAAATTTCGCGATACGGGTGACAATTGAGTTGTGCACAGAGCGAAGTGCCGCGAATGCGAGGCGGTCGAGTGTCTCGCGCAGGCAGGTTAATAGAGCTTTAGAGACGTTGAGCCCGGGCACCGTCCCGCTTAACAGAGAAGGCCCGGTAACGTGGGTGACCGGGCCTTTTTATTTTGGTTGTCGCCGATTCGTCCACCCTTGAGGGATAGAGGCGTCAAGGATGAGGGACTCAGGGGCCTTTGGGAGAATTCAGGTCGCGACGAGGGGTGGGGTTTGTTGTCTTTTGGCCCTGTTTCTTCCGTCCTGCTATCTTTAGGCTTCCCCATTTCTCCGGCCATGCCTAAAGAGAGCTCGCGCAAGACATTCATTGCAGGATTCAACCTGCTCTTCCAGCTCATTCTGCTGCTGGTAGCCGTTTGTGTGCGTTTGCTTCTCTGGGCTGTTCACATCCCAGCCCACAACGTCGGCACTCTCATCTATACCTTCGTTGCCGGTAACGTTTCTGTTGCGCTTATACTCGCCGGGCGCTCGCTATTCCAGAGCCGCACTCCGCCGTGGAACTGGATTGCCTATATCGCTCTCCTGCTTTGCATCGGTGTTATCGCGACCCTCGCCGTTGAGCTTTCCATTTACTTCATTTTCGGGTCGCACACCGTCAACTTCAGGCATGGGCTCTTCAGCGATGCACCCCTCGGCATGATTGTTACATTGATTGTCGGCGTGCTTGTCTTCGCCTTCGATGATTCGCGTTCACGTCTCGAGGAGCACAACCGGCAATTACAGAGCCAAGTGCAACTCGGCCTTACGGAAAAGCAAACGCACCAGTCCGAGCTGCAGCAGGCGTATGAAATCCAGATGCATTTGCTGCCGCGCGAAACGCCCCAGATCCCCGGCTTTCAAATCGCATGCGCGTGGCAGCCAGCGCGCAGTGTCAGCGGCGATTACTTCGACGTGCTTGCGCTCGAGAAAGGTAAGCTTGGCCTTTGTATCGCCGATGTTTCCGGCAAGGGCTTCGGAGCTGCTCTGTTGATGGCGAATCTGCAGGCGTCAGTCAAAGCCTTCACTCAGGACGGCGGCAACCCGCCTGTCGAATCTCCGGCCGCGCTGTGCGCCAAACTGAACAACGTCCTCTGCGATCACATCGCGCCGGGACGGTTCATCACTTTCTTCTATGCGATTCTCGACGGGCACACGCGCAAACTCAAATACGAGAATGCAGGCCACTGTTTGCCCCTTCTCGTACATGCCGACGGCGCCATCGAGTTTCCCGCGGCTTATAGCGGGGTATTGGGCCTTTTCTCGCACTGGACGTACAGCGACCGCGAGGTGCACCTGACTTCTGGCGACGTGCTGGTGCTGATGACGGACGGGGTTCTCGAAGCGTGGAATGAAAAGGAAGAGGAGTTCGGCTACCAACGGTTGATCGCCTCGGTGCTGGCCAGCCGCAAACAGGGAGTCCACAGCATTCGCAAGCGTGTTCTGGAGGATGTGTCTGCGTTCTGCTCGAACCAGTTTCAGGATGACGCTTCCCTGATCGTAGTCACCGTCGATTAATCTAGAACTGGTTGCGCAAATCCAATCAGACACTACAACCCCACCCCTCGGGGGCTAAAGCCTTATGTTCATGCGGTTTTGTGGCACGACTGAAGCCGTGCCCTTTCAAAACCAAATCATGCAACCAATTCTAGATATGTAACAGCGGCTGATCTATTTCGGCTGAACTTCAACTGCATCCTTGAGCGCGAAATCCTTACTGTGCGTGGGGACTGTTACCTTTTGCCCTTTGGGCAGATAATGCGCGATCACTTCGGGATGCGCCCAGTCCAGCGCCCAGCCGTCTTCGATGGCCACCACCGTATATTCACCCGGCACTGCCTGCCGCAGCGTAAAGCTGCCGTCCGAATCGCTCTGATCGCGGCGAAACATCTCATGGTCCGCTCTGGGATTCTTGGGCGTCATCAGGATCATCACTCCGGCTGCGGGTTTGCCGTCGCGCTTGGCGAAACCGGTTACGGTTGCCGATCCTGCCGCCAGCGTCGCAGAAATCGCGACCGGCTGGCTACCCACTTTCAGGAGGTGCCCCTCAGTGGTGGCTCCGGTTGCCGTCAAATGCGTCACAGCCACCGGAGTGCCCGCAGCATTCGCCCATACTTCATAGCTGCCAGGAGGAATCCCATGCAGCGAGAAGGATCCATCCGCATCCACGCGTTCTCCGCCAGCGTTGCGACCGTCTGATGATCGCAGCGAAATGCTCAGCCCATCGGGAAGCTTTTCCCCGCCGGCCATTACGGCCTTGCCGGATACATCGGGTATCGCTGCGATCTGGTACAGGTCAATTTTGGCGTCGCTGGTTGCGTCGATACCGGCAGAGCGGCTTGTTTCGCCCCTGCCGCGCAACTCCACGGCATAATGTCCGGGAGCAACACCATCGAATATCACCGTCATTTGGCCGTCGTTGTCCTGGCTGCCATCTCTTCTCATGGAAGACATCGAACTCTGCACCGGATCCGTCGACCCGAAAATCTCCTGAGCCAGTTGCGGCATGGTGAAGCCGCGTCCCGATGACGTGGGTACCTGCACAGAAAGATGGATCGCCGGTACGGCGTGCATGGCGAAATTCACCTGTACCTGGTCCCCGGCCTTGACCGGAATCGGCGTCGCCGAATCGGAGTCAGTCACATCCGCATAGAATGTGGTCGGATACGCCACATCCAGCTGCGAGCGCTGGGCATCGGCGATTACATTGCCCTCGGCGTCTCTCCTTTCCTGCGTCCGAGTCGCATACCAGGGGGTGGCGCTCACTGCGACGTAATAATTTCCCGCCTCCAGTCGGGCAAACTCATACGCGCCTGTGTCATCCGTGACTGTCATGCCCGCGCGCACGATGTTTCCCAGACCATTGCGTAAATTCTGGCGATAGAGAGAAACATGCGCTTGCTGGACCGGATCGCCAGCCTCGTCGGTCACCATGCCTTTGATTACTGCTCGTGGGGACAACCGAAACGTGAGTCCGTCAGAGGTCAGGCCCTCGCCCGTCACAATCGCTGTCGAAAATCCCTGATGCTCGTCATACGCCGCGGTAATGTAGCCGCGCCGCGAAGCCTCCAGCGTATATTTTGCTGCTGTCAGGCGCTCGAAGACGAACCGTCCATCTTCACCGGTCGTGGTCTCGGTGACAACCGTTCCCCGATTGGAAGTCTGCAATGTCACATCTGCGCGATCCAACGGCTGTCCTGTCGCTGCGCTCACGACAATGCCGCTGATGGTGTACTTGCCTGCAGCCTGTGCCTGGACGAGTGCGTGCGGCGTGAGGGCCGCAAGCAACGTCAACGCAATCCGCGATCGTGTCATCACTCTGCATCCGCGTTGCTGGCGTGGATTACATCCAGCTGTACATTGACCGAACCGCTCGCTTCTACGGTAACCGTCTCGCCCTGACCGGCGTATTTCGCCAATCCTTCCGACGAGTGGAAGTCGATCTCCTGTGGGGTATCAAATGCGATCACGCGATACGAGCCAGGCGCAAGCCCAGAAATCGTTGTCTGCCCCGATCCCTGCATACCGCCTAATTTGATGGGGCCAGCCGACGCAAACATCGGGATTGCGTAGACATAGGTTTGCTGTTGTTCGCCTACGCTCGCGGTCCCTGCTTGTTCGCCAATCTCACCTGTAGCGAGCTGCACAGAAATTGTTCCGCTGTCATTGCGGAGCGTGACCTCAATTGGGGGCGATGTGCTCCCCGCCCCAACCACCAGCGGATCCCGGGCCAGATCCACGCCGCCGCTCGTGATGGAGCTTACGTACCCCTCAAACGGAGACGGCTCGACCCAATAACGCCCCGGACCTACGTTGTCGATCTCGAACGAGCTACCATCGCTCGCGCCTTCCGCCTGCCGCAATCCCCCCCCGCCTCCGTTCTGGCCGAAGAACTCCTCCGCGGGCGTGAGCGAGATATTCAGCCCTGCGCTGGAATCGTTTTCAACCGGCTGGATGCCTCCTCCCGAATTGCTCGTCGCGGTAAATACCTTGCGTACCGTTACCGGAACAGCATGCAGCGGCAGAAGCGCCATGCTCAGTCCTGTCAGCGGCGCGCCGCTAACTGTGAATTCGACCCGGCCATAAAGCTGACCTTCTCCTCTGCGCCGGCCCTCCATGAAGTAGCTGCCAGTCGGCACATTTACCCCGGCTGTTCCCAGCTGGGGGTTCCACCGCACAGGAAAGCCCATCTGACGGCCGTTTCTGTCGCGCACCTGGAGGTTCATCCCGCCTCCCATCTCATGATTTGCAATCGTGACGGTTACGGGGTAAAACTCCTGGCGCGTTAATGTGAAATCCGCTTCCGCATGCTGTCCCGCAGTCAATGTCAGCAAACTTGCTCCGGATATATCCGCGACGCCGGGATAGTAGGAAGCCGGATACCCATACGTCGCAGCCACTCGACCTGGCCGTCCAGAGGGTCCCAATGATCCGTCGCCATCCCGTGCCGGTTGTGTATAGAGCAGATAGTGTCCCGGCGGCAGCTCGGCGATGCGGAAGCCGCCATCGCTGTTGGTCATCGCCGTGCCCTGCATCATCCACTGTTCACGGCCCTCGATGATTCGCCTGCGGTACGCCATCACGCGGATGCCGTCAGCCGCATCCGCTGTCGAGAGTGTCACCTGTCCTGTGATTAGCGCCTCCGGCACCAGGTTGAAGGTGAGCGGCGGCATATTTGCGCCCACCTGAACGCTGTGGCTTGAACCTCGCCCTCGCTCCCCGTACCCAGGTCGTTTTACAGTAATCTGAGCCACGCCCGCCGGGAGGCTCAGCTCGAAGCGCCCATCATTGTCAGTCAAGACGGCACCTTCATGGGCGTCCACCAGCCCTCGCGCGACTGGTTGGTGCGTCACGCTGTTAAGGACAACGCCTTTTACGGGATAGGTGGGATTTGCGGTGCCCGAAGTCTCCTGCCCCGGACACGGTCGCGCGGCAAGCGCCATCGCGATGAAACCCACCACGCAGGTGAGCGCGGCAGCCCGCGATGTCCGACTCCTGTTCAGCGAAAAGCGCACTGGAGAAGACCTTGGAGCATTTACTAAAAATGCCTACGTCGCCATTTTCACCAATCTCCGGGAAAATGAAAATATGGGAGATGCAATTTCACAGCGGCGCAAATGTTGGACGGATTTATTTGGGGAGTTGTAACAAGAATTCCAGATATTTTAAAGGATGAAACCATCGCCAAGCGATCACTATAGCAGCCACCTGCCAAGTGATTGCGGACAGCGCGAGTGCGTAGAGAAAATATATAAATGTTGCCAATCCGCATTTTTCATCGGCTTGGTGGGGCCACAGTCGGGGATCAATCGTTTGAAGATGAAAAAATGAGCACGAAGCCGACGACGGAAATCGGTATGCTAGCGACAATCGAGAGGGTAATGACTCGAGCCTTGCTCATGTCAACCATCGCCCGCCTAATCGCAGGTAAGGACCAGCGCATCGGCTTCGGACAGGTCTTCTGTCGAGGCGTGCGTCTCGATCGGCCCGGCCTCAAAGAACCGCTCCACTGCGGCCAGAACCGCCTCGCCCGTCTTCGATTCATATATCGACTTGCGCAGCGCAGCGCCGCCCGGCACGCCGTGCGTGAACCACGACGCAAACTGCTTCATCTTGCCTTGCGCCTCGGGATATTCGGCCTCGATCAGCATCTCGAAGTACAGCCGGATCATGCGGTAGCGGTCGAGATCCGTCGGTTCGTCATAGCGGCCGGTCGCCGTGTACTGCACGATCTGCCGGAAGATCCACGGATTTGCAGGTGCCGCGCGCCCGATCATTACTGCGTCGCAGCCGGTCTCGGCCACCAGTGCGCAGGCGTCCTCGGGAGTCCGCACGTCGCCATTGCCTATCACCGGAATGTGCACCGCGTCTTTTACCGCTGCAATCCACTCCCACCGGGCTTGCCCGGAGTAGCCCTGCTCGCGGGTTCGGGCATGCAGCGCGACCGCGTTCAGGCCGGATTGTTCGGCAAGTCGCGCCAAGTCGACGCAGACAATATGGTTATCATTCCAGCCCATGCGGAACTTCACGGTGAAGGGAATCGACACCGCCGAACGCACCGTTTCGAAAATCTTTCCGATCAATGGCAGATCGCGCAGCAAACCGCTCCCGCCGTTGCACGCTACAACGCGCTTTGCCGGGCAGCCCAGGTTCAGGTCCACCATGTCGAAGCCGGTGTCTTCGACAATTCTTGCCGCATCGGCAAGCGTTGCGGGATTCGACCCGAAGAGCTGTGCCGAAATCGGATGCTCGTCGTCGTAAAAGGTCAGGTAGCGCTTGCGCTTCGACTCCCGCATGCGCGCGAGGCCGTCGGCGGAAGTGAACTCGGTCATGATGAGCCCGCAACCTGACTGCTGATTCGTGACCGCCGTCTCGACCGACGCCCCTGTATCGGCATCAGCACTGAACACACTGGCGTTGCGGATAAAACGCCGGAAGACAGTGTCGGTCACGCCGGCCATTGGAGCCAGCACTGTCGCCGGAGCCACCGTAACTGCGCCGATCTGGACAGAAGCCGGCACACGCACGCCTTGCGGCATCGCATGCTCCACCGGATTGTCCCAGTTCTTTTTCATCGACCTCCGATCAGCGGGCGCCGGGAAAACGAAAGCCCCCGCAATGCGGAGGCTTTGTCGATCGTACTCGGCAGCCTGTTACTTCGATGCGGTCTCTGCCTTCGCGTACTTGCGGCGGAAGCGCTCGACACGGCCCGCGGTATCCACCAGCTTCTGCTTGCCCGTGAAGAACGGGTGGCAGCTTGAACAGATTTCCACGTGGATGTCGCCCTTGTGGGTTGAGCGGGTGGCAAAACTCGAGCCACAGGCGCACATAACCCTGATTTCATTGTAGTTTGGATGAATCCCTGTCTTAGGCATAGCTTGTCTGGAACCTTTCCTGCAATCTCTGTATTTTATGCGGTTTTTAGGGGTTTGGCAATCATCCGACTCCTACGCGACGGGGCGCTTTCGCGTGCAGCTGCGACCATTAAAATGCTCGGTAGCAGGTTAGGGATGATGGGTATCGACATGGGAAAGACGGCATTGTTCGGAGCTGCC
>CAYVSQ010000056.1:0-4581 GCA_964453815.1 uncultured Acidobacteriaceae bacterium | reverse complement strand
TGAGTGATAGATCTCTTGCCCGCTCTGAGCAGGATTATCAGAAGTGTTCTACCTGCCAAAGATTTTTTGGACCGCCGGCTTCAGTAATGGCCAGCAGTCGCCCGTCCGGTGACGCCATCTCACCCCAGACTTCGGGATTGCTGGACCTGAGCAGGACAGACGCTTTACCGTCCAGTGTCACCTTCAGCAATGCACTCTCCCGTTTCAAAGTTATGCCAGGAAACCAAGAGGCTCTTTCCATCTGCGGCCGAGCCAGGCGCCCAACAATTTCGATCCAGTCGCGTATCGCGGTCCTTGGTGCATCAGAATCAATGTTAGTCGCAAGAGCCGCCGCCGAGCATCTGTACTCTTCATGCTGGCAACCCGACTCGCTGCACGAGATCCACAAAACGAGACTCTGACCTTATGACATCGAAGAGAGCTTCGCGAAGGCTCCGCATTCTTGTCACGCGCTGAGTGTGCGCTTCCTCGAGCCACTCGAAGGTAGCCTCTTTGTTGTCCAAACCCATGTGGACTGGCGCAATGTCAAACCGGGAGATATAACGCATGTCTGACCCTTTCGTCAGCTTATCGAGTATGCCAAGGGCATCTTGCTTCCTGTTTGCCCGACCGTAGACCTGGGCCAAGGGCCGCGAGGTAAAGAGGGCGGTCAAAAGGAGAGCTCCACTGCCAGCTTGAGAGCGTCTATGACGGGCCATTCCGGATCTCTGGCTGCTCCAACAGGGCTTCTGGTCAGAGATCCGGACGTCGAGTGCACTTGCAGCTACCAGAAATCGAAGAGACTTTGATTACAGTTGAGACTCTCTCCCTGATTACGGTCCGAGCTTCTGATAATTCGAATTCGTAGTGTTTACCACGATCTGCTTGGCAGTCGCGTTCAGAACAGATTGCTGCGCATAGTTAGTACCGTCGGGCAAACTGGCAAACTGCACTGCCAGCGTTACCACCTCGCTGGGTTTGTCGGTATATGTATTTACGTTCAACTGAGTGATCTTTTTCACCTGCGGATTGAAGGTGACCGTCATCTGGTCCCCGGGTTGCGCATAATTCTTGAACACCAGGTTCACCGTACCGTTTGCGGGACTGATCGATGCATTGCCCGACTGGAACGCGTTCTGTATTTTCTGCGGGTCCGGCGGGACATACATACCGAGGACACCCTTAACGTCGCCCATGTAGTCCTGTATCTCTGCCTTCTTTTTCTGGACCATGCGCTGCTTCAGGCGGCCGCCGCTCGGCTGCTGTTGCTGCTGATCTCCGATCGGGGTCTTCTGCACCTGGCCATTAGGGCCGTACTGGCACAGGTTTTGCTTTGCAGGCTTGGGGTCGCCTTTATACGTGATCTGGACAGTCTCGGTCCATTGATATTGATGCAGCCGCTGCTGATTCTCAGCTGCGGACTGCTTCAAGGCTGACACTTTCTGCTGCAATTCAGGGCTCTGTCCGAGGGCGGGCAGCCCGCAAAGCAATGTCAACCCCATTACCCCGCTCATAGCGCGAAGACCCGTTGTTCCGCTACCGACTCGCACGATACTTAGTTGCATGAAAAATCTCCTTCTTGAAGTGGCGTAGAGTTTGTGTTTTGACATCAACTGCACAAGAGATCGGCGACCAGCAATTCAATTGTCGAACCAATGGTCACTCACGGCCGCGCACACTGCAACTAGGAGGACTCCTAGTTGCGGCTGTATAAGACTAGCCGGTATTCTACCCAGCAAAATGCACTCGCGGAACCACAAACTGGCTCGATGCCAAAGATGTCACTCAAAGCAGGGGCTTGCACTCTCCGCCGACCTCACTTGTTGCCGAACGTCCATCCAAGCCCTGAACTGGTGCCATAGTCGCTGCCACTGAAATGTGGCGGCGGCTCGTTGTCCCAGTTGCCGTAGAAAGAGACATTCCAGGTGAAGTCGCCAAGGAACTTTACATAGTAGGTGACATTGGTGTTGGTGTAGACGCGTCCCGGCTTGGAAATCGCCGGGAAAACTGTGCCGGTGACGGTCAGATTAGTCTTGTTGAATTTGAAGAGCTCCACATCCGCAGCGGCCATGGCGGCGGCCACATTTTGCGACCCCTGGAGTTCTGTCGATGGGGAGTATCTCGTATTCTGCCAGGCCAGTCCGCCGATCACTGCAATGGTCGTGTGATTAGTGTTTTTGAGAAAATGCCCGAAACCGCCACCTATATTCGACTGAAGGTCGATGTCTTGAGTCGAGCTTTGCAGAAAGTTACCCACTCCGGTGTAAAACCAGTTGTTCCAGCGCAGAAGGCGGCGGTAATAGAGCGATCCGTCGTTGCGGGTGGAAGTGGTAACGCCGGTGCTGCCTGAAAGTGAGGAATTGTAGGATGCGCCTGCGCCCCAACGCTCGCGGGGATACTGTACTTGTGCTCCGAAGGTGTATTGCGTCGTCTGATTGCCCTTGGAGTAGATCAACCCGGAGTTGATACTGCCGTTGAAGCGCTCCCAGAAACGGTTTGATGTCTGGTTAATGACCACGATCTTTTGCTGTTCGAGCGCTACGTTTTTTTCTGCGTTCTCCTTTACCTCGATTCGTACAGGCCGCGCCGCTCCCGTCTCTGCCGTGGAGAGCGTTCCTGTATAAACAGAACCATTCTCGGTTTTCACGATGAACAACTGCTTGCTTTCTAAATGATGCACCTTGGACCAATCGACCGAGCTTGTACCCAGTATGTAATCGAAGCTTACGTATAGCACGCTCGCGTCCAGGCCCTTGATCTCGCCAGTGAGGCGGTCGCCGTTGTTCATGACGAGCACGTCGGTCTTTTCCCGCGCAAAGAGAGGCGTAGCGACAAGAAGTGCGCAGGAGACGATTACGGCTGGAATCTTCATAGCGCGTCCCACCTTAATGAGGCATTTGCAATTACATTTTGCCAGTAGCGAGGGTCTAAACTTTCCCGGTAAACGCCTTAATCTGAGCTTTGCCCCAAAGGTCCTTTCACCCAAGTACCCCTGGAAATGGTACAGAAAGGCCGCGAGGAAGGAGTGGGCCACCTCCGGCGCGAAAACGGCACCGGCGTGCAGTCGGTCCAGGCTTAGAAATAGCGCATTTGTTCGAGATCGGCAATCAACCCAGGCCCGATGGCAATTGACTGAGGCGACACGTTAACGATCGCAAGTGCGAAGTTGCTCAGCAGTTCTCGTTCGGACTCAGGACCTCTGACAGGGCAAACGCTTTGTTCCCAGCGTCCTTGATCGACGCGCCGACATGGCAACGCGACACGGTTTCGCCGATGTCCAACAGCTAATCGAGGTTTCGGCCGCTATTCCGTTCTCAGCGCCTGGATGGGCTCAACGTGAGTAGCACGCCGACCAGGAATGTAGGTCGCCAGCGCGGCAACGATACAGAGCAGCAGGGTGGCCGCGATGAGTGCGATGGGGTTGGCTCCATTTGGACCGAGCACCGTCCCAATCCATGCGCGCATGGCGCACGCCAGCACTGACCCAACGGCGATTCCCACCAACACCAGACGAAAGACTCCGGAGAAAAGCAGTGTAAGGATATTGCCCCGGTTTGCGCCCAAGGCCATGCGAATGCCGAACTCGCGTTCGCGGCGGCTGACCGAGTAAGCCATCACTCCATAAACTCCGATGCTGGCCAGCAGCAGCGCCAGGCAGCCCAGGATCGCCGTAACCGTAGTAGACGTGCGCTGACCTGCGAGCGCGCTGTCGGCCAAGCTCTGCAGGCTGGTCACATTGGAGACCGCCTGACCGGGATCGATCGCACCAACGGCGCGACGCGCAGGCTCGGTGAGCGCCATCGGATCGCCCCGAGTGCGAAGAATCATGCTCAGGAAGGATTGGGGGTATTGGTCGACGCTGACGTACATTTGCAGGCCTGCAGGTGTTCCCGGCCCATTGAAATACACGTCCGCGGCGATGCCAATAACTTCATGCCATTCGTCCGAGAACTTGACACGCTTTCCCAGCGCGCTCCTGCCCGGCCAGAGCAACTGCGCCATGTCGCGGTTAATGATGATGACCTTTTGCGAACCCGCTTGATCGTGCCGGGTGAAGTCGCGGCCTTCAAGAATAGGCGTCTGGATTGCGGCAAAATATCCGGATGTGACGAAATGCCGTTCGGCAAAAGGAAGACGTTTCTGCGCGCCAGGATCCGAGCCTTCATAGTCGAAATCGCCGTTAGAGTTTGATCCCGCAAAAGGCAGGTCGACGCTCCCGGCTGCGGCTTTCACCCCGGGCAACGCCGCCAGCTTCTTCTGCAAATTGTCGAAAAAACGCTGCTGGTCTACCGGCTTCGCGTAGCGGATCGGCGATAGCCCGATAGCCATGGTGAGAACGTGGTGCGTATTCACGCCGGGATCGACATCCAGCAGGCGCATGAAGTAGAGCGCCATGTTGATCGAGCCGGCCACCAGCAGCAAAGAGAGAGCGATCTCGGCAATGACCAGCACCGAGCGGGTGCGATTCTGCTCCCGAGATTCGGTCACGGTGCGGCCCTGCTGCAGCGCCTGCTTCTCATCGTGGCGCAGAACGCGCAGCGCCGGCATAATGCCGAAGAGCACTCCGGTAGCGATCGCCAGAACAGCGGTGAAAGCCAGAAT
>CAYVSQ010000055.1:0-5481 GCA_964453815.1 uncultured Acidobacteriaceae bacterium | reverse complement strand
GAACAAAGCTCGTCTCACTGCGCAGATAGCGGGCGAACTGGCCACTGTAATTGTTCTCGACGATGATCGTGTGCTGCGCATCCTTCAGCAGATCGAGGATCGCGTCCCCATGCAGAGGCACCAGCCAGCGTATAGGCAGATGATTGGCGGAGATGCCCGTTTCCCGCAGAAGCTCGCAGGCCTCGTCAACCACCCCATAGGTTGATCCCCAACCAATCAGCGTGACGTCGGCGCCGGCCGGACCCAGAAGCTGCGGCAGCGGGACCGAGGCCGCAATGCCATCCATCTTGCGCATGCGCTTTTCCATCATGGCGCGGCGCTTGACGGTATTCGTGTACTCGTCACTGATAAGTACGCCGTCTTCATCGTGCTCGTCGCTCGACACCGTGTGCGTATGGCCGGGCACACCGGGAATTGCACGCGGAGAAACGCCGCTCTCGGTAATCTTGTATCGCTTGTAGCTCTCATGTTCCCCCGCGCCGTTCGAAGTGATCAGTTCGCCCCGATCGATCACCGGATGGAAGTCGAGTTCCTTCGGATCGACGCTCAGCCGCCCTTCGGAAAGCAGCAGATCGCAGAGCACAATTCCCGGACACTGAAAGCGATCGGCAATATTGAAGATCTCCGGGATCAGCTTGAAGCAGTCGCCAATGTCGAGAGGAGCGGCAATGACCCTCGGGTAGTCACCGAAGGCCGCGCCCAGCATCTGCCAGAGATCGCCCTGCTCGGTCTTGGTGGGAACACCGGTGGACGGGCCTGCGCGTTGGCAATCGATTACCACAATCGGAATCTCTGCCTGAGCCGCCAGCCCAAGGCCCTCGCTCATGAGCGCGAAGCCTCCGCCGGAGGTGGCGCACATGGCACGAACTCCGGCATGCGCTGCGCCAATCGCCATGTTGATGACGCCAATCTCGTCCTCCACCTGGCGCACCATGATCTCCGCTTTGCGCGCGTGCTCCGCCATCCAGTGCAGAACGCCTGTGGAGGGACTCATGGGGTATGCGGAGTAGAACTTTACGCCCGCCGCCGCGCCTCCCATTGCCAGAGCGGCGTTGCCGCTAAGGACCGCATAGCGGGTCTCGGTCATAGGGAGCGGCCACTCGAAAGGCTTGAAATTTTGCGTGGCGTAATCGTATCCGGTGCGCGCCAGGCCGACGTTTTCGTCAATTACCTTCTGCTCTTTCTTGCGGAACTGTTCGGCGAGCACTTCTTCAAGCGCAGGAAATCCAATGCCCATCATGCTGAGGCCCGCACCAATAGCGAGCGTGTTCTGCGCAACTTTGTTCTTGCTGATATCGGCGAGTTTCGAGACCGGGATTGGGCACATCTGTACCCCATCGGCTGGTGGACCCGGCTGAATCAGGTCCGCGTTGTAGAGGCAAGCGCCGCCGGCCCAGAGCAGACTCAAGTGGCGATCCATCGTGTCCTGATTGAGCGGGATCAACAGGTCGATCCGGTCGCCCATGTTGGAGATCTTGTTCGGGCCAGTGCGAATGGTCAGGAAGGTATGGCCGCCGCGAATGATGGACTGATAGGCGTTGTACGCGTTCAGATGCAACCCGCGGCGGCTGAAAATCTTCGCAAAAATATCGCCGGGCGTGGCCACACCCTGACCGGCGGCGCCTCCGACACCTACAGTGAAGGACTGCCTCATAGACATCTCCCTAAGCAGGCCCACTGAATTTCAGAGCCCCTCGCCAGAGAACAAATCGAGCACTCGGATTCTACGGCGTGCCAGAAATGCAGGCAAGTACGAGCTGCTGTTACGAGAATCCGGATGCCCATCTTTCGCGCAGCGAAAGGCGGGATCGGTGCCTAATGGCTAATCCCCGATGGTTAATGGCTGTTCTTCGCCGGCACATAGTGAAACCGGATTAAATAGATATTCTCGCCTCTGCCGTGTTTCGCTACTTTGAGCAGGTCCAGAACACCCAGAAATCCCGACTCCCGCGCCAACTCTGGAGTAATATCCGGAAACCCGATCGTCTCGATCGAATCCACCTCGATCTCGCCTTCCTCCATGCGGTACCGCGCGCCCACGCTTACATGAGGACGCATCCAGATTCGCACGCTGCACGTTATCTCTCCGCGACGAACCCCCTCGCGAAGCCGCTTGGCAAATATCATGCGGAGAGTCTACTCCGGCGAATAGCCAGACTCTTCTCAAGCTGGCATAGCTACTGGGGTAGCGGCAGCTTCTGCCTTGGTGTGGGTGGTTCGTTGGAGTTGGCCGCCTGAACCGAACCCGGACCTGCGCCTGGCGTCGTATTTGCAGCATTCGACATGGAGACCAGTTCCGACTGCCGGTACTTCGGCGCGCTTACGTAGCCGTGGATGTGATCCTTGCTGATGTTGTTGATCACCACCTCGACAGCCTGCGGAGTGTCCGGCGTGTAGAACATGACCGGCTGGTAGAGATTGACATGCTTCTGCGACAGGTTCCGATCGTCCACCATCAGCTCCAGATCGGCATACTGGTGCTTGTCGTTGGCTTTTTTCAGGCGGATCCCGAACGGTCCCTCGCGCTGGAACTGTTTCGCTTTCGAGATGTCAAACTCGTAGTAATTCCGCTCCCCCTTCTTCTCGAGTACTACGAGTTCGTCATGGGTGCGCGCAATGGAGCCCGTCAGCTCGGTGCGCGTATTGACCAGATCGCCTTGTGTGCTTGCCAGGTTATTACGGGTCTCCTCAATCGCCTTACCCTGCTCGTCCACCTGCGATTGCAGCTTCTTGAGGCGCGGATCCTCGCTGCGCCGGCGAGGAGTCGCCGGACTGGGGCGGGTCACGGTCCGGGTGGAAGGGACGGAAGCGGCTGGCTGAGGAGGCGTCGTTGCGTTGCCCGCGGTCAGCGCTTCGTTGCGCGAGGCCAGCACATTCACCTTTGCACCGAGGTCGCTGATCGCATTTCGATCCGCGATAAGCGCGGCAGTTATGTGCTCATTCTGCGCCGCCATAGCCTCTGCGGCGCTGTGTTCATGTACCGCGTAGCCGCCCACAGCTCCGCCCACCGCTACGACAGCGGCACAGGCAGCCACACGCGCTGCCGATATCCCTGACAGGGAAGCGAATTCCAGCATAAGTGCCTCCTCCTAAGAACAACGAAATGGCACAAGTCCATTCCCGCTTTAGGAGAAAGCACGTTCAGGTCCACATTGTTCAAACAGGAACTTATTGAATCGCTTCACATTGCGGTGCATGCGGTAACCAGGTGGCAGCGGGATGGTGGGACAGAATTTCCAGTCATGGGAAATTTATGCCAGCGCCGCCTGCCCACCGACTCAAGCGAATCCCAAATCCGGCTGCCAGATTCCTTTTACGACCCCGCTCATCTAATTATTGAAAGCAGGTTAAATCGATGACATCCAGGGCGAAACTCCTTATAGTCCTCTCCCTGGCGACTCTGTGCACGCCGGCATTCGGCGCAAACCCAGCCCGTCCAGGAACCATCAACTACATCGAAGGCTCTGCGCTCCTCGCCGGAGAGCCAGTCACTCAAAAATCTGTCGGAACCGTCGCCCTCGACTCCGGTCAGATACTTTCCACACAGCAGGGAAAAGCAGAAGTCCTTCTGACGCCGGGGATCTACCTGCGTCTCGATGATGACAGCAGTATCAAAATGATCTCCCCCGACCTCACCTTCACCCAGCTCGTTCTCGAGAAGGGCCGAGCCACCGTCGAGATCGATGAGATCCATCCCCAGAACAATGTCCAGATCATCGACGCAGGTGTTCCCACCCAGCTCCTCAAGGCTGGCCTCTACGAATTCAACGCCAACAACGATACGGCCAGCGTCTTCAACGGCAAAGCTGCTGCGTACGAAGCCCCAGATAAGTCGGTCGTGATCAAGGAAGACCACCAACTCGCCCTCAACGAAGGCCCCCGCGAAAAGCCGCAGCATTTCGATAAGAAGGCCAGCGAAGACGAACTCTATAACTGGAGCAGCCTGCGTTCCGAATACCTCTCCGAGTCCAACGCCCAGCTCTCCGGATACTACGCTTCCGCGGGCTACGCGCCCGGATGGTACTGGGATCCCTGGGTCTATGACTACACCTTCATAGGCCCGTACCCCTTCTACAGCCCGTTCGGCTGGGGCTTCTACCCGTTCGGCTACTATGGGAGCTACGGCCGAGCCTTCTACGGACACGGCTATCGCGATGGCTTCCACGGTGGCGGCTTCCACGGTGGAGGCGGCTTCGGAGGTGGTTTCCACGGTGGCGGCGGAGGCGGCCACCGCTAAGTTGCGCCACACGCATCAGGCTTCAAGTTAGATGGCCCTTGAACCAGCCCCAGGTCCCTCTTTTGGGACCTGGGTTTTCTTCTGCGCCCTGCTTTTCTTATTGCTTGTCGTACACCTCGGTGGCGGTGATTTTCTTGCCGGCAGAATCGGTCACGGTCAGATGAATCGTGCGACTCTTACCGTCCGGCGAGACAACAATGCGGCCGCTGGCAACAGGCTTTCCACCCATTTTGTTGGCTAGTTCCAGCGTACGATCGTCAATCGCCTTGTACGACCGCGAGTCTGCGCTCGAATCGCCAGTGAGCGGATAGTCTTTGCCGTCGAACTTGCCGGTCCACTCGGTGTGCGATGGCTTGCCATCTCTGCCAGTCCCATCCGTAGTTACTTTCACGCTGCCAGCTGCGGCCTCGTAGACCACCGTCGTGTTTTTCGGAGCCCCGTCCGGAACCTTCGATTTGGCTTCGTTGAGTTTCCAGGTGCCCATGTTTGGGTTATCGGCAAAACACACGCCTGCTCCCACAAGACACAGTGCTGCGGTTAATATCAGATTCCTTGCTTTCATCTCTTTCTCCATTTTCTGGGGGACAGCCACGAACTATACACCCCCAAGGAGATCTCTGGCGCACCCTCGGGGGCGCGGTCCCGTCTAAAGGGAAAGTCCGAGTATGTCTTGACGGCAGTCGAGGAGCAACCATGAAAGGCTTCATCCTGGGAATCCTTTTCACGCTTTCTGTTTGGGTCGTAGGAGGGTCGGCATACCTGCTCCTGGGGTTTGCGGAGGTTCGGGGGGATCTGCCGCCATCTCGGCTGGAAAGCGCATTAATGAGGAGGGCGGTACACGCCTCGGTGCGGCGACAAGCGCCCGAGATGGCGAACCCCTTCCCGCCAACCGAGGAAAACCTGATCGCGGGCGGGAAAATCTATCTGAACGAATGCGCGGGTTGCCACGGCACACCGGGAAAGCCCAACAAGTATCCTGGAGTGCTATTTCCCCCAGCGCCCCAGTTGCCGACGGCGGGAACCGAATACACGGAGGCACAGCTCTTCTGGGTCGCGAAGCATGGCGTTCGCCGCACAGGCATGTTTGCCAACGGGCTGTGGGACTCGGATGAGCATCTGTGGAAGGTGGCGGCCTTTATAAAACGGATCCAGTCCCTCCCGCCGGGGGTGAGTGCTGCCCTTGAGGAGAAGAAGAGCGACTGATCGGATTCCTACTCCCCCATCCTTGCGCAGCAGGGGTGGGA
>CAYVSQ010000054.1:0-28601 GCA_964453815.1 uncultured Acidobacteriaceae bacterium | reverse complement strand
GGTGCTTGGTCTCGGCAAGCCGTTTTCGCCGGCCCCGGCCGCCGCTCCACCTGGTGGCCAGCGATCTAATCGCCGAGGACGTGATTCGGTTGACGTACGTTCCTGCTTAATCGCGCGACTCGCCCGACGGACTGCGCCGACCCGCCAGGTCCACTTTGGGTCGCGAGCGGAAATCCAGACTGAGACACTACCCGCGAAGTCGTCTTCTCGTCAGTCATCCGCTCCGACGGAGTGTTAGTCGGGAGTTTCGTAACACCCTCGAACAGGCCCGCTGTGGTGGCTGGCGGAAGACGCGAAGCGGCTGGAGACAGGCGAGGAGTACAACTCCTCCCTACAAGCAGAGAAGCTACTTCCGAGGTGCTCACCACGAATTGCTTGAAGCGCGGGAAGAACCAAAAGTTCTTGGACGATTTGTCGAAATCCATTGCTGCCGTTCGTCGTTATAGTGAAGGCGGGGCAACAAGCCCGCTGAGCGGTAGGAACGAACTCATGAAGGCAAACGTGCAGCGACGGCGACAGAACGCTGCACGCTGAAGGACGGCCTCGCGAAAGAAAAGATCTCATTCTCAGACGGAAACTTATGCGGAAAAAGAAGGTTGGCGCAATGGGCATCAAAAGCTTCGCGCTGCTTGTTGTGGTCGGTGTGGCATACCAAGCGATGCCACAGGATGTCACGACGTCTTATCCGAACATGGCCCCGATCGAGCAATATCTCATGGACCGAACTGCCGAGATCACGCTGGCGCGCAGCGCAGCACCGGAGTCCATTTCACGCGATGCAGAGGTCCTGGTTCTTGGACGCCATGGTTTCGAAACAGCGGTAGAAGGCAAGAATGGCTGGGTGTGCATGGTGGAACGCGGATGGGGAATGTTCGATTGGCCCGAATTTTGGAATCCGAAAATTCGGGCCGCGAATTGCCTCAATCCACAGGCCGCGCGCTCCATTGTTCCGCTTGCTTCGAAACGGACGGAATTGCTGCTGGCCGGCCATTCCAAGGTCGAGGTCATCGCCGCAATCAAGGCAGCACTCGAGAAGAAAGAATTGCCAGCTCTCGAGCCGGGAGCCGTGTCCTACATGATGGCCAAGTCGTCCTATCTTACCGATAGCGGCGGCCATTGCGTCCCACACCTCATGTTCTACGCAGCAATCAAGGAGGTTGCAGCCTGGGGTGCGAATCTTCCCAATTCTCCGGTTATGGCGGTGAATTATTGGTATTTGTCCGAGCATTCGTATCCCCAGCTCCAAAGCTTTCCTCCCATAGCCGTATTCTTGGTAGGCGTGGACAAATGGTCTGATGGTACGCCGGCGCCGAGCATGTAAAATCCGGCCAATCGACTCTCTGCGTCTCAGTTCTTCCCTGAGCGCGGCTTGTGTAGGTTTGGCTCATCGGACAGGCGCAAATTTGGATTCGGAAGCAGCTTCGGCAGATACATTGTCGAGCAGCTGTGCATGCCGGATGCTGATGAAACAAACGACTGCACGAAAGAGGTTGGTTTTATGGCCATGACGCCGTGGCATCCGCTTCCGTTGGCGCGCAGCGCAGCACCGAAGTCCATTTCACGCGATCCCAGAGGTCCTGCTTCTTGGACGCCATGGTTTCGAAACAGCGGTCAAAGGCGAAATCGGTTTTGTATGCATCTGGCCCGTGGGTGACCTCCGCACCGATCCTGATTCTGGAATCCGAAAGCACGGGTCCCCATGCGCGTGAATACGGCAGCCGCGCGTTGATTTTTCACGAAGGGGCAGCGCCTACGCAGCCTACGGGCTGCCCTTCGCGTTGTGGCCACTCTTCACTCTGCCAGACCCTACTGCGGCTTGCTTGATACGCCGCCAGAGCTAAAATTTCACAGACGCCTTGTAGAGATCAGGTTCGGCCGTTCGTCGTTTTAGTGAAGGCGGGGCAATCAGCCCGCCTGAAGACCCTTCCAGGAGAAAAACATGCCGCAATATCTGGTCGCAATTCAACACCCCGACAACTACGACCCGTCTCTGGAAGGCGAAGCGATGATTCGCGATATCGGCGCGCTCAACGAAGAGATGGATGCCGCCGGCGCCAGGTTCTTTGCTGGTGGCCTGGAACCGGCAGCCAAGGCGAAATCATTGCGTAAGCAGCCTGATGGAGAAGTGGTCATCACCGACGGGCCGTACCTTGAGACCAAGGAGCACGTGGGCGGCTTCTGGATACTCGAAGCCGTTGACATGGATGAGGCGCTCGCGTGGGGACGGAAAGCCGTCGTCGCCTGCCGGGTTCCTGTCGAGGTGCGAGCGTTCCTGAAAATCCGGCCGAAGATGAAATCACTTAGCCCCGGAGACTCGCAATGAGAAACCTCAAAAATTTCGAACACATCTCGCTGGCCGGCGTAATTCAGGCTCCCGGCGCGAACGAAGACGGCGACTACCATACGGCGGATGGACGGTGCCGTTTCGCGATCCCGCCGGTGGAGGGGTGACCCTCGCGGAGCATGGCAAGGGCTTCGATCTGTTGCTTGGACTCCGCCACGCGCATTCGAGCTCGGCAGCACGAAAGCTTTGGCCTCAAGCATCGTTATCAATGCCTACAAGGCCGCTGGGCCTTTGAAGACCGGATAGTTCGACGACGTGTCGTGAGCTAGTGCCAGAATTCGGATAGGGAGTGGGATCTGGCTGAATCAATGATAAGGAGCAGCTCAATGCGTTTCATGATGATGGTGATGCCAGAGGGATATGAATCGGCCGCACCGGATGCAGTTCCCAGTGCGGAAGTGGTGGCGAAGATGATGGAGTACAACAAGAGTCTGCAGCAAGCGGGCGTCCTGCTCGCGCTCGATGGGCTCTTACCGCCTTCAACCGGGGCGCGGATCTCGTTCTCGGACGGCAAAGCCTCAGTTTCGGACGGGCCGTTTGCTGAAGCGAAAGAGGTGATCGGGGGTTACTGGATCATTCAGGTGCACTCGCGCGAAGAAGCGATCGAATGGGCCAGGCGAGCGCCGATGGCTAACAACGAGATCATCGAAGTGCGCCAAATCCACGAGATTAGCGATTTCCCCGAAGATGTGCAAAAGGCAGCCGAGGGCTTTGAGGAGCTCACGAACTCGGCAGCCGCGAAGGCATGACGGACATTCACAGGACGATTGAGGCCGTATGGAAGATCGAGTCCACACGGCTCATTGCCGGGATTGCCCGCGTCACCCGCGATATCGGCATTGCAGAGGAGCTCGCCCAGGACGCTCTCGTCACTGCCCTCGAGCGGTGGCCCGATGAAGGTATCCCCGAAAATCCCGCTGCATGGCTGATGACGGCGGCGAAGCGGCGCGCTCTCGATTCTTTGCGCCGTGGTCACATGCTTGTACAAAAGCACGAAGAAATTACCCGGGAACTTGAAACGCAACAGCAGCGCCTTGGAGAGGCTATGAACCAGGCACTGGATCAGGTTATCGACGATGACGTGCTGCGGCTTATCTTTACCGCGTGCCATCCGGTCCTTACGGTAGAAGGACGCATCGCGCTTACGTTGCGTCTGGTCTGTGGCCTCACAACGGCGGAGATCGCCCGCGCTTTCCTTGTGCCTGAGAAGACTCTGGGACAGCGGATCTTTCGCGCCAAGAAGACTCTTGCTGAAGCTCACGTTCCCTTTGAGACGCCGCGCGGGGTGGAGTTGCGCAAGAGAGTCGAGTCCGTACTTTCGGTGGTCTACCTGATATTCAACGAGGGATATACCGCGACAACGGGAGGTGAATGGATGCGGGCTGCACTGTGCGACGAGGCGTTGCGGCTCGGGCGCATGTTTGTGCAGCTTCTTCCCGATGAGCCTGAGGTTTACGGTCTTCTGGCATTGATGGAACTGCAGGCGTCGCGTACCGCGGCACGCCGGGGACGAAACGGTGAAGCAGTTTTACTGCGGGACCAGGACCGCTCTTTGTGGAACTTCGCGCAGATCGAGCGAGGAATGGCCGCGCTCAGTCATGCGCAAAAGCTGGGTGGGGACGCAGGTAAATATACCTTGCAGGCAGCGATTGCTGCCTGCCACACACGAGTCCGCACAGCCGAAGAGACCGATTGGGAGCGAATCGTTCTTCTCTACGACGCTCTGATGCAAATCAGCCCTTCGCCTATCGTGGCACTGAATCGTGCGGTCGCCGTTGGCATAGCGCAAGGCCCTGCCGCTGGTCTCGATGCACTCGATGCGATGGACAGGCTTGGCACTGACTCTGGCTTGGCTGGCTACCATCTGCTCCCCTGTGTTCGCGGAGACCTGCTTATGAAGATGGGGAGGTTCACTGAGGCGCGTGAGGAAGTCCAACGCGCAATCACAATGACTCAAAACCGGCGGGAGCAGGAATTGCTGACGGAAAGGCTAAAGCAGATTGAGAAGGCGGCCTTGTCAGCATAGGTGCGGTTCAGTCCTGATAAACCTTAGGCTCAAACGCGCTTCTCGTCATTTGGACGGAGGAAGCGAAATCCAAGTTCTCGAAGAGCGATAAAACGCCATGCACTCGGAGATCTCCGCGCCTATACGGCGTTCAGAGGCAAACCTGATTTATTCGCCGCATCTCTATTTTTTTACGCCTTTGGTGTCGCGTCCGCCCTGGTGCAGGATGAGATAGGTCACCTGACCTGCATCGTTCTTGAAGAACTCAACCTGCGCGTCCACTACTTTCAGGAAGAATTCAGTGGGTGATTCTGCGAAAAGTGGAAACTTGGGTTGGTTTGTAGCCTGCGTCATCAAATGACCGTCTTCCAGCGTCATGACGATGCTGAAAGTCGGCGTCAGCTCATAAGTGCCGACATAGGTCGCGAGGATGCCCGGCGAGACGGCAATTTCCTTCCGTTCTGAGGCCAGCACGACCTTTTCGCCGTGGGCTACGGCGGCCAGTTTGGAGGCGATCTCTCCGGGAGCGCCTCCGTTGAGATTGGCCAACACCACAACGGTCAGCTTGTCGTCAGGGTAGTAAGCGAGCTCAGTGTTGAAGCCCTCGATGCCGCCGCCATGTTCGATCATGAGATGGCCGTTCACTGTGCGCACTCCCAAGCCGCAGGCGTAATCCTCTTTGAAGGGTGTGGTCATTTTCTTGAGCGACGCGGCGGACAAGACCTTGCCTCCGAACAATCCCTGCTCCCAGAGCAGAAGATCATGCGTTGTCGAATAAAGAGCACCTGCAGAGAAAGGAATGCTCATGTCGACGTAGCCGGCGTTCTGGGGTCCGTGCGGGCCGGGCGCATATCCGTTGGCACGATGAAGGATGATGGCGGAGTTTGAGTCGTATCCGGAATCGTTCATGCCCAGAGGTCTGAAGATGTTTTCCTCGACAAAATCCTGGTAGCTCTTTCCGCTGATCTTCTCGATCAGATAGCCGAGCAGGACATAGCCGGAGTTGCTGTATTTCCACTTTTCTCCGGGCTGAAAGTCGAGCGGCTTGTCGCGGAAACGTGCGACGAGCTTCTCAGGCGTGGTGGCCGCGGCCTCTGTCGAGCGGTAATCGGGGAAATCGGTGAAGCTGGGAATTCCCGAAGTATGAGTGAGCACGTTGTAAATGGTGATCTTGTCCCACGCGGTGGGCGCATCGGGCATGTATTTCTTCACGGGGTCATCGGTTCTGAGTTTGCCGCGCTCCTCCAGCAGAAGGATGGAGGCGGCGGTGAACTGCTTGGTGATCGAGCCGAGGCGGAACTTCGCTTCGGGCGCGTCGGGTATCTGCCATTCGAGGTTGGCATAACCGTAACCCTTATCCAGCAGAATTTCGTTGTCCTGAGCAACAAGGACGGTGCCCATAAACTGTTTCCCGGTTACGTAGGACTGAACAATCTCCTCTATGCGCGCGGTGTCTGGCCGGGCAGTGTCCTGCGCGTTGCAGGCGCACACATGCAGCAGGCAAGCGGTAAAGAGAAATGCCGCAATCGCGATTCGGTAAAGCGGTCGTCTGTCAAAGTTCATATCCTCTCCAATGGCCGGGAAAATGACATGGGAAGGATATAGTACCCTGCGATGTGCTTCCGCGATCATGATTGAGAGCGATTTCAAGTGGGGGCGCTTCTTGGGACGCCCAAGCGGGTACAAAAGGACAGTGTCCTTTAGTAATCAAAAGGATAGAGATTGTTTTTGATGGAAAATTATCTTGCTTCAGAGGTCATTTCCTGCCATAACTTGAGTACCGTTTTCCTTTTTCCGGGAAAACAGAAGTAAGCACGGAAGGCCCTTTTTATTGATGGTATTTGGTTGCGGTGTTTTCAGAAATGTCCTAGGGATGTGGAGCTGCCTGAACGCCACGAAGCGGTGTGGCATGGGCGGCTTTTAGTGTCTTCGGGGTACTGCTGAAAGCAAACATTGGCTGTTCACCAAAGGAGTGGATGTGAAAGAACACGGAGTTGTGAAGTGGTTTAATGGGGCTAAAGGCTATGGGTTCATCCAGCGTACAACGGGAGAGGATGTGTTCGTGCATTTCTCTGCCATTCAGGACGCCGGATACAAGACACTAAATGAAGGCGAAGCAGTGGAGTTTGAATGCCAGCAAGGCCCCAAAGGCCTGAACGCGGCTAATGTGATTCGCGCTGCCTGAAACCCGGGATCGAGAGGAGCGCGAGCCACGCGCCATCTAAGATTTCCGTAGTGGTTCTCTTTTTTCGGCCTCTTGCTTCGGCAACGAGGCCGCTCGTGTCTGCGAGTACTAGTCGAGGCAGTCGAGTCTGCGGATGGCCCAGGTTGAGGTTTCTGCAAGGACTGGATCCTCGGAGTGTGACCAGCCTTCGAGCGTGGGGAGAAAACGCTCGAGGCCGCTGTTGCCCATGGCAATGGCAAGGTTGCGGCGGAATCCGTCAAACCTGGTTCGCTTGACGGGCGAACCGTAAAACCATGCTCCGAATTCGCCGGCGTTCATCGCGGCCAGCCAATCGAGCGCTGGGTTGACGAGTTCCGGGCGCGGAGCGAGTTGCGGGTCGGAGGCAATGGGCGCTCTCCGATTCCAGGGACAGACATCCTGGCAGATGTCGCAGCCGAATATCTGCCGCCCTATGCCGTCGCGGAGATCGTCGGGAATTGCGCCGCGCTTCTCGATGGTGAGATAGGAGATGCAGCGGCTGGCGTCCATCTGATAGGGCGTGAGGGCCTGCGTAGGACAGGCGTCGATGCACCGGGTGCAGCTTCCACAGCGGTCGGGGGCGAATGAGGGAAGGTCCTCCGGAGGGAGTTCGAGCGAAGTAAGAATGACGCCAAGGAAAAACCACGAACCAAGCTGCTGGTTAAGGATGCAGGTGTTCTTGCCAACCCATCCCAGGCCCGCATAGCGCGCGTAGACGCGCTCTACCAGCGGCCCGGTGTCGACGTAGCTGCGGGATTCGAAGGAACCGAGGGTTTGGCGGAGGCTGGCGTTCAGGGCCTCAAGGCGCTTGAGCAGAACTTTGTGGTAATCGGTGGGGCGCATGGCGGAGGTGGACTCTGACGCGGACTCCGATTCGGAGCGAAAGCCGGACCAGGCGTAGCGGGCGACCCATCCGGCATCCGGGGGCGCGGGGTCGATGGAGCGGGGATGCGCGGCATTGTAATTTGCAACACATACGATTACAGATCTGGCCCATGGGAAGGCGGTGCGCACAGAGGAGCGAACGAGCTCTCCGTTTTCGTTGCGGCGCTTGAGGTAGTCCATCTCACCGGCGCTGCCGGAGGCGATCCAGTCCTCGAAACGACGGCGCTCTTCCCTGCTCTCGGAGGTTCCGGGCGGAGGAATGGTGGCGACTCCGGCGAGGGTGAAGCCCGCATCTTTGGCGAGCGCATCGACAAAGGGTTGGGTAAAGGGCACAAGGCAAGCTTGACATACTTTCGATAGGGCCGGAAATGGTTCTACCCTCAGAAATCCACCCTCACGGCCAGTTGCCCGGTGCGATTCCCAGAGTTTTCCGCCGTCTGCGGAGCGCTGAGAACACCGAAGGTCGCCGCGTTGTCGATCTGTGTCGCCGGCGGAGCGAAGTTTGTATGGTTCAGCACGTTTGTAAACGTAGACTCGAACCTCACGTGCACTCCTTCCGTCACGTTGAAGATTTTGGCAAGACCCATGCTGACCGCTTCAGTCCCCGGCCCTTGCAGAATCCCTACACCGGCATTGCCGAAGCGGCCCGCACCCGCCGGAGTCGGCGCAAATGCAGCCGAATTAAAGTACCGCGCCCGCGACTGGCCCTCGTACAGGCTCTTCGACACCTGATCGGGGCGGAGAAAAGCACCGCGGTTCACGACATTCGTGTTGGACTGGTCAGAGGACGTACTGATGCTCGGCGTTAACCAGGGTCCAGTCTGGAGCAGCGTCACACTGGTCATCTCCCAGCCGCCCAGCAGCACATTTTTCCAACCGCCCTCGTTCAGGAATGCGCGGCCCTGTCCAAATGGCAGTTGATATGAGCCCAACAGCAGCAGACGCTGCCGCCGCGTGCCCTCCACATTACCGTAGTCCCTGGCAATGTTGAAGCGGTCCGCGATGGGAATGCCATAGTTCACTTCTCCCGCAAACGCCGTCGGAACATCACCCTGGTTATCGGCGAGATTCTTCGCCAGCGTATAGCTCGCGTCGAAATACAACCCATGTGAATTCTTGTGAGTCCATTCCAGCTCCATCGCGTCGTAGTTTGCCTTGCCCGCATTGAAGGTGCTGTAGAGTGTGAACCAATTGGGATACGGTGCGCGCGGATCGACATACGGGCTGGCCGTCGTCGTCTGATACGGCGTCGTGCTTGCCGCAATCTGGTTCAAATCTTCCGTAATACTTAGCCGGTACGTGTGCATTCCCACATAACTGGCGCGAACGCTATCGCTGTTGCCCACCTGCCGCTCCACGGTAAGGTTCCACTGGTTCGCCTGCGGGTCGCGATAATTCGGATCTACCCCTTGGTCCAGCCCTCCGCCGCCGAACTGCACGGTCGAGCTGGGCGGCGCAGTGTCAGGGAACTGGATCAGTGGCGTGCCCTCCGCGGTCGTGTTGGTATACGTGTGCAGCGCCGACGTCGGATTGCCGCTATTATTGAACGACAATGGACCGAGATTTGTAATCGTGAAGATTCCGAAGCCTGCGCGCATCACTGTCTTCGTATCGTTGAACGGACGCCACGCCAGAGACACACGCGGCTGGAAATTGCCCTTATACGTGTTGCGGAGGGACGGCGGCAGATGGTCCTGGCTCGCCGTGACATATCTGGTGCAGGGGTGCGCCGTGTAATTCAGATCGCAGGAGTTGAACGACTGCCGAAACGCCAGGTTCGACCCTTCGATATTCTGCTGCGCTAGATAAGATGCCAGCTCGTTCGGAACGACGATCGAGTTATATCTCTGATCGAAGTTTGCCAGGTTCCCGCCATCCTCGTGGAATCCTGGAAGAATCTGCCACCTCAGCCCGTAACTGAGCGTAAGCCGGCTGTTGACCTGGTAGGTGTCCTGCGCGAACACCGCATACTGCCACGCTGTCCCCGCTACGTCTGGACTCGAAACCGCAAAGAATAGCGTTGTCGGTACGCCCTCGAGAAAATCTCCGAACGAATTGCCCGTGAAGGTCGGCTGAAAGGTAAAGCGGCCAAAGTCGTCCGACGGCAGGAAGGTTTCGATGTCTGCATACCTCACCCGCCGGGCGTCCACGCCCATCTTGAGCGCATGCTTTCCGATGTTGTAGCTGAGGTTGTCGGTGAATTGCATCGTCTTCGACTCTGTGGTCCCGGTTTTGTCCCTTCCGATCGGCGTAAAGCCTGTCCCTGCGCTGAAGTCGAAGGTCGGAAAGGCATGAGTCGTTGGATGCTGGCTAATGTTGACCCCCATGAGATCAAGCTCGGTAAGAGCCGCCGCTCCTTCAATCGGAAAGCCCACGCTGGTAGCTACATTTGTGAAGCCGAAGCGGAATTCGTTCAGCAGACGAGGTGTAAACGTGTAGGTATGGGAGACCAGCAGGCTGCGGTTGTGTACGCTGTCCGAGTCGTTCGGCAGCAGCGGATTCGCATAATCTTCCGTGATGTTCTTGCGGCTGAACCGCGCATATAAAGACTGCTTTGTGGAGATAGTTTCGTCGATCCGAATATCGGCTCCGTCCGTCCGCGCCGGTGTAGGTTGAAAGGTTTCGTAGTTAAAGTTCGACTGGCCCGTTACATTCGGTAGCGGATAATAAGCCAGCAGCGCCGTAGCGGTAGGATTCACGCTGCCCGGCGACATCACTGGGCCTCCCAGTGCAGTCAGATCGCCGTTGCGTTCGGCCTGCGTAGGCACCAGGAACTGTTCAGCCACAGACGTCGAGCGGCGATTCCCCTCATAGGCGAAGAAAAAGAACGTCTTGTCCCGCCGGCCGAGAAGATGTGGAATCACCACCGGCCCACCCAGCGATCCTCCAAAAGTATTGAAGTGCTTCGGAGCCTTTCCCGAAAACCCATACGGATTGGCATCGAACGCATCGTTCTGCAGGTATTCAAAGAGGCTGCCGTGAAAATTGCTCGTGCCTCCCTTGGTCGTGAACGTCACATCGCCCACTTGAGAAAATTCCGCGCTGTTGTTGAACGACGTCACCTTCACTGCAGCAATGCCTTCGAGCGAAGGATAGGCATCCTGAAGCGCGCCATTCTGCCTGACGTTGGTGGTAGAGATGCCATCCACCGAAAAGTTCACCATCGACGAACCTGCTCCGCCCAGCGCTATGTTGCCCGAGCTGTCCTGCTGCACATTGGAAGAGAGTTGCAGCGAACCCAGAGGGCTGGTCGTAGTCGCGCGATCATTCAGAGGCAGTTCGGTAATCTGCTGGTTGTCTTTCGAGTTGCTGAGCGTCGCGTCTTCGGTATTGATCTGATACGCCCCGGATGTGACCACTACCTCCGTAGACTGGACGGCTACCGTAAGTGTCACCGGAATGCGCAGCGCCTGCCGGGCATCGAGTTGCGTGTCTGTAACCACAGCCTTGGAGAAGCCCTCGTGTTCCACCGTGATCGAGTAGTGTCCGGGCTTCAGATTCTCCACGAGGAAATCTCCGGCATCACTTGTAGCGGTATGGCGGCTGAGGTCCTGATCCAGAGAGCGGATCGTCACTGCTGCCCCGGGAATAACTGCGCCCGAAGCATCCTGCACCGTGCCAAGAATGCTCCCCAGCGTGGATTGGGCCCGTGCGCAGCACACGCTGACACCGAGCAGGACCGCAAGATACAACACCGTGCGGGGCAGGCGCTTGCCGGCAAAATGACGCCGAGCCGGTTGTGCAACTTGCTGCGAAGGACGATTGCTTTTGCTCTCCTCCGCGAGAAGAAGCATGCGTTCAAGATGAATGAGCAATACAGTATGCGCGATAACAGGAGAGTAAGTAGTATGACGCTTTTGAGAAGTGACCACGGATACCTCCGCGGGGAGTCCCCGTCACTTCTAAGCAGACGCTACAAGTCATATATCTTGACGAAAGGTTTCATAAAGAAGCCGTAGTCATAAAACTCTTTTATGGACCCCTTGTCTCTATTCTCCGCGGACCTCGGCCGCGATCTTCCGCAGCTCCGGCAGAGCCCCGCCCAGCTGCACTGCGTCCGCATTTTCCCGGCCTAGCGCAAAATACAGATCGCGATAGTGCCGATAGAGCCGGTCACACACTACCGTCGCCCGCGGATCGGGCGTATACGTCGAATACTTCAGGCACATTGCATCCTGCGCGGCCTCGATTGTCGGAAATGCCCCCGCGGCCAGCAGGGCAAAGATCCCCGATCCCAGGCTGGTTGGAATGCCCGCCGGTACCAGCACCGGTTTGCCCAGCACATTCGCATACACCTGATTCAACACCGTGTTGTTCTGCGGAATCCCGCCTGCGTTGATCACCCGGTCGACGGGCACGCCGAACTCCGCCATCCGTTCCAAAATGATCCGCGTATGAAACGCCGTCCCCTCGATTGCAGCGAACAGCTCGTCCTGCGCGGTATGGATCAGGTTCCATCCCAGCGTTACGCCGCCCAACTCGGAATTGACCAGCACGGTGCGGTCGCCGTTATCCCAGCTCAACCGCAGGAGGCCGGTCTGACCTGCACGATACGATTCCAGCCCCTTCGATAGCTCCGATACGTTGGTTCCGGCCCGCCGTGCGACTGCCTCGAAAATATCTCCCGTGGCCGATAGCCCAGCCTCGACGCCGGTGTACTGGGGATGTACGCTGCCCGGAACCACGCCGCATACGCCCGGCACCAAGGTCGTCTTATGCTCCATGGCGATAACGCACGTCGATGTGCCGACCACGTTGACTACATCCCCCTCGCGGCATCCCGCGCCGATCGCGTCCCAATGCGCATCGAAGGCTCCTACCGGAATCGGAATCCCAGCCTTCAGTCCCATCGCGTCGGCCCATTTTGGTGAAAGAGTCCCGGCGATCTTGTCGGAGGTCAGATATTCGCCCTGAAACCTATCGCGAATCCCATCGAACAACGGGTCGAGCTTTGACAAAAATCCCTGCGGAGGCAACCCACCCCAGCGAGGGTTCCACAGCCATTTGTGGCCCATCGCGCAGACGCTGCGCTTCACCTGTTTCGCGTCAGTAATCCCCACCAGCGTTGCCGCAACCATGTCACAGTGCTCAAACGCGGTTACAAATTGCGTGCGCTTCTCAGGATTGTGCCGCAGCCAGTGCAGCAGCTTGGCAAATCCCCACTCGTGCGAGTAGACTCCTCCGCACCACTCGATCGCCTCGAGCTTTTCCGCATGCGCCAGCGCCGTAATCTGTTGCGCCTCGACCTTCGCGCGGTGATCGCACCACAGGTAGTAATCATCCAGCGGCTCGAGATTTGCGCCCACCGGAATCACGCTCGAGCCCGTGGTGTCGAGGGCGATTGCCGCGACTGCATCGCCGGTGATTCCGGCTTCCTCCAGCGCCTTGCGAGTGGCTTTCACCAGTGAGTCCATCTGATCGAAGTGAGATTGCGTCGCGTAGTCCGGATCTTCGCGCTTGCGTTTCAGTGGATACGCGGCGTTCGCCGTGCTCAATCGTCCGCGCTCGCCGTCGAGCAGCGTAACGCGCACGCTAAGGGTTCCAAAGTCCACTCCGGCAACAATCGGCACGTGAATCACTCCTTACGATCAAGTCAGCCATTTCCCGGAAAACGTTTCATCAAGGACCCCAATGAAGGCGGCCCGGATTCAGCTGCCTGCTTCTCAGCTTTCCGCCTCGTGGTGATGCATCTCCCAGCCCAGATAGCGCGTTGCCGCCTCGTACACTGAGCTCGCGACGCTGGAAAAGTTCGCAGCCACGTGGTGTTCAAAGCCCCGCTCGCAGATGTATCGGAGCAGCTTCTGCATCTTTGGAATCCTCACCACGCCCGCACCGCCGAATGTCTCCAGCGGATCATTTGTAAACTCGCCCTCGCCCACATAGCCGCGGATCTTGCCCGTGTAGTCGTCGGTCGAAAAGCGCAGATAGCTCATTGCTCCCGCTTTCACACGACCCACGCAAGTCCCGAAGGTGTTTTCTCTGCCTACCGTTCCCGCGATGATCTCCTGGAAATCCATCACGACGTTGGCGAAGAAATGCTTCGGCAGATTCGAGCAGTGGAAACAGACCGCCTTGTCCGGATCATCGCCGTAGTTATTGTTCCAGTCCAGCAGAGCGCTTGGCGTTTCCGAGGCCAGGGCGAGCCCATACATGCTGAGCACGCCGACCACATCGACTTCGCATGCGCTGGAGAACAGGTTCTCGCTCATCATGCTCATGATGGTGCAGGGCACGACGCCAAAATACTCTTCGAGCGATGTCCAGCACTGGATCGCGCTGATCGTGCAGTAGGTTTCCTTCATCCAGCCGTCGATGACCGCGCCCAGCTTGGACATCTTGAGCAAAGCGGCCTCTGGAATTCCACTGGTAGACACGTAGGACTTGATCGCGGCCAGCTTGGCCTGGGTCGCCTCGTCAGTATCTTTGAGCCGGGCAATGCGGCCAAGGACTTCCGAGAGATCGAGCGTTTCCACAGAGATGCCGGCGCGCTCCAGCTGCTTTTCGCTGTAGCGAACCGTGTTGAAAGCCGCCGGGCGCGCGCCAATCGCGCCGATGCGAAGGTTCCTGAAGCCGTTAACCACACGGCAGACGGCAGAGAACCACGCGAGGTCCTTCTTGAATGCCTCCGAGCTGGGCGAGACGGTGTGCAATGCCGTCAGCGAGTAGGGAATCCCGTACTGCATCAGGTTGTTGCATGCGGACATCTTGCCGCAGAAGCTGTCCCGCCGGTGTGAGATCTTCATCGTCTCTGTGCGGTCAGGGGTGGCCTGCACCAGCACCGGGACCTGCAGGGTGGAAAGGCGAATGGCATCGACAATGGCTCGCTCTTCACCAAAATTAGGCAGAGTGACGATGATGCCGTCGATCTCTTCGCGGTGATGCTTGAAGAGCTCGGCGCAGTGACGCGCATCGTCCGGCGTCTGCACGGCTCCATGCTGCGTCTGCTCCGGTGAGAGCACGACCGTCTTGTATCCGGCTGCATCGAGGACCTTGATGATCTCTTCGCGACCTTCCTTTGCAAGATGGTGCGGAAAAAAACCGCGGCTGCCAACGATCACTCCGTATGTAAGCCTTTTCATAACTCTCTCCGTCGCCTTTCTGGTTCAGCTTCTGTTTTAAAAAATCGGTGTGCCTACCGGATCCGCCGCGGCCAGAAACGAATCGTGTAGCTCAGCCCGGCGACGGTCATCATCGCCCCCCACCAGATCGGGGCATGCAGATAGTAAAGTACCGGAGGATTTACCAAGGGATGGCTCAGCTCCCACAGGCCTTGCGACGTAATGATCACGCCATAAATCAAAAACAGTACTCCGGCAAAAAACCAGATTGAAATCTCTTCGCGCATCGCCGCCTCCACCTACCAGAAAATAATGTTGAGGATCACAAACAGCACCGCGATCATGCCCGCCCACACGATTGGCTTCTGATACCAGTGATCGTCGTGCTCCACCGGCAGAGGAACCACCCCATACACCAGCCCCTCCAGCTCGGACACCGGTTTCGGCTTCGTAGCATAACTCACCACCACGGTAACAATTACGCATACCAGCCACGACCACAGCGCACGATACATATCTTCCGCCAGCGTCTTGGCGCTGGCCGAGAGCGCTACATAGCGCAGCGCCGAGGGATCGAAGTGCACCCAAAGAAAGAGCCCGATCGCCGTACACGTGCCTGCCAGCAATCCCCAGAAGCCTCCGGCCTTTGTGGTCCGCTTCCAAAGCATGCCCAGGATCACTGTTCCGAAGAGCGGTGCGATAAAGAAACTGAACAGCCCCTGCACGTAATCCATGATGCTTGCCGCGTGCTGCACCAGGTACGCCGTGCCTACCGAGATCAGCACGCCGATAAATGTGCACCACCGCCCCATCGCAACGTAATGCTGATCGGTAGCCTTCTTGTTCAGGAACGCTCCATAGATGTCATACGTCCACACCGTCGAGAAGGCGCTCACGTTGCCCGCCATCCCCGACATGAATCCCGCAATTAGCGCCGTCACACCCAGTCCGAGAAGCCCCGGTCCGCAGTAGCGTACCAGCATCAGCGGTAGTACTTCGTTATAGCTGTGCTGTCCGGTGGCCACGGCCTGCGACTCACCCACCAAGTGGTAGGGCAGCACCGCCAGCGCCAGCAGTCCCGGCAAAATCACGATGAACGGCACCGCCATCTTGAAGGCTGCGCCAATAATAGGAGCCATCCTCGCTGACCGCAGATTGTTCGCTGAGAGCACGCGCTGCACAACGAGGAAGTCAGTAGTCCAATATCCGCAGCTGATGACGAGCGCGAGACCAAAGACCAGCCCTGTCCAATGAATGCCCATTGGATTCTCGCTGAAGTGTCCCGTCGTGCTCCACAGGTGGACATATTCAGAGCCTAGCCGCGCTCCGATCTGGTGCTTCAGGTTCGTCCATCCACCCGCGTCAATCAGCCCCAGAATCGGCACGAGCAATGCTCCCAGCCAGATCAACAGAAACTGCAGAACCTCGTTGTAAATGGCCGACCGCAGCCCGCCCAGCCCGACGTAAAGCGCCACCGTGATCGACGACACCCAGATGCTGAAGTTCAAATTCCACCCCAGCACCACCTTCATCACCAGCGCCATCGAGTACATATTGATGCCGCTCATCAGCACCGTCATGAATGCGAAGCTGACCGCGGAGAGCGCCCGCGCCCCATCTCCATAACGCAGGTGCAGATACCCAGGGACCGAGTTGACCTTCGAGATGTAATAGAAGGGCATCATGATGATGCCCAGGAAGAGCATCGCCGGAATGGCGCCAATCCAGTACCAGTGTGTTGCCAGGATGCCGTACTGATAGGCCGAGCCAGCCCAGCCCATCAGCTCAAGCGACCCAAGGTTGGCAGAAACGAAGCTCAACCCCGCGATCCAGGCCGTCATCTCGCGCCCGGCCATAAAGAACTCTTCGCTGGTATTCGCCGAGCCCTTCAGGTAAAAGCCGATGAAGATGACGATGGCGAAGTAGATCGCGATAACTGCAATATCGATCGCATTGAGATGCGCGAGCGAGTGAACCGGCGCAGCAAAATAAGTGGAAAACGCCACGAAAGGCTGAAGCTGCATTTATCTGGATTCCTGACTGTTATAAAATTTCTACACCCTAAACCCTACATCCTGTCTTTCTGCCCATACGTTGCCTTGACGCCGTGCTTACGGAAGTAGTGCCGATCGAGCAGTGCCTGCGACACACCTTCGCAAGCCGTATTTAATGTTGCCGTGTAATAGGCCATCCGAGCCACGGCCTCAAGCACCACCCCGTTGTGGGCCGCATCCGCCGACGTCTTGCCCCAGGCAAACGGAGCATGGCCCCGAACCAGCACTCCGGGAACGGCCTCTGGATCAAGATCTCTGAACCGCCGCACGATCGCATGACCTGTGTTCAGCACGTAATCGCCGCCGATCTCCTCATCCGTAAGCTCTTCCGTAACTGGAACCGGCCCGTAAAAATAGTCCGCATGCGTCGTTCCATACGCCGGAATCTCCCGGCCAGCCTGTGCCCACGCCGTTGCATATTCCGAGTGAGTATGCACCACACCACCGATCGTAGGGAATTCACGATAGAGCAGCAGGTGTGTCCCCAGATCCGACGAAGGCCGCAGCGAGCCCTCGACAATTCTGCCGTCGAGGTCAGTGATCACCAGGTCCGCCGGTGTCATTTTTTCATAAGGCACACCGCTCGGCTTGATCGCCACCAGTCCCGTTTCACGGTCGATGCCGCTCGCGTTCCCAAAGGTGTACAGGACAAGACCGCGCCGGACAATCTCCAGGTTTGCTTCGAGAACGTCCACCCTGAGAGCGTCAAGCATCGGTTACCGAACCCCTCTTCCCCGAATAAGCATATTGCCATGCCGCTAAAGCGATTTACTAGTTTAGTTTCCTCTTTTTTTCTGGCAAACGTTTACTGGAACTTAGAAGTTATGCGATTTACACTTGGCTAGTCAAGCGAAAGGCGTGCGAGTGCCCGCAAAGAAGCGTCCACGACAAGTCAAGCGAGAAAAGCATCGGCTAGACATACGCGATGTAGCCAAACACGCGCGTGTTTCCATCGCCACCGTGTCGCGGACCATCAATCGCGTCCCCACGGTAGACAAGCAGCTCGCCGAGCGCGTCTGGAAGGCAATCGGCGAACTCAATTACTTTCCCAATACTCAGGCGCGCGCTCTGGTCTCCGGCCGAACCCGCCTTCTCGGGCTCCTCATCTCCGAAATTACCAACCCTTTTTTCCCAGAGCTGATGCAGGGCTTTGAGGAAATTGCCGTCGCCAACGGATACGAAATTCTCATCGGCTCTACCAACTATGACCTGGCACGCATGACCACCTGCATTCGCCGCATGCTGGAACGCCATGTGGAGGGCGTGGCCGTGATGACCTTCGGCGTCGAGCAGCCGCTGCTCGAAGAGCTGAGTTCGCGGGATGTTCCCATGGTCTTTGTCGATTCATGCCCTCCAGGGCCGTTTGTGCGCGCCCTCATCGTGGACTACCGTAAGGGCATCCGTGAGGGAGTGCAACATCTCGCGGCTCTCGGTCACCGCAAGATCAGCTTCGTCAGCGGGCCTCTCCGCCAGCGCTCTTCGCAACTTCGCAAAGTCGCGTTTCTTGAATCATTGGCGGAGATTGGCATTCGTCCCACCGCGAGTTGGCTGATCGAGGGCGATCACACACTGGAAGGGGGCATGCGCGCCATGGAACTGTTACTGTCGCTGCGCGAGTTGCCAACCGCGGTGATGTGCTCGAACGATATGACCGCCATTGGCGGCCTTCGCGTGTTGGCTCGAGCCGGCTTACGGGTGCCGGACGATATGTCCATCGTCGGATTCGACGACATCCATCTGGCGGAGTTCGTCTACCCGCCGCTTACTACTGTACGCATGTCACGCAACGATCTGGCGCGCGCGGCTTTCGAGTCCCTGCGTTCCATCGCCGAAAATCAAGCGCCGCCCCAGCAACGCCTTTGGGCGATTACCACCAGGCTCATCGTGCGCCAGTCCACAAGCTATCCTCCCGGATCAGCGCTCTCTAATTCGTCACGGCTCGCCAAGACGGGGTCACGAGCCAAGGCCACGAAAGCCGTCCGACAGAAGGTTTCGGACCAGATAGATTAGATCTGCCGGGCCGCGATTTCCCTCAGTTTTTTACTATCCGCCTTTAGCTACCCGACATTAAGCTGACCGGCTCTCAGCTGGTTTTCGCGTGTCTGGTCTTTCCCGGCACCGCTGCCGGCGCGTGCGGGCGCGCTCTTTCCGTCGCGATTTCCAGAAATGCGTGCGCGGCCCTGGTCAGAGTCTTGTCCTTGCGATAGACCACCGCCAGTTCACGGTTAAGGCGCACGCCTTCAACCTTGATTATCTTCAGCGTCCCCACCTTTTCGTCGCTCAGCACATTGGTGCGAGGCAGAAAGCCAATGCCCAGTCCCGCCACGACGAGGCGCTTTAACAGTTCGCTCGACTCTACTTCCATTGCCACGCGAGGCTGCACATCGTAGGTGCGAAAGAGGTCTTCAATCAATTCGCGCTGCCGCCCCTGCTTGGGCAGCAGCAGAGAGTGTTGCAAAATCTCCGGGAACTTTACCGAATCGCGCGACGCCAGGGAATGATTCTTGGGCGCGACGAGCACCACTTCATCGTGATGAATGATGTCCACCAGCAATCGCGGATCTTTAAGCGGGAGCGACACCACTCCGAAATCTACCTCGCGACTCAGAACTGACTCGATCGATCGAAGACGGTCTGCTCTCACGATACTCAAGGCCACACGCGAATACTGCCGCTTGAACTGCGCGAAGACCGACGGCAACACATACAAGCTAATCGCCTCATTGGCGCTCACTGAGATTTCGCCACGCGGGGAGCGGTGCAATTCGCCAATGGTGACCATGATGTGGTTATGACATTGGAGGCAGTGCTCGGCGAAGGGCTCAAAAACCTTGCCTGCCGCGGTAAACGTAACTTTTCCGGCATCGCGATCAAACAGCCGCGCCCCCACTTCATTCTCGAGCGTCCGTATCTGCGCCGAGATCGCAGGCTGGGTTACCGATAGCTTTTCCGCCGCGCGCGAAAAGCTTCGCAAACGGCACACTTCCAGAAACGTACGCAACTGCTCAAAGTCCATGCCTGCCGAGACCTATCCTGCAAAGAAAAGTCGATTGCCATTGCACGCTTATTGAGGCGGCTGAAGATTCCACTGGTTGTGCGTGCAAATTAATTGCAAGCATAAAGAACTTTTGTTCGGAATGTAAGCAATTTCGTTCCCGGGCGCCGGTCTTCGTGCAGCTGGGGTGGGATTGCCGCGCCCTGCGCCCTGATCGCTTATCGCTCTTAAGCCGGCTTCAGAGCTTTTCGGCCTCGACCGTTGAGTTGAAGTACTCGAGGCTCAGGCGCAAGCCCGTTTCCAGATCGATGTTTGGCTCCCAGCCAAATAGCCGCTTCGCTTTTGAGATGTCCGGCTGCCTCTGCGTGGGGTCGTCTTCCGGCAGCGGGTGATTGACAATCCGGCTCGACGAACCTGTGACCTTCAGCACCGCTTTAGCGCAGTCGAGGATCGTCCACTCATGCGGATTGCCAACGTTCACCGGCAAGTGCTCATCCGTGCGCGAAAGCCCGAGAATACCCTCGATCTCATCCGATACGTAGCAGAAGCTGCGCGTCTGCTGGCCCTCGCCGTATACCGTCAGATCTTCACCCTTCAGCGCCTGCACCATGAAGTTGGAAATCACGCGGCCGTCGTTCTTCTGCAACCGAGGCCCGTATGTGTTGAAGATCCTGACCAGCCGCGTATCCACGCTGTGGTAGCGGTGGTAGGCCATCACCAGCGCCTCGGAAAACCGCTTTGCCTCATCGTACACAGAGCGCGGCCCGATCGGATTCACGTGCCCCCAGTAATCTTCCGTCTGCGGATGCACGTCCGGATCGCCGTAGCACTCGGACGTCGATGCATGAAGAAGTTTCGCACTATATTTCTTCGCGATCTCCAGTGAATTCCTCGTGCCTGACGAGCCGACCGCAAGCGTCTCGATGCCCAGCTTCGCGTAGTCCACCGGGCTCGCCGGAGAAGCAAAGTTGAACACGTAGTCCACCTTCCCGCACTCGAAGGGCGTGCAGATATCAAGTTCTCTGAACTCGAACCGCGATTCATTCCTGAGATGCTTCAGATTCTCAAGCGAACCCGTCGACAGATTGTCGACGCCAACAATGGCATGGCCCTCTGCCAGCAGGGCATCCGAGAGATGTGAACCTAAAAAGCCTGCAGCTCCGGTGATGAGTATGCGCATATTTTGATCTAGCTTTATCCTGTTGAATTCAAAGGTGCCAGCTGCTGGATGGGCGCGGCTCAGGCCGCCTGACTTTCGCGCGCGCCTTGAAGCCATATGAGGAGGGGTGCTTCGCGCCCTACTTCGATAGTAAGGAAGCGATAGCAAAAACGCAATGAAACCCTTCAGTCTTTGATACTCAGCACAGCCTGCATGATCTATTCGCCTGCTTTGGCTGCCAGAGTTTGCACCACTGCGATGTTTGCAAGCAACGCCTGCGGCAGGCTATGCCGCTGCTGTAAATACTCTGTGCTGTTGTAGGAAATCCATACCTTTCCATGGTCATCTTCCGCGACCAGGATCTTGAGTGGCAGATCGATCGCGATGCTGGGAGCAGCCACCATCAGCGGGGTGCCGGCTTTGGGGCTCCCGAAGATCAACAGCCTGGTAGGATGCATCGTCATTCCTACCTTTTCCGCCTCTCCGCTATGGTCGACCAGCGCGAACAGGGTGACCCCTTTTGCCTGCAAGATGCCCTTGAGCTTCTCCACCGTCTGATCCACCGAGTGGTTACTGGCTATCTCAACAATCCCATTGTCTTTACCGAGTCTCATCGATATCTCCTTACTGCTTCCAGGTTGCGAACGACTAGAATCTCGGACTGAAACCAGATAAATCGCCATCGCCAGTCCGGCCAATGCGAGAAAGAATGCAATCGCAACTGCCTGCATCGAAGGCCGAGAGTGCGATGTATCTCCGCGATCCAGCGCCCGGACCAGCCGTACGTGGTGCCATCCGGCGAAAGCATTCACGATCACTCCAACAACGATAAGGGCTGTGCCGAACCACAGCGACAACCCATAGGACCCCGCCGAGAAGGCACTCTGCATGAGGCGAAGTTGTTGTAGAAAGAGACCGAAGCGCGCCAGCACAAAACCGAAGCCCATCAGGGCCAGTCCGGTGCGAATCCACGCGAGAAGAGTCCGTTCAGCAGCCAGATAATCGGCGAGACTGGCCTTCTGCCCGGCCTGTTCTGGCGTATCCATGGTACCTGCCTTCCAGGGATCCCCTGGCTTCAGCCGGTTAGCTTTTGAGGGAAGCTAAGCTGAACGTACGACAACTTTACTCGGGGATGAATCGGCTGTGCAATCGAGCGGCCTTTTTAGAAGAAAGGCCGCTGCAGGTCAACAGCGGCGGTATCGGCCTGCAGGAGAAGGCGCTAGCGAGTGATCTTTTCCTGGAGGCCGGGCCCCAAGGCTAGTTCGATCAGGGTTTTCTGCTCCATCTCGTGAGCCTTGGCCGAGCCGGTTGCGGGGCTAGCGGCGGCGGAGCGCTTGATGCTAAGCACCTGGCGGTCGCTGGCCAGACGCCGGAGGCGAGGCATGACGAATGAGTGCGCTCCCATGTTTTCCGGTTCCTCCTGTACCCAGATGATTTCATGCGCATCGGGATGGGCGTCGATGGCAGCGGCTAGCTCGGTCTCGGGCCACGGGGAGAGCTGCTCGACGAAAACGATACCGGTGGTGTCGTCGCCGCGCTTCTGGCGCTCGACGCGCAGCTCATGGCCGATTTTTCCGGTGCAGATGAGCAGGCGTTTGGCGCTCGCGATCCCGGCTTCGGGCAGGACATTTTGAAAGCGCGGCCGGGCGAAGTCTTCGATCGGGGAGACGGCGTCGGGATGGCGCAGCATGCTCTTGGGCGTGAAGATGATGAGCGGCTTGCGCCACTTGTGAAGGGCCTGACGGCGCAGCAGATGGAAATGCTGCGCGGCGGTTGAGGGCTGGCAGACCTGGATGTTGTCGTGCGCGGTGAGCTGGAGATAACGTTCGATGCGAGCGCTGGAGTGCTCCGGGCCCTGGCCTTCATAGCCGTGGGGCAGGAGTATAACGATGCCACTGAGCAGCCCCCACTTGTCTTCGCCGGAGGAGATGAACTGGTCGATGATGATCTGTGCGCCGTTCGCGAAGTCGCCGAACTGGGCCTCCCAGAGGACGAGGGTCTCGGGGTAATCGCGACTGTATCCGTATTCGAAGCCGAGCACTCCGGCTTCGGAGAGGATGGAGTTGTAAATGTCGAAGGAGGCCTGTTCCGGGGAAAGATGGCCGAGCGGAATCCAGGGCTGCTCGTTTTCGATGTCAATGAGCACGGCGTGACGCTGGTTAAAGGTGCCGCGCTGACTATCCTGACCGCTGAAGCGCACCGGAGTGCCTGCGATGAGGAGCGAACCGAAGGCCACAGCTTCGGACATGCCGTAATCGAAGGCGCGCTTGCCCTGTCCCATCTCGGCGCGCTGCTCCAATAGCTTTTTGATTTTGGGATGGACGTGGAAGCTCGCGGGATAGGACGTAAGGCCCTGAGAAATGCGGCCAACTTCTTCGCGGGTAAGGCCGGTTTCGACGTCGTACTCGGGCTTCCAGGGGCCACCCTTGTAAGGCGACCAGTACTCAGGAAGGCGAGCGAGGTGTGGCATTTTCTGCATCGTGGTAGCGGTCTTCTGCGCAGCGGCAAACTCGGCCTGCAACTCTCGCACGCGGGCGGACGTGTCGATGCCCAGCTGCTTCGCGTAAAGCTCCGAGAGCGGCGGATGGCTCTTGATGCGGTTATAGCGCAAAGGCTGGGTGATGGTGGGATCGTCAACTTCAGAGTGGCCGTGACGGCGGTAGCCGATGAGATCGACAACGACGTCGCTATGGAAGATGTATCGGTATTCGGCTGCGAGGGCGGCAACGCGCACAACGGCGGCCGGGTCTTCAGCGTTGACGTGGAAGATGGGAACCGGCAGGCGCCTGGCGAGATCGGACGCGAAGCGCGTGGAGTTTGACTCGTCAGGCTCTGCGGTGAATCCGATGAGGTTGTTGACGATGATCTGGATGCTGCCGCCGACGGAGAAGCCTTCGACTTCGGCGAGGTTCATGGTCTCGGCCCAGATGCCCTGGCCTGCGAAAGCAGCGTCGCCGTGAATCAGGATAGGCAGCACACGGTCAATACCATCCGGGCCGGATCGCGTTTGCTTGGCGCGGGTGCGGCCCATGGCGACGGGGTCGACGGCCTCGAGATGGCTGGGATTGGAGACGAGGTGCAACGCGATCCATTCATCGTTGCGCGTGTGAAATACGCCGGTGGCTCCGATGTGATACTTCACGTCGCCGCCGCCAAGGATGCTGCGGGGATTGACGTCCTCAAACTTGGAGAAGATGTCGGCCGCAGGCTTGCCGAGGGTATTGACCATGACGCTGAGGCGTCCACGGTGGCTCATGGCCATGACCGAAGTCTGCACACCAAATTCAGCGGCACGGTTGAGCACTTCATCAAGGAATGGAATGAGCGCGGTGACGCCCTCCAGGGAAAACCGTTTGGTGCCGAGATAGCGCGACTGAATGACCTGCTCGAAGACGTCGGCGCGCGTGAGCAGATCGAGGACGTGCTGCCGGGCGGCTTCCTCGAGGACGGGCGAGCCGGCTTCAAGGCGTGCAGCGATCCACTCGCGGCGCTCGGCCGCAGGGATATGCATGAACTCCGCGCCGATGGTAGAGCAGTAGATACGGCGGGCTTCGGCCGCATCCAGACCGGCGAGGTCAAGCTCGGGAACTTTGACCGGCGAAAGGTACTGATCGAGCGGATCAAGCTGTGCCCGCAGGTAGCCCCAGCGACGGAAGGCGTCAAAAATCTGTTCGCGCTGGAATGTGGATTGTTTTGAGGACGTGGTCTCGGTTGGTGGTGCTGCCAGCTTGGTTGTGCTCATATGAATTTGGATGCCAAGCGCGCTATACAAAAGACCTCGTGCTCGATGTATTGGAACATCGCGCGCTGCACCGCATTCATCATTTTACAGCTTTACTGCTCTGGACGGGTATGAGCGGCAAAGCATGGGGCGCAAAGTTCATCGGCAATCTAAATAAGATAAAGATGATGGGATCTATTTTCGGGCAGCCTCGATAAACCCACGAATCAATGCCACGGTTTCGCGTCTTCCATTAACCAGTGCCCTGTACCGGCAACGAGGGCCTCCTGAACGTTGTTCGCCACATGGCGCATAATCCTTGCCCGCTCGGACCGAAGGATTTCTCGCCTCCTACAGCAAGCACCGGCATGGTCAGCTCACCTGTGCGACTATCTGGTGGTCTTTTGCGTCCCGAAAGAATGCGGATGATTCCTCCCTGCAGACTGGGACTGCTCGTTCGTCAGGCGAAAGGGCCGCGTATTTATACCATGTGATCGGAATGATGATAGAGAGTACGAGACGACAGGGTAGTGCGGGCTGCATCGCAAGTCTAATTTCACAGTTCGGACGGAGGGCTGAAATGATGGCTGCGAAGATGGTTGGCGGTCCAAAGGTACGGCAGCTCATTTTGGACTGCGGCTTACATTTATAAGGGGAGTCTGAGCATGCCTAGTTCATGGCGGCTATGGTTGCGGATGACGCTGGTGGTGATTGCAGTAGCACTGATCTGGGTGCGAATCGCCTTACAACGCCACGCGAAGACGTCGGCTACGACGGTAATCACTGATCTTGCCGCGACCAGCCCGCTGAACCAGCCGGGCGGCGCTGCTGCTCCGGCGGAGGCGTACGAGGTCTACTCGGCGCTCTATCACGCTCCATCGCAGGAGCCGCTGGCATTCGCGGAGAGTTCAGTGACTGACATTCCGCAGCTCGACGGAAGCTGTTTGAGGCCTTCTACGCCGGAAGAGCGCGAGATGACAGACGCCTTTGTGGCGGCCAATCGGCAGAGCCATCGCTGGGAGCGGAAATTTTCGATCCCGCACGGCTATCGTCTGCTTGGGTATAGCGAAGCCGGCCAGGTATTGGCTTGCCTCGCGACTCACGGGCGCGACTCGACGGCATGCGAAGGCTACGAGCAAATCAGGCATGTGCGCTACCTAGGGGTTCCGGGATTTGACCAGGCGGATACAAGGGCGGTGGTATCGGTGATCAAGAGCTGCGGCGGCTCTTGCGGAAGCGGGGGAATTTTCGCGGTCGAGAAAACGGGCAGCGGCACGTGGCAGCGCTCGGCGACGAGGGATTTCACGCGCGATTGCAGCTGGATGTACTAGGAGAGAACACATAAAGGCTCGGACGGCCGAGCGGGCGAGGATCGCGAAGGAGCGTCCGGATGCACCTTCGGCAGAACGATACCGGAGTGAACATGCGAAGCAACTTCGCGGCCGTAGTCCAGACCCCGTAAGTGGGTCTAGGTTTCCCCTACGAGCCTTATGGGAGTAGTTCTCGCCGTGGAAGCTCGACTATCTGGACTCCCGTCAGGGGGTGGCCAGGCGAATTACTGTGGTGCAGGCTGGCGTGGTGTCTTCAGGCGCGAGGCCACGAGGGCGGCGAGGATAAGCAGGGCGCTGGCGACGAGCAGGGCGGCGCGGAAGTTGTGAGTGAGGTCGCTGACGCGGCCCATCAGATATGGGCCGAAAAAGCCGCCGAGCGCTCCGATGGAGTTGATGAGGGCGATGCCTCCGGCAGCAGCTGTTCCGCGGAAGATGGTGGTGGGCAGAGACCAGAAGGGGCCGTAGATTCCCCAAGTTCCGGCGGCGGTGAAAAAGAGAGCGGCCAGACCGAGAATGGGGTTCGCCACAACGGCACTGAGGAAGAAGGCCAAGCCTGCGGCAATGAGGCAGGCGCAGAGATGCCACTTGCGCTCTCCGGATCTGTCAGAGCTGCGCGCCACGAGAAGCATGGCCACAACGGCGAGCAGATAGGGAATGGTCGTGAGGGTGATGACGCGGAGATCCGCGGCGTGGGTGAGGCTCTTTACGACGATGGGCAGCCAAAGGGTGATGCTGTAAGTTCCGACGGAGTTGGCGAAGTAGATCCAGGCGAGCATCCAGAGAGCAGGCTGGCGGAAGGCCTGCGTCAGGCCCGTGGGAGCGGTGCTGTTGGCAATGCTTGCGGCGTAGCTTCCGGCGAGTTCGTTCTGGAGCCACTGGCGTTCGGCCGGGTTGAGCCAGGGGGCATCCTCAGGGCGATCGACGAGAACGAAGAGGACGGCAATTCCGAGAAGGACAGAGGGCAGACCTTCGCCCAGAAAGAGCCATCTCCAGCCGGAGATGTGCGCGACTTCGTCGAGACGCAACAAATAAATGGAGAGGGGCGCGCCGATGAGTCCGGCGACGGCGGTGGCGGTCATAAAGCGAGCGATGGCGCGGGCGCGCTGCGCGCGAGGAAACCAGTAGGTGAGATAGAGGATGATGCCAGGGAAGAATCCGGCCTCGGCTGCTCCCAGGAAGAAGCGGAGGAGATAGAAACTGGCGGGCGAATCGATGAGGGCCATGCCGGCAGATATGACTCCCCAGGCAATCATGATGATGGCGATCCAGCGACGCGGCCCGAGACGCAGGAGAATGAGATTGGCCGGGATTTCGAAGAGAGCGTAGCTGACGAAGAAGAGTCCGGCGCCAATGCCGTAAACCGTGCCCGAGAGGCCGAGCTCCCGCTGCATGGCAAGTGCGGCGAAGCTGAGATTCACGCGGTCAAGATACGCACAGACATAGAGCAGGAAGAGAAATGGGATGAGCCGCCAAAAGATGCGGCGCATGACGCGGGTGGGGTCGACGACGAAGCCCTGCTGGGGATAAGGCATGTGCGTTCGACAGTACCGGAGAGAATGCAAGGATGGGAAGGACAGCAAGCAGGTCCTTCGACTGCGTGTGCTCCGCTCACGATGACAATCATGCGGAAATTGCACGCAGTCGAAGGATGGCAAAGCGATTTCTAGCGGCTGACTTTCAGTAAGACCGCTCCGAAGGGTGGAACGAGGACGGTGTAGACGCCGTTTGCGGCGGTGACTTCCCTTCCCTGCCATAGATCACGAAGTTTTGCATTGTCCGGGAATCCAACTTCGCGAAGATGCAGTCTGATTGGGGCAGAAGTTTCCGCGCGGTTGAAGAGTGCGACTGCCTTGTCACCATTGGAGAGGGGCTTAGCCCAAATCTCCGAAGGACCAACGGCAGAGACGCGGTCTCCCTGTTTACCGACCGGATCCTGATCGACGGCGATGACTTCCTTGTTAGTGAGGAGGGCGAGGGTTTCTGGCGTCATCTTGCTGAGGTCGTTCCCGGCGAGCAAGGGCGCGGCGAGGATCACCCAGAGCGTCATGTGCTGGCGGTACTGATTCTCATTCATGCCGCCGTTGCCGATCTCAAGCATGTCGGGATCATTCCAGTGGCCGGGACCGGCGAATCTGGCGAGGCCGGCCTGGGAGAATCCGATTTCGGCCATGCGGCTGTAGTGATCGTTGATGTCTCCGGTGGTGCGCCACAGGTTGCCGCCGACATCGCGGCCCCACTCCCATACGTTGTTCCAGCCATACTGGCAGAGGCTGAAGACGATCGGACGACCGGTGGCCACGAGCGCCTGATGCATCTTCTCGTAGGCGGCCTTCTGCATCGCAAAGGCCTTGTCACGGTTGTCGCCGGCGTCCGCCTTTAGGATCTGGCCGAAGCTGCACAGGTCGTACTTGAGATAATCTATGCCCCATTCGGCGTAGGTCTTGGCGTCCTGCGCCTCGTGGCCGAGGCTGCCGGCGTAGCCCGCGCAGGTCTTGTCGCCGGGCGACGAATAGATGCCGAGCTTCAGCCCCTTGGAATGGACGTAGTCGGCCAGCGCCTTCATGTCCGGGAATTTGCTGTTGGTGTGGATCACGCCCTGGGCGTCGCGCACGCCTTCCCAGGTGTCGTCGATGTTGATGTAGCGGTAGCCGGCGCGCGCTAGCCCGCTCGACACCATGGCGTCGGCCTGGGCGCGGACCGTGGCGTCGTCGATCTTGGCTGCAAAGTGGTTCCAGCTGTTCCAGCCCATGGGCGGGGTCGGCGCGGCGGTCTTGGCCGCAGCCGTCGCGCTCTCGGCTCCCGCCAGCAGCAAAGCCGCGACGGCGCCGGCGCCCGTGCGCAGCAGG
>CAYVSQ010000053.1:0-25569 GCA_964453815.1 uncultured Acidobacteriaceae bacterium | reverse complement strand
GGCTATACTCGCACCGCGCCAACTATGCCTCCCTCACAGCCCAAATTCGACCTCACTGCATAGTCGGTTGCGGAAAGCAATTGCATGAGAAGACTCTGTGGATGGTTTATTCTCCCGCTTCTCCTAACCTCGCTGGTCGCGCAGACAAGTCCCAACGTTCCTCAAAATGTCGTTATCATTCGTCATGTAACCGTGATTGACGCGACCGGCGCGCCAGCCCGGCCCGATATGACGGTCACCATCGCAGGCGATCACATAACCTCGATAGCCAACGGCAGCCAGGCCGTCATTCCCAAGGACGCCCAGGTGTTCGAGGCCGCGGGCAAGTTTCTCATCCCTGGTCTATGGGACATGCACGTTCATCCCATCGGCAAGGACTATCTGCCGCTATTCATCGCCAATGGTGTAACCGGGATTCGCATCATGTGGGGCTTCCCCGACTACTACGAGTGGCGAAAGCAAATCGAAGCCGGGCAACTGCTCGGCCCGGGCATGTGGATTGCCAGTCCGATCATCGATGGGCCAGCGCGCTATTGGCCGGGATCGGTTTCCGTGGGCACAGAACAGCAGGCTCGCCAGGCTGTCGACATGGCCAAGCAACATGGGGCAGATTTTGTGAAGGTGTACCAGGGCCTGCCTCGTGAGGAGTACTTCGCCATTGCTGACGAAGCCAAGAAGCAGGGGATTTCGTTTGTGGGACATGTACCGCTCTCCGTCTCAGCCCAGGAGGCATCCCACGCCGGACAGAAGAGCTTCGAACATCTGGTGGGGATTCTGCCCGCCTGCTCCACACGCGACGCAGAACTCCTTCAGGCTCAGCAGGCCGACCTCGCGGAGGACATCGCTTCAGGCAAACCCAAATTCTGGGGACCAGGTGTAAAGGAAACCAGGGAGATGATGCTGGACACCTACAGCCCGGAGAAGGTCGCCGCTCTTTCTGCTGTGCTGAAAAGCAATGGCACCTGGCAGGTCCCTACGTTCACGCTACTGCACATGTTCGCGTACGGAGATGATCCTGCCCTCCTTAAGGATGTTCGGCTGAAATATCTGCCAATCCGGATCACAGGCGGCTGGGATCCGGCGGCAGTGGACGGAAAGCAGACGCGGGAAGATTTTGCATACGGAAAAAAAGAATTTCAAAAAGACCTTGAAGTTGTGGGCGCGATGCAAAAAGCAGGAGTCGGGATTCTGGCAGGCACAGACACAGCAAACCCCTATTGCTTTCCTGGCTTCGGCCTGCATGACGAGTTGGGCTATCTAGTGCAGGCCGGACTCACTCCCGTGCAGGCCCTCCAGGCTGCCACTCTTAATCCGGCGCGGTTCTTGGGAAGAGAACAGGACGTGGGTACAGTCGAGGTTGGGAAAATCGCCGACCTGGTGTTGCTCGACGCAAATCCACTCGACAATATTGGCAACACCCGAAAAATTGACACTGTGATTCACGGAGGCCGCGTCTACGATCGATCCACCCTGGATGGAATACTGGCGAAAGTGCAGGACCTGGCTAGCAGAAAACCCATCGGCGAAACCATGTTCAAGACGGTTCAGGAGAAGGGCGCCGATGCTGCGGTCGCGCAGTATCGCGAACTTAAGACAACGCAGCCAGCCGCTTATGATTTCAGTGAAAACGAATTGATCGATCTCGGCTATCGACTGATCCACATGAAGAAGTTTGTCGATGCGATTGTAATTTTCAAGTTGAGCGTTGAAGCCTATCCGCGGTCGTACAACACCTATGACAGCCTTGCGGAAGCCTACATGGATGACGGCGACAAGCAGCTTGCTATCGAGAATTATCAGAAGTCTTTGCAGATTAATCCCGGCAATACAAACGGCCTCAAGATGCTGGAGAAATTGAACGCTCCATGAGGGATGGTTCTTAGCGAGATTCCCTGGTTCGATCAGGCGTTTTAGCTGAGGCTGTTGCAACTAGAACGGCTATAGTTCTAGTTGAAATAGAACGAGGTGCGCATGGCTGTCTGGCAGGTGCAGGAAGCAAAGACTGTCTCAGCGAAGTGATCGAAGAGGCCAACAGCAAAGGCCCGCAGATCATCACCCGACACGGTTCGGAGCGGGCCGTCATTTCTTTCAATTGCGGATTACCGATCTCTCACCGCGCATAAACCGAATCTGAAAGAGTATCTACTGGGTGGCCCGAAGCTCGACAGCTTCGAGGTGAAGCGGAGCCGCGATACAGGCAGGAAGATCAATCTGTGAGCGCACCGCTTCAATATCTGCTCGATACCGATGTGCTGTCGGAAACGCGCAAGAAACAGGCCGACATGCGGGTTATATGTCGTTTCTGGCTGCCGCCGATCCATCTGCGCTCTACCTCAGCGTTCTTACGCTTGGAGAACTGAGGAAGGGAGTTGCACTCAAAATGGAAATCCGATCCTGATTTGGCGAAGTAACTCGGGTCACGGGTAGATGGACTGGAATTCAGCTTTGCGGATCGCATCCTTGGCGTCGATCCGGCAACAGCGAGAGTATGGGGAGAATTGTCGGCGCAGCGTCTGAGGCCGGTCATCGATACGCCATTGGCGGCGACTACGGTGGCCCATGAGCTGATTTTTGTTACCCGCTATACGAGTGATGTGCAGGATATCAAGGTAAAACTGTTGAATCCGTGGAGGAGGGGGATTTGAAAAGCCCCCGTCCGAATATCCGGACGTGAGGTACCCGGATTAAGTACCTGCCTGGTCCCATAAAGCAGGTTCTTCGGCTACCTACGCTGCGCTCAGGATGACCAAAATAGGGGCGAAAGATTACCAGGAGTGCCAGTAGCCGTCGCGCTGAGTGAGGGCGACTTCGACCCCGAAGAGGTCGCGGAGTTTTTCGGCGGTGATCAGTTCTTCTCTCGGGCCATCGGCAACGATGCGGCCAGAGCGCATCATAATGACGCGGGTGATCTCGGGCAGGATGTCGGCGAGGTGGTGCGTCACCATAACAATTCCAGTTCCCTGCTGGGCGACCAGACGCAGGGCTTCGCGGAGTTCGCGCTGGGCGGCGATGTCAAGGGCGTTGGAAGGTTCGTCGAGCAGGAGCATACCGGGCCGATGGACGAGGGCTCGGGCGATCATGATACGGCGCTGCTCGCCGGCGGACATCTGGCCGACGAGTTTGTCTTCCAGATGAGTAGCCTGCATGAGTTCGAGCGCGGAGTGAGCGCGGGTGTGCATCTCGGGTGTGACGTGCAGGTTGGGCCAGAGCGTGGAGGCGGAGAAAAATCCGGCGACGACGGCATCGATACCGCGGGTGACGCCGGTGCGCTCGCCGGGTAAGTGCGCTTCGACGACGCCGAGGTGCTGGCGGAGCTGAGAGACGTCCCATCGGGCGCGGCCCAGCAGGCGGATGCTGGTTTCCGGAGTCACGATCGGATAGCACTGGCATGTGATGGTCTTGATGAGCGTGGATTTTCCGCAGCCATTGGGACCGAGGATGGCGACGTGCTCGCCAGTTGCGATGCGGAGGCTGATGTCGTGGAGCACGACGGCTTCTCCACGGGCTACGTCGACATGTTGCATGTTGAGGAATTCGGATTCCGACTGTGTGGCTTCGGGTAAGCGGGTCATCTCCTCTCTTGATAAAGTAAAAACGCACATGATTCAAACTTCCCTGCTCCCTGAAGATGCACTTCCGCGCGGGTTTCGCTTTGCAGCCGTCAAGGCTGGACTGAAACCAAGTGGCAATCTCGACTTTGCCGTAGCTGTTGCCAATCAACCAGCCAGCGCTGCGGCGATGTTTACCGGGAATCGCGTCAAGGCTGCTCCGTTGACCGTGGGGATGCGGCATTTGCAGCGAAGCGGTGGACGGGTTCGCGTTGTCGCCGTGAATGCCGGCAATGCTAACTGTGCCACTGGTGAGATCGGCATCGCCGCGTGTGAACGGGTCTGCGCGGCAGTTGCGAAAATGTCTGGCTCAGAAGGACACGAGGTCTTCCCTTCTTCGACCGGGATCATTGGAGTTCCGCTGCCTGCGGAGAAGCTGGTGAAGGCCTTGCCGGAGGTGGAACGAACGCTGGCTGCCGACGCGGAGCATTTCTCTGAGTTTGCACGGGCGATCATGACTACCGACACGCGGCCGAAGGTGGCCCATGCATGGGTGGACGTAGACGGCAACCGAGTGCGCATCGCCGGCGTATGTAAGGGTGCGGGGATGATTCATCCTCAGCTTGTTCCACATGCGACGATGCTGGTCTACGTTTTCACCGATGCCGCGATTGTGCCCACCGAGCTGGATACACTGCTGCGTGGCGCGGTCGAGCCAAGCTTCAATCGCATCTCGATCGACGGCGATACATCTACGAACGACACGGTGCTGCTGCTGGCTTCCGGTGCCAGCGGAGCGAGTGTCGACGCACATCATCCCACATTCAGGACGGCACTGGAAGATGTTTGCACGTCGCTGGCGAAACAGATCGTGGACGACGGTGAGGGTATCACGCACGTAGTCGAGCTGCTGATCGAAAGCGCCGCGAACGATGGCGATGCTCTCAAGGTGGCAAAGGCGATTGCGCATTCTCCCCTGGTGAAGACGGCCTGGGCGGGATGTGATCCGAACTGGGGACGGCTGATGGCGGCGGCCGGCTATTCGGGCGCGGAGATTGATCCGAATCGCATCGCGATCTGGCTGGGCGATCAGCAGATCTGCAGGAACGGTGGACGAGTGGCGGATTTCGACGAGCAGCGGGCGCATGCCTACTTGAAGAACCGCTATTTCACGGTTCGGATGGCGTTGGGAGTGGGCAGCGGCGAGTGCCGGTTCTGGACGACAGATTTGACGGCGGAGTATGTGAGAATCAACGCGGCCTATTCGACCTGAAACGGAACTGCGTGTGCCGCGGTAAGAGTGCAGATTGCTAAAGGGCGCATCAATGCTGCATTTCTCGCTTTCAAAACCGGAAAATGCACAGGCTTATTCACAAATCTGTTGAAAATCGACACAATTGACGTCTTGCGCGCGGAGAGAATTTTGTGAGAACCTGTCGGCGTTTCTTCGACGCTGCACTGCGGTAAGAATGCTGCGAGTCGCGCTTCGCCGCTGCGATACAATCGGCTAGATCAAAGGAACAAAAACTGCACATGCCAACTAAGGTGAGGGCTCGCTCGGCAGCCGCGGCCGTGGCAGGTAAGAATGGCCATTCGCTGATCAGCGACGAGAAGTTTAGACAGCTATACGCAACTTTGCTCAAGTACAGCCTGCTTGAGGAGCGCCGGCACTCCGGCTTTGCCGATAACGCTGACGGAGCACACAGCCAGATTGCGGGAGCCGCGGGCGTGACGCTCAATCTGGAACGCGAAGACACGGTTGTGCTGACTCCACACAGTTCTCTGACGAGGCTTGTGAAGGGCGTGCTGCTACCAGCGATGGTGAATCATCAACACGCGAACGGCAACGCATGTGGAGCGACATTCAGCGGCTTCGCGGTAAGTGTGCTGACCCCGGCATCTCCAACCCTGAGCGCACAGCTGGGTTTTGCGACCGGCGCAGCGCTGGCAAATAAACTTGCGGAGAACCGCAGGATCGCGGTGGTGTTTGTCGAAGGCAGTGCGGCGGCCCTTGAAGCATGCAAAGAGGCACTTGAGCTTGCATCCACGCATAAGCTGCCGATTCTTTACGTGATCGGGACGGGCATAAACGCGAGGCATAGGGACGACTTCCATGAGGATAAGTTCAGGGACATTGGCGAATTGTTTCCGGTAATCGCGGTGGATGCTCACGATGTGGTGGCCGTCTATCGCGTGGCGCATGAATCAATCGCTCGAGTACGCGATGGCGGGGGGCCAGCGTTAATTGCGTGCACGACGTATCTCCTGAATGGCACGCCTCTCAATGCGGTCACCCAGATGGAGCGTTATCTGACTGGAAAGGAATTGTTCAGCGACAGATGGAAGCGCGAGGTGATCGCCGAGTTCAACCGGGAGATGGTTGGGCCGTGTCTTTCACCAATGCATTTTTCCGATTATCAAAGCTCCTAATGCGACGCCCAAGGTGACCTCTTCGTAAGGAAAACGTCACTTCGAAGCCATCGGGTTTCGGTATACATCTGTTGGAGAAATGCTTTAGCCTGAGCCTGTGGTTTTTATGCGACCCATCACCGAGTTGCGATCCGGATTCGATCCCCCCACTATTCGAGGTGTGAGTGAAAATTGTCCCGTCCATGTATCTTCTGCTTGCGCTGGTCGTGGGCTGGCAGAGTGCCGTTGCGCAATCCAGCAGTGAGGACCACAGCAGGCAGATAGCCACGGCGACGGATGCAAGTGGGGGGGCTGGATCTGGTCAGCAGCCGCTGCCTCCCAGCTATCGGCCGGAGTCACCGATCGTTTACACCAGCGGGCAGGGCTCAACCTATGTGCCGATGGATAGCTGGATCTATCCGGCGCTCTCCCGATTGCATGGGCTCGGCTATCTCGACACCGCGTATTTGGGATTGCGTCCGTGGACGCGGTTGAGCATTGCGCACATGCTGCAGCAGTCAGCCGATGCTATCGATGCCAACGTCAACGACGACGAAGCGCGTGAGATCTACCTGGCGTTGCAGAAAGAGCTGGCTCCCGATGTGGCAGCGACCAGCGGCGGTCGCATAGGCCGCGGGCAATTTGAAAGCTTGTATACCCAACTCCGGGGCATCACGGGACTACCGTTGCGGGACAGCTTTCATCTGGGACAAACAATTATCAATGACTACGGTCGTCCGTATGAGGAAGGCTTCAACAATTACACCGGCTTCAATATCCGCGCGGAGGCGGGGAGGTTCTCGCTTTATTTTCGGGGCGAATATCAGCACGCGCCAAGCGCCGTAGGCTATTCGCCTGAGCTGGCAACATATCTCTCCGAGAACCTCGATCTCATTCCTATTGCCACGAATCCGGTACAGGCCACGATTCCACAAGGGCCGATTGCCGCTACGAACCGCTTCACCGTTTTACAGGCGCTGCTGTCGTATCACATCCTTGGGCATGAGATCTCCTTAGGCAAGAACGATCATTGGTGGAGTCCCAGCAGAAGCGGGAGCATGGCCTGGAGTACGAACGCCGAAAATACCTATGCGTTCGAGATCAATCGCGTGGAGCCTTTACGCATTCCCGGTCTCTCGCGGTTACTCGGCCCAATCCGCTATGACTTTTTCGTCGGTGCCCTACCGGGACATAACTATCCGATCGACCCGTGGGTGCATGCCGAGAAGATCAGTTTCAAACCGACACGCAACCTGGAGTTGGGATTCGAGCGCACAGTGGTCTGGGGCGGCAAAGGCCGTCAATGCCTCGATCCACACACCGCCATCTACTACCCGTGCAACGTGCCGATCACAATTCACACATTCCTGAGGAGCTTCTTCAGCGTCCAGAATGTATCGGTGGAGGAGAAGTTTTCCCGCGAGGATCCGGGTGCACGCTGGGGCGCTTTCGATTTCACCTATCGTTTGCCCTTCGTCCGAAACTGGCTGACGCTCTATACCGACTCGGGAGTTCATGACGACGTGAGCCCGATCAGCGCTCCGCGACGCTCCGCTATAAATCCCGGAATTTATCTTTCGCATTTCCCGGTGTGGACTCATCTGGATCTGCGCGTCGAAGGCTTATCGACTGATCCAGTCAGCGACTCAGGGGCCAATGGAAATTTCCTCTGGTGGGAAACGGTTCAAAGGCAGGGCACCACGATCAATGGGTCGTTGTTCAACACCTGGATCGGACGCGACGGGAAGGGCGGGCAGGCATGGTTGACGTACCATCTCTCGGCAAACGAGGATGTCCAGTTCAACTACCGCAATGCCAAGGTGGATCAGAAGTTCGTTCCCGGCGGTACAACGCAGAATGTTTATGAGGGAGAGGTGACAAAGCGGTTCCTGAAGGATAAGGATCTGGAGGTCAAGGGCTGGGTACAGTATGAACGGTGGAAGGCGCCGATTTATAAACAGGGCCTGCAGACCGACGCGGTGATAGCGGCGCAGATCAAGTGGTATCCGAAAAAGGAAAAGACTTTCTAGGTCGCCTGCCTTCGTCGTAGATATGAAGAAGCCTCATCCACGTGTGTTATAGGATGTACGCTATGTTGACGCCTATATGCTGTTTACGGGGTTCGGCCTTTCTACTTTTTCTGCTCTTTGTATTAACAGCGTGGGGGGAAACTCTTTCCTCTCCCGATGGAAGACTGGTTCTTCTTATCGAGACCTCCGCAAACACTACCAATCCCCAGGAAGCGCAATTGGTCTATCGTGTAACCTTCCACGGTAAGCCGTTGGTGGATCAATCGGCGCTTCGCCTGGAACTCGAGGGGCAGCACCCGCTAGGCGCCGATGTGCGAATTGTGAAAGCCACACCATCCAGCGTCGACGAGACCTACCGATTGCTAACTGGGAAGGCAAGCGACGTACGCAACCACTACAATGCACTCCGCGTCGACCTCGAAGAACCCGCCGGATTGCGCCGGAAGCTAGCCATCGAGGCGCGCGTTTACGACGACGCGGTGGCATTCCGCTACGTGATTCCTGACCAGAACCCCATCCGCAGCTTCCGTCTGACAAAGGAGAGCACGGAGTTTCGCATCGCAAAGGACGCGACCACGTATTCGCTGATTCTGCCCAACTTCCGTTCCATGTACGAAAGCGAATTCGTAAAACTGCCGATCAGCGCGTTCTCGAATCAGGGAGGCGTGCCGAGCAAATTGCTTATCGGTCTGCCGACGCTGATGGAAGTGCCCGGCGTGGCTTGGATGGCTATCACCGAGGCGGATCTGCGGGGCAACAGCTCGATGTACCTGACAAACCCTTCAGCTAGCTGGGCGGGCCACTGGTTTGAGTCAGTGTTAGCGCCAGCGGAAGAGGATCCTGACGTCATCATCAAAGGAACACTGCCGCACAATTCAGCGTGGCGGGTGCTGCTGGTAGGCGACGAGCCAGGAAGACTTGTGGAATCGAACGTGATTACAAGTCTCAATCCTGAGAGTGAAGTAGCGGACACCTCCTGGATTCACGCCGGGCGTGCTTCCTGGGATTGGTGGAGTGGGTCACTCGGCGCGGACGACAAGCCTGCCTACAACATCGAGACGATGAAACATTACGTGGATTTCGCCGCACAATCAGGGTTCGAGTACATGTTGGTGGACGCCGGCTGGTCCGACAGGGACATCACCAAGATGAATGGGAAGGTGGATGTTCCCGAGCTTGTTCGCTATGCGGCTGCCAAGAATGTGAAGATCTGGATCTGGCTGTACTACGGCGGTGTGGACGCACAGATGGAGGAGGCCTTTCCCCTCTACGAGAAGTGGGGCGTCGCCGGAGTCAAGATCGATTTCATCGAACGCGATGATCAGCGTGGCATCGACTTCTACTACCGCGTGGCCAAGAGCGCTGCCGAGCATCACCTGATGGTGGACTTTCATGGTGCAACGAAGCCGAGTGGTCTGGAGCGCACCTTTCCCAATGTTCTGGGCTATGAAGCGGTGCTGGGCATGGAACAATCCAAGGCCGGCAGCCGCGACAATCCCGACCATCACACAACACTGCCATTCACACGAATGCTCGCGGGACCGATGGATTACACCCCGGGCTCGTTTCATAACGTAACCGGCGAAGAGTTCGTGCCACGCATGATATCGCCGGAGACGATGGGCACACGAGCGCACCAGTTGGCAATGTACGCTGTCTATCAAGCTGCCATTCAGATGGTGTCAGATTCGCCAAAGGCGTATGAGGGTGTGCCCGCGTTCGAGTTCATCCGGAACGCGCCGGCAACCTGGGATGAGACACGGGTACTAAACGGTAGACCCGGAGAATTTGTCACCATCGCGAGAGGCCACGGAAGAGACTGGTTCCTGGGAAGCCTTACCAACTGGGATGCGCGGCAACTGGACCTGCCGCTGGATTTCTTAAGTGCAGGAGATTATACGGCCACGATCTACTCGGACGCACCGGACGCAGACAAACATCCAGAGAATGTTCGAGTCGAGCAAAAAATAGTGACTCGCGCCTCGCATCTGGACGCAAAGCTCGCGCCGGGCGGCGGCTACGCCGTGCGATTCGTTCCAGTGAAGTAGGCTTATTCCGCTCTAGCCGATCCTGCGACGCAGATCGCCGCCCGACATTTGCTCAGGCTGGTCGAGGCCGAGAAGGGCCAGCACGGTGGGCGAGATATCGCGCAACGAGCCGTTGGGGCGCAGGGCGTAGTTGTTCGCGTCTTCGACCACGAAGATGAATGGCACGGGGTTCCTAGTGTGTGCTGTGTGCGGGCCACCGGAGATCGGATCGACCATCATCTCAGCATTGCCATGATCGGCGGTGATTAACAACGAGCCGCCTGACTGGCGAATCGCCTGATATATGCGGCCAAGGCAGGCGTCGACGGTTTCGACTCCCTTGATCGTGGGCAAGAGCTGGCCGGAGTGGCCGACCATGTCGGCGTTGGCGAAATTAACTACGAGCAGGTCGAAGGCGGTGTCTTCGACGGCCTTGACTACGGTGTCGGCAATTCCGGCGGCGGACATCTCAGGGGCGAGGTCGTAAGTCGCGACCTTCTGCGAAGGAATGAGGATGCGGTCTTCGCCGGGAAATGGCGTCTCGATGCCGCCGTTGAAAAAGTATGTGACGTGGGCATACTTCTCCGTCTCAGCGATGCGGAGATTGCGGAGACTGGCCTGCGCGAGGAGGTTGGCGAGCAGGTTCTCCATCGACTCGGGCGGGATGACCCTGGGCAGAGTGAAAAGCTTGTCATACTGCGTCATGCAGAGGTAATGCAGGTTCCTGGGGACTTCGCTGCGCGGGATGGTGTTGTCGAGATCAGCGGCGCCGGGAAGGTCGAGGCCGTCGTCTTTTGTAAGCCCGCTGTTACGGCCCAGCACACGGGTAATCTGCCGGGCGCGATCAGCGCGGTAATTGAACATGATGCAGACGTCATCGTCGCGGATGACTCCCTGGGGATGGCCGTGTGCATCTGTATTTACGAATGGCACAATGAACTCGTCCGTAATGTTGTTGTTGTAAGACTCCTTCACGCGCGCGATGGGATCGGCGTGAGCTCCGCCCTCGGCATGGCCGGTGATCATTGCATCGAAAGCGAGCTTTTCGCGCTCCCAGCGGCGATCGCGATCCATAGCGTAGTAGCGGCCCGAGACGGAGGCGAACTTGCCGATCTGGTATTCACGCATCTTTTGCTCCAGATGCGCGAGATAGGCCGCGCCCGAGGTGGGCAGCGTGTCGCGGCCATCCATGAAGGCGTGAACGAAGACGCGTTCGAGGCCCTGCTGCTTCGCGGCTTTGAGCAGGGCGTAGAGGTGATTCTGGTGGGAGTGGACGCCGCCGTCGGAGAGCAGACCAAAGAGGTGCAGCTGTCGTCCGCCTTCGCGGGCGCGTTGCAGGGCAGCAACGATGGCGGGGTGGGTGAAGAATTCGCCGCTCGCGATCAGCGCGTCGATGCGCGTGATGTCCATGCGGACAACACGACCAGCGCCGATGTTGAGATGGCCCACTTCGCTGTTGCCCATCTGCCCGTCGGGCAGGCCTACGAAATGGTCGGAGGCGTGGAGAAGCGTATTCGGATATTCGGCAAGCAGCTTGTCGTAGGTTGGCTTGCGGGCCAGCGCGATAGCGTTGTGTTCAACCTGTGGACTGTAGCCCCATCCGTCGAGGATGGTGAGGACGATGGGCTTTTTGTGGATCGACACTCTTGCTACCTACCTTTATTCCTTAGGAAAGGTGGGCCGGATGCGAGACCCGGCCCGGCTTGTTAAGACCCACCTTGGCTTAGTGAGGCTGCGGTGTAGCGCTATTGGGTGACGTGGTGCTCGGTTTTGCGGCCGGCGCTGCATTGGGTGTTGGAGACGGCGTGCTCAGTGACGGCGCTGGCTTTGGCGCGTGATCCTGCTGATACTGTTTTGCCGCGGCTTCGACTTCAGGGCGGTGGCGCTCGATTCCGTCCTGCGCTGCCTTGCGGAACATCTGCACGCCGGCCTGCTGCGACTGCTGCAGAATTTCGGGCATGGCTTTGATGAGGTGTTTTCCCGCAGGCGTCTTGTAGAACGCGATGATGCTGTCGGCATCTTCAGTGGAAATATGCTGTTTATAAATGGCGATGATAGGAGTTTCCAGATCGAGCTTCTGGAACGACTGTTCGAGATCGTCCGAGACATCCTTCGGCAGGAAAGGCATGCTGGAGTGTAAGTAGTTCATCATGCCATGGACCAGTTGGTCCTTCATCTCGATGGCGCCGGTTACCTCAAACATTTGCCTGGCTTGCGCATCGGTAAGCGGGTTGGCTGGAGCGGTTGAAGGCGCCGGAATCTTTGCAGGAGCCTGGGTAGCTGAGGTTGAAGACGACGTGCCAGAGGGTGTCTGCTGGGCAAAGGCGACGCCTGCCAGAAGCAGACAACTAAGTGTAAGTGCGAGAGAAGTGTTACGCATGAAAGCTCCGATGAAGAGATGAGAGGAGCGCGCCAGCCCTCGCAGGGCGGCACGCGCGGTTGTGTGTTTTATTCGCCGAAGTTGACGGCCTCGAGGCCGAGGAATTCCGCGGACTGGCCGAGTTCTTCTTCGATGCGGAGCAACTGGTTGTACTTGGCGATGCGGTCGGTGCGGGAGGCGGAGCCGGTCTTTATCTGGCCGACGCCGGTGGCAACCGCGAGATCGGCGATGAAGGTGTCTTCGGTCTCGCCGCTGCGGTGCGAAATGATGGAAGTGTAACCGTAACGGCGGCCCAGCTCGATGGACTCCAGCGTTTCGCTGATGGTGCCGATCTGGTTCACCTTGATGAGGATGGAATTCGCGATGCCCTCCTCAATTCCCCGTTGCAGGCGTTTGGTATTGGTGACGAAGAGATCGTCGCCCACTAGCTGAATACGCTCGCCCATCAGCTGGGTCATATACTTCCAGCCTTCCCAGTCATCTTCCGCGAGGCCGTCTTCGAGAGAGACGATGGGATACTGCCGGGTCCATTCCTGCCAGAAGCGCGCCATTTCTTCGCTGCTTCTCGCGCTCTTGTCGGATTTCTTGAAAACGTACTTGCCGGACTCCTTATCGTAAAACTCGCTGGCGGCGGGATCGAGCGCGATAGCGATATCTTCACCCGCGCTATAGCCCGCGAGTTCAATGGCTTCGAGGATCACTTCAATCGCTTCGACGTTCGATTTGAGCGAGGGAGCGAAGCCGCCCTCGTCGCCGACCGACGTATTGTAGCCGCGTTTCTTCAGCACGCCTTTGAGCGTATGGAAGACTTCCGCGCCCCAGCGCAATGCGTCGGCAAAACGCTCGGCTCCCACCGGCATGACCATGAATTCCTGGAAATCGACGTTGTTGTCGGCGTGAGCACCGCCATTGATGATGTTCATCATGGGCGTGGGCAGAACGGAGGCATTCACTCCGCCGAGGTAGCGATAGAGCGGAATACTGAGCGCCTTTGCCGAGGCGCGCGCGGCGGCCATGGAAACGGCGAGGATAGCGTTCGCGCCAAGGCGGCTTTTGTTGGGCGTGCCGTCGAGGGAAATCATGGTTGCGTCGAGCAGGCGCTGGTTGGCCGCGTCCATGCCGGTCAACTCGGGCGCGAGAATGGTCTCTACGTTTTCGACCGCCTGCAACACGCCCTTGCCCAGGTAGTGCGACTTGTCGCCGTCCCGCAATTCCACGGCCTCGTGCTCGCCCGTGGATGCGCCGCTCGGCACCGCAGCGCGGCCCATCGCACCGCCTGCGAGAACAACGTCGGCTTCTACGGTCGGGTTTCCGCGCGAATCTAGAATCTCGCGCGCGTGGATTGTAGCAATCTCCGTCATGTCACTCCTTGAAATCTGGTGTCGTAAGCGATCTTTGAGTTTAGGGCGGCGATCAACAGGGATGGATTCACCGGCCATTCCGCTGATTGAGTCGATGAAGCCAGCCATACAAAACAAATGCCTTCCGCAATACGCAGGGTTCCCTGCCGATTCTAACAAAACTGGCGAGCGGCAGAGGCCGCGGGCCCTTGTAGAGCAAGGTGATAGCGACGGGTAACGGTTATGGTTCGCATCGCGGTTCCACGCTGGTTTGGCGGGGAAAGCTCGACTACGCTTGTGAGTAGACTTGATTTATCGATAGAAGAAGCGGCGCTTGCTGCTCTTTTTGAGAATTTACAGATTCATTCGCGACCGCCTCCGAGATTTTGTGTCTGAAACGGTAGCGGGTTCGATTGTACCGGGAGGACTTTGCGTTTCGATAAAGAAGCGGCGAATTCACCCGAGTGAGGTGGTTATGACGAAATTCTGTAATGGCAATCGATTGACTCACGCAACGCTGGCCGCGACGCTGATGGTTTCGGGTCTGGCATTCGCACAGCAGGCGACGACTTCGGACCCATATTCAGGCATGTCGCAGCCTCCGCCGGATACGACGATCGTCGCCAACCCGGATGCTGCGGCGCAGCCAGCCGCGCAGCCCGCTCCGTCACAGACAGCCAAGCCATCGCCGGACGTTCCGGCCGCTGCTCCCGCAGCTCCGCCAGCGGCAACAACAACCGCTGCTCCTCCGCCTGCCGATTCCGCGACAGCCCCGACGCCGGCCAACAATCCCGACTACGACATCGTCGGTGCGGTTCCAGATTCGGGTCAGAGTGCCGCACCTGCGCCGGGCCTGCAAAAGAGACCGAGTGCCGACGATGACATTGTGAGCGCGGTTCCCTCCAGCGGAAACGATCTGTCCGAGGGCACAAACATTCGGGTACGACTGACGGAAAAGCTTTCGACGAAAGAGACTACCGAGGGTTCACCGTTTAAGGGCGAAGTGACGAATGATGTTTCCAAGGATGGGAGCGTGATCATTCCAGCGGGGTCAGAGTTGAAGGGCCGCGTGATCGGAATAAGCCAGGGACACCATTTTGGCCAGGCTGCGACGCTGCGCCTGCGTCCCGATCTAATAATGCTACCCGATGGAACGGCCTATCACCTGTATGCACAGGTTGCCGGCTCGGAAGCGCCGGGCACACGCACAGACAGTGAAGGCGGTATTCAGCCAAAGCCGCACCCGGTGAAGACTGGGGCCGTGTACGGCGCGGCAGCCGGAACGGGTGCTGTCGTCGGCGGATTCGTGGGCGGCCCAGCGGGGGCGCTGGTGGGATCGGTTATTGGAGCCGGGGTCGTAACGGCTCACCTGCTTATGCAGCATCCAGATGCAGCCGTGGTGCCGAAGGGAGCGATCGTGACTTTCAGCCTGACGGAGCCGATGGAGCTTACTCCCACCAAGAATTAGTTTTGGTAATCGCTAGTAAAAGGGAGCGCTTCGAGTGCTCCCTTTTACTGGGCTAATCAATAACGCTTAGAATGAGCGCGTGCTATGGTTCATCGCCTCTACACGCCGCCTGCGCCTCTTTCCGCATTCGTAAAGTGCTTCTGGTACTGGGAAGGAGCGCCCCAGACGCACTCGCAGGAACGTCTGATGCCTACGGGCGATGTGGCCATCATTTTCAACCTTCGCGATGATGCCATTCGTACCTACGACTGGCAAAATCCCAACCACTTCGAATTGTTTGGCCACGCTGTGCTGGCTGGACCGCGCTCCGAGCCTTTTGTCATTGATACGGCGCAGCAAGAGCGCGTATTCGGGATTCAATTTCAACCCGGAGGATCGTTTCCCTTCTTCCGTGTTCCTTCATGTGAAGTTGAGAACCGGGATATTGCGCTGGATTGCGTCTGGCGCAATTCCACTGAGGAGATTCGCGAGCAGTTGCTGCAGGCAGACAGTATCGAGGCCATGTGCACGCTGGTGCATGACGCCCTCATACGGCAGCTGGTGCGGCCGATGGAGTTGCACCCGGCGGTGAACTTTGCGAAGCATCGATTCTGCGTTAACCCCCATCGCACCACCGTGGCGTCGGTCCTGAACGAAATAGGCTTAAGCCATCGCAGGTTTATACAACTCTTTCACGATCAAATTGGGCTCACACCGAAGTCATTCTGCAGGGTGCAGCGATTTCAGAGAGTGCTGCGCAGGGTTCATCGCGCTTCGAAGGTTGACTGGGCCGATGTGGCTCTCGATTGTGGCTACTATGACCAGGCGCACTTCATTCACGATTTCCAGACATTTTCCGGCTTCACACCGACGGTCTATGCAGCGCGTGCGAGTGAGCATCTTAATCATGTACCGCTCGTCTGATTTGTGATGTGCGGTCAAGGTCAGATTTTTACAATTCACCGTCTGCGTGATGCGCCACAATCAATGACATTCAGGAGAACTACCCATGGCAAATGTAAAACCAATTCCCAACGGCTACCATAGCGTGCAGCCCTATCTCTATTTCAATGGCGCGGCGGATGCGATTGCCTTCTACACTAAGGCCTTTGGCGCGACCGAGCGATTGTGCATGCTGAACAAGGACGGCAAGGTCGGCCATGCCGAGATCGAAATCGGCGACTCATGCGTGATGATAGCCGACGAGAATCAGGCGGTGGGAGCTTTCAGCACGGAACATTATGGAGGCGCGCCCATGAGCCTGATGATCTACGTGGAAGACTGCGATGCGGTCTACGAGAAGGCTCTTGCGGCGGGCGCGAAGAGTCTGCGGGAGCCAGCCGACCAGTTTTACGGGGACAGGATGGCCGGGATCGCCGATCCGTTTGGCTTTCACTGGTTCATCGGGACGCATATCAGGGACGTTTCAAAGGAAGAGCTTGAACAACACGGATAAACGCCATGACTGCGAATGAATTTCGAAAACTGGCCCTCGATTTGCCGGAAGTAGCGGAAGCCCAGCACATGAACCATCCCGATTTCCGGGTGCGCGGTAAGATTTTCGCGACACTGGCTTATCCGGATAAAACCTTCGCCATGGTAAAGCTGTCCCTGCCCGATCAGCTGAAGTTCACCCAGGCAGATAAAGAAGCTTTTGCACTGGTGCCGGGCTTCTGGGGAGAACATGGTTCAACGCATGTACACCTGAAAGCGGCTAAGAAACAGCTTGTGCGGCAGGCCCTGAAGGCTGCCTGGCAGCATGCTGCGCCGAAGAACCTGCGACAGCAAATGCCTGCTCAGGACAATCCCTGAGGAACATTTTCCAGCAGCCGCTTCCAGTTCTTCTGATTGCGGCGGTAGGTTTTCTTTAGGTCTTCAAGAATGCGCTCGAAGTCGCCGTGGCCGCGGAGACGATTCCACGTGGGATTTTTCGCGAACCAGGGATAATTCTCGTTGCCTAGATAGATAGCGCGGCGGAGCCAGTGCAGCGCTTCGCTTTCGTCTCCGTCGACGGCGAAGTAGGTCGCCAGACGGTAGGCCATTTCGCTGTCGGCTTCAGCGGCAGCCATGGAACCTTCCTCGATGAAGGATGCGGCCCGGTCGCGATCTCCGGCCATAGCGTAACACATGGCCAGGGTGGGATAAGCGATGCGCATACTGTCGTCGTCGCGGATTACACTTTCAAGAATTTCGATGGCCTGGCGCAGATCGCCGAGTCGCATCCGCTGATAGGCGTAGGAAGTGCGCAGCAGAGGATGCTTAGGCTCGAGCGTGAGCCCCTTGTCGAGCTCTTCACCGGCCAGCTCAAGCTGGTTTTGATACTGGTAGACCCGGGCGCGGTGGTTGTAGATTACGGGAGCATTCGAGGGGTTCAGGCTAAGCGATCGATTGAACTGATCCAGGGCCTGCTCATACATGCCGTCCATTCTCAGCGTAATGCCGGCGACCATGCGAACGTTCCAATCGTTCGCAGCCTCCTGAAGAAGGTTTTCGATGCCGTGGCGCGCGCTCTCCTTTTCGCCGCGTGAAAGAAGCATGTAGACGCGATACAAATTCGCTTCGACCGAGCCGGGGTCAATCTCGAGCGCGCGATCGAAGGCGCGGCGCGCTGCCATCACGTGCATGTGACCGCCAAAACCATGACGAAGATATTGAAGATGCGTAATGCCCAGGCCAGTCCAGGCGGGTGCAAAGGACGGGTCGCGCTCGACTACATTGTCGAAAAGCTCGCGTGCACGATCGAGGTCAAGGCGGCTTCCGGTACGCTGCATGAACGATGACAACATGGCGCGACCCTGTAAATATTCTTCAGAAAGGTCTTCGGCTAATGGCTCGCTGCGAGCGCTTCCCTGCTCCGGATGCTGGTTGAGCTGTCCCAATCCCTGCAAAGACGCGAAGACCTCGTTGCAGATTTCCGACTGCACTGCAATCAGATCGAACGATGGAACGCTGATGGCTCCGCCGGCGCGGATGCTCTCACCGGGAACGTTAAGGAGCTGCCAGTTGAGATCGAAGCCTTTTTCGGAACGGATGAAGTTGCCGGTAAGCACCCATTCGACCAGCAGCTTGTGGCCAATGGCGAGAGGATCCATCTGTGCGATGGGCAGGTGCATGAGCGCGCTCGATGGACGCACGACCAGCGACGACATGCGCGCCAGACGGGCGGCGATGGCATCAGCCAGTGCGAATCCGTAGAGGGGTGCGACCTCGGATGGCCCGAAATTCTGGAAAGGCACCACGAGGATGGTGTTCTGCTTCTCCCTGGTATCCGCCGATTCCCGAAAACGCTCGGCGAGCATGGAAAGCAGGCCCGTGGTGCGCTTCTCGGTTTCCGCGTTGGATGGGGGAAGCTGGGCAGCGGCGTCGCCGGGAATGATGCCGGTCTCGATCTGCGAAGTCTTCATAATGGTCTTGAGGGCCTCGCGCACATCCGCAGCGCTTGAGTAGCGCTCTGCAGGACTTTTCTGAAGCAGCTTGAGAATCAGAGAGTTTAACTCGACAGCCACATCGAGGGGCTTCGGATCAAGATACTGAATGGCGCGGATGCTCTGAAACTCATCGGCATCGGGACGCGCGAAGGGATGGCGTCCGCTGGCCAGCTCATACAGGATGACGCCGAGCGCCCACAGATCGCTCTGCACGCTGCTCTGGCCGGTGACGAACTGCTCCGGAGCCATGTACGCGATGGTTCCACCGCGCGCCGTGTAGGCAGCGATGACCGGCCCGGGTTGGCGGTGTGAAGACTTTGCCGGATCGAACTCGGCTTCTTCAGGATTGATGCGGCGCGCGAGCCCGAAGTCGAGAATCTTGACCAGGCCGCCATCCGTCAGCATTACGTTCGCCGGCTTTAGGTCGCGGTGAAAAATGCCGAGTGAGTGCGCGGCGCTCAGGCCGTCGGCAATTTGAATGCCCACCGACAGCAGCAACTGCAGGCTTGCGGGTCCCTTGGCGATGAGTTTGTCGAGCGACTTGCCCGGCACATACTGCATGACGATGAAGGCCTCTTCTCCTTCTTCGCCGACTTCGTAAATAGCGCAGACGTTCGGGTGCTCGATGGCCGAGGCCATGCGCGCCTCACGCAAAACGGTAGTGCGCATCTGCTCGAGGGTGAGCGTGCCGCTCTTCAACACCTTGAGCACGACTGGGCGCATTAATAATGTGTCGGTAGCAAGGTACACCACGCCGCTGCCGCCGGTGCCCAGACGACGGACTAATTCATAGTGCTTAATTGTGCGATGCTTCATGCAGGTTTCAGTTTAACGGGTCAGTGATTGTTGAACGGCCGCTTACGTCTTCCTTTTCAAGGCACCGGCCACCTGCAGAAACAGCGGCACGTTCCCCTGCGAGCCGGCGAACTCCGCAACCCAGCCGTGCTCCAGGGAGATGCAGGCCAGTGCCGCAGCAGAAGGGATGCCGTGCGGGATGGCTTCGAGACAGTTCATATCAGGGTGCAGATCGTTGCGGCGGACAATGTCGAAGTCCGAAGTAGAATGCGATTGCCGGAACAGGCTCTCCCACTGAGCAACCTGCTGTGTCGGCGTGCTTCGCCCATCGGGTAGCAGGAGGTTAAAGTACATCGACTCCTGCCCCGGAGCGATAAGGCTGAGAGTCTTTGGTTGCTTTTCCAGTGTGATTCCCTGCGGGTTTGCCGGAAAGTCCTCTTTAAGGGTGTTAATGTCAACGGTCCAGCCCATCGGAACTCGAACCCGCAATCCGCGGTAGTTAATGGACGCGCCATGCATCACATGCCAGCTCAGGGACACGAGGAGAGGCGTGAAGTACACCGCCAGAACAATCACCGGCAGGCAACACATAATCAACAGCCAGGTCGTACGCGGCATCTTTTTCGACAAGGTGCCGTGGAGGTGGCTGGAAGTTTTGTTGGTCGACATTCCGCTCGAATTGTTACATGAGACTTAAACAAAGCCAACGATAAGCGTCACGGGCCCAGAGCTTTTCATGTTTATTTCGGGAATGGTCGGCGAATGCATCCAACTTAGCGAGAAGTACTGACAAAACAAGAGGAAAAGACGATGACAAGCGAACATAAGAAGTGCGCGCACCCGGCATGTAGTTGTGTGCCTTCCCAGGGAAAGAAGTATTGCGGCGCTGTGTGCGAAAGCGCAAAAAAGATGACGGAGCTGACCTGCCATTGCAACCACCCAGCCTGTGCAGGCACCGAGCCCAAGGCATAAAAGAAAATGGCCCGCCGGAATGACGGGCCCAGAGATCACTACTGGGACGCTTAGTGTCCGCCGTGCCCGTGCCCCAGAGGCCTTGTCGTGCCCTCGGCCGGCTGCGAACGTGGGCGCTTGTCTGCCCTGCGGCCGAGCGTATACATCGTGATGCCGAAGACCAACATGACAATACCCCATATCAAGTTGATGTTGATGCCGGTGGAGCGTTCATAGATCTCACTGCCGCGCGTAAAGAATCCAAAAACGCTCAGGATGCCCCCGACGATGGTGAATAGCATTCCCATTGGAACGCGAAGATCGAGATTCATCTATCTTTTTCTCCTCGGCTATCTGAAGATCAAATTGAGTGTGACGAGCATGGCAATCAAACCGACGGCGATGACCTTGGGTCGCGTATACCAAGCCATGTGGTGCTCCACAGGCTTGGGAGTTAGGGAGTATACCAGCCCGACGAGTTCCAGCTCGGGCCGCGGTTTGGTCATGAGGCTGATGATGACGGTGACAAAGAAGTTCACCCAGAATGCCCAGATAGCGGTCCAGAAGTTCTGCGCCATCTGGCTCGGATAGCTGTGCAGCACGGCGATCCAGCCGCCATGGATGCCAGTTTGAGAGCCAGCCGGCAGCGTGAGCCCATGATGCAGAATCGCCGCCAGGGTGCCGCTTACCAGCCCTGTAAATGCTCCGTGCCCCGTCGTGCGCTTCCAGAACATGCCGAGTAAAAAGGTTGCAAACAAGGGCGCGTTGACGAACGAAAAGACGAGCTGCAACGTGTCCATGATGTTGTTGAACGACGTTGCAAGATAGGCTGCCCCAATCGAAAGCATGATGCCTCCGACTGTGGCAATTCTCCCCATCCTCAGGTAGTGCGAATCGCTCGCGTTCTTGTGGATGTAGCCCTGGTAGAGGTCGTAAGTCCAGACGGTATTGAAGGCGGTCACATTTCCGGCCATGCCGGACATAAAGCTGGCCAGAAGCGCGGTGAGTCCGAGACCGAGAATGCCGGTTGGGAAGTAAAACAACAGCATGTTGGGAATGGCTAGATCGTAGTCGAGCACCACATTGCCATTGTCATCCGTCATGACCCTCCCGGTGACTGGATTGACCTTTGGCGGGATCAGGCCTCTTCCCATCGTTGCTGAATTATTGAGGTCGGCGGTCACTAGCGCGCTGGCCGATGTGCCCACCACAGGCGCGTGCACCATGGCGTGTTGTGTAATCGCAGGAGTTGCAATTGCGATCAGGCCAGGCAGGATAACGAGGAACGGAAAAAACATTTTCGGAACCGCTGCGATGAGCGGAACGCGGCGGGCCGACTCTTCCGAATCCGACGCCATCGCTGTCTGGATGACGAGGAAATCGGTACACCAGTAGCCGAAGGAGAGCACGAAGGCGAGGCCCATCGCCAGCCCGAACCACTCCACACCCAGAGGATTGGTATGCGGGTTCGTCATGCCCTGCCAGGAGTGGGTATATGCGCTGGGCAACGTGGCTTTGAGGCCATTCCATCCGCCCACATTTCTGAGGCCGATCCAGACCAGCGGCAGGAATCCGGCGACGATGAGGAAGAACTGGAGCACTTCGTTGTAAATCGCGCTGGTCAGGCCTCCGAGGAAGATGTAGCCGAGCACGATGAGGGCCGAGATGATGATGGCGAAGTGGAAGATCCAGCCTACAGGCATGTTGAGGTGGATGAAGAGCGAATCGAAAACATGAAGCGTCTGGATAAGCCTCGCCATGGCGTACATGGAGATGCCCGACGAGAAGACGGTCATTACGGCGAAGGAGCAGGCGTTGTAGGCACGGGTCTTTTCGTCAAAGCGCAACCGAAGAAACTCCGGCACAGAACGCGCCTTCGAGCCGTAGTAGAAGGGCATCATGAATACGCCGACGAAGATCATCGCCGGGATTGCGCCGATCCAGTAGAAATGGCTGGTCGCGATGCCGTACTTGGCGCCCGAAGCGCCCATACCGATGACTTCTTGCGCGCCCAGATTGGCAGAAATGAAGGCCAATCCGCATATCCAGGCAGGTAAAGCGCGACCGGCCTGGAAGAAATCCTTGCTCGTCTTCATGAATCGCTTAAGTGCGAAGCCGATGCCCAGCACAAAAACGAAATACAGAAGCATGATGAGCCAGTCGATGAGTGTCAGATGCACTGTGCCCTGTTCAACCTTCCTCGGAAAAAATTGTGGCGCGTTTCGTCCGTCACTGTACGCGGACGAATGCGCAGAACTCAAGGCAATTCGTAACAAACGCCGAAAGGTTCCCTAGGACGATTCCGCGGCAGAGGCGTCGATTCCCTGCGTAAATGTACACGCTTTCATCGCGACAGTCTATCGCCTTCTGCTAAGGGCCTGATCGTCCTAGAGTGGCGAGCTCCTGATGCGCCGCGACGAGTGGAGGAAGATCCGGGTCGGCAGTCTTCCAGTAATCGAAGAAAGACTGATATTGCTGAAGAGCTTTTGCCTTGTCGCCCTGGAGTGTGTAGGCACGCGCCAGCCCGAGCATACTGAGCGGATAGGCCACGTTCATGCCCTGCACCTGGCAGAGTAAAAAGACACTGCGATGAGCGAGGGGAAAGTTGAAGTCGGCAGCAGCCGCAGCGCCGTCTTTGAGTGCGAGATGCGCAAGACCTCTGAGGTACGATCCGATGCCCAAAACGTCATAATCCGCAGCGGGAGCGAGCGCGGTAAGCGCGTCCTGCGGGCGATTCCTGCCGAGCTCGATGGCGGCATCGATACTCGGCAGGAATACATGATTGATGATGGTGTCCTGGGGATAGGTCTGCGCCAGCGTTTTGCGTATCTCCAGCGCCCGCGCCGGCTGGCTACAGAGAGCGAAGGCAATCGCGGCGCTGCCCTGCATGGTGCGCTCCTGGTCGAGTTTCAGGCTGCGATCAAGGCGGGGGACGGCATCCTCGCAGGAGCCGACAAGAGCCCGGTTCAGGGTTTGCTGCGTGATCAGCGTTGCGGTTGCGTTCACGAGCTTCTGATCTGTCATTCGCGAGATAGCCTGTTGCCAATCTCCGTCGGCAGCGGCAAATCGGCCTTCGTGCTCGTGAATGAGCGCCATCTGCGAATTAAGGATGAAGCCGTCAGGCTGGCCGTGAGCCCACTCCAGCTGCTGCTGAACGGCTGCCTTATCCCCTATCAGGTATGCCGTGTAAATCCACATGCCACGCATTGAAGCATCCTCGGTAAGATTCAACACGGTCGCCTGCTCAAATACGGCCTTCGCCTCATCGAATCGATTGAGCGCTGTAAGCGCGAGGATGGCGTTCACCCGGGCCGGGCCGCTCTTCGGATTCAGCTCCAGTGTCCTCTTCACCTGCTCGTAGCCTTCTTTAAACCTCCCCAGTGTGAGGTAAGCGACAGAGAGCTGGCTGGGTATTGCAGGATCGTTTGGATAGGTATCGCGAGCGAAGCGCAGCGTGTCGATCGCCTGGGGCAAGTCTCCGGTCACATTCAGGTAATAGCGCGCGCGAATATACAGCCGCTCGCGTTCGGAAACATTGCCCGAGAGCTGAAAAGCCTTGGTGATTGCAGCATTGCCCTCGGTCTCATTGCCGAGCGTCACATCAGCGACTCCAAGGCTGGCATAGGCCATGGCGAAGTTGTGATCGAGCTCAATGGCACGCTTGTAATAGGTGATGCTCTGCGCATAGTTAGCCTGCGCCTGCTGGCTTTGTCCCATTGCGTAGGCACGGAAAGCCTCAAGCGACGGAGTGGTTGCCTCGTTTAGAGAAACATCGAGCTTCTGGATCGATGCCAGCGATTCTCCCAGTTGCTTGCGTAAGTCATCGGACGCCTTATGCAACGCATCGAGAACATGATCTTTGCCCTCGGCCTGCTCTTGCACGCTGGCAAGCACCTCTCCTGTCGAAGCCTTCTGCGCTTCGAGCGTGATCAGGTACCGGTTGCCGATACTTGAGATGGTTCCATGGACGATGGCCTTGTAGCCTTCGCGTTCGGCAATTTCGCGGGCAATGTCGGCAGTGATTTCCTGGTCATGCGGCTTGCCCAGATAGGTCAGGCTCTGGTGAAGATGCGCCTCGCTCACCACGTCCAGAGACGGAGATTGCTGCAACTGAACCGTGAGGGCCTGTTTGAGCGCAAAATCGAAGATGGGATCGCCCGTTCTATTGGTAAATTCCGAAACGATGATGGAGTCGGCCTGGACGAGCTGCTTTGGTCCAGGGTCCATCCAGCTATGCCCTCCGAAGTATGTGACGGCGGCCAGCAGGACGATAACCATGACTGCTGCGGTCAGCCAGGGCCAGCGGCTTCTGCGCCGCGTAACGATCCCCGGGCCGGTCATGGACGGGAGGGTCGCGCCCGTGCGGCCCAGTAGCCGGGACCGAACCTGTTCGAGGTCGGCGAGAAGCTCGGCCGCCGACGCGTAGCGCTGCGCTTTGTCCTTGGCCAGCGCCTTCAGGATGACTCGTTCCAGATCTTTCGGGAATTGCGGAACACGCTTGCGAATGGATTCGGGTTCTCGCGTGAGCAAGGCGGCAAATATCTCCGCCATCGATTGACCGAAGAAAGGCGCTGAGCCGGTCGCCATCTCATACATCACAACGCCGGCGGAGAAGAGATCGGCACGCGCGTCCAGCTCCTCTCCACGCGCCTGTTCGGGAGCCATATAAGCTATGGTGCCCATCGTCGATCCCGGGCTGGTCAGGTTTTCGCCCGCTGCGACGGTGGTTAAATTGCCAAGCGAGTTCGTAGTGGTAGAGTCGGCACGAAAAGCGGAGTGCTTGGCCAATCCAAAGTCCAGCACCTTGAGGGCGCCGTTTCCCTGCCCTCGCCGCACAATGAAGAGGTTCGCCGGCTTGATATCGCGATGCAGGATATCGTGCGCATGGGCTTCGACCAGGGCGGAGACCAGTTGGATGCCGTAGTCGAGCACCTGATCGACAGGCAACGTATGGCCGTTGATGACCTGCTTGAGCGTCTGGCCTTCGAGCAGCTCCATGACCAGGTAAGGATGACCATCCTGCTCGCCGACATCGTAGATTGTGCAGATATTCGGATGATTGAGCGCCGACGAGGCCCGAGCTTCGCGAAGAAAGCGCTCATGGGAAGCCAGTGTCGGCGTGCCCTGCTCGAGATAGCCCTCGGCGATTACTTTTAATGCGACGTCGCGATTCAGACGGGTGTCGTGCGCACGATAGACAAGTCCCATGCCGCC
>CAYVSQ010000052.1:0-10345 GCA_964453815.1 uncultured Acidobacteriaceae bacterium | reverse complement strand
GGGACTACCAGGACCCTGTCTTGCGAGCATCCTTCCAACAACGTTCGGGGAGTGGCTCAGCCTGGTAGAGCACCTGGTTCGGGACCAGGGGGTCGGAGGTTCGAATCCTCTCTCCCCGACCATCTCAAGTATCGCTTAATGAATAACATACGAGATGATATTAGGACTTCCGAAAGTGGCCAACAAGTGGCTGTGCCTAAATTTGTGCCTACCTGCAGCAGTTGGATGAGTCGATGACCGCCGCCCTCAGGCGAGATGAAGTGGCTAGTGTTGATCGGATCGAATGGTGCGGGAAAGAGCAACTTCGTCAGCTTCTTTCGTCTTCTCAGACGCGTTTACCGCCGCGTCTCGTTGTGTCGCCAGCTAGCAGTTTTGCGGGCTTGTTGCAGTCGAGATATCTCGGCGTCGATAGCTGCAATCAAATCGGATGTGTTCATAGGTGCCTTCGATCTGGAATGGCATATCCTCGGCTTAGGGTGTGTGCGGAGGCCATATGTCGTCTAAACGTGAACCAGTCAGGATGCCAGGACGTTTGCAGGGCATGGGGCACGATGTCGCTTGCACTGTGTTTGCTGAAAAAGTATCGCTCCCTGGCACTGATGTCTATGAGTATGATCGTCCGTTCATTTCCGGCGCGCCGCGAGACTTGCAAAAACGGCCTATACCAGCTGACGTTTGACGGAGAGTGCTCTCTGCCAAGCGGTGTAACGGAGCCTGGATATTTGCAGTAGCGGTGTAGCTTCCGTCGGCGCTCAGCACCCGAACATCCCCAACTGCCCGTCCTCGTCGTCTTTCACTGGGCTCCGATAGTGCCGCATCATTGTTCCTGACGCTTGGTAATCCACCATCGTCGCACTGCGACAAGTGACCATACTGCCTCCACCAAGCCACTCGTGGGGCTGCCAACGTGCCTTGCCGGCGCTTCATCATATTCTGGCGAAGAAGACGCCTCAGCTTGCCTGCACCGCCTGTTCTGCGCTTTTCTTCTGATTGGAAGCCTCGCAGGGTGTGTCACGATTTCGGCCTCTCTGAGCCTTCATTCGCCATAAAATTCGCCGTCGCGACTGTCGGCGGGTGTTGCTGGTAATGAATGGGTTTGCAAACCGACTAAGACCAATTTTCCGTAACCCGCTTGACGAGGCGGCTGGATTGCTTCCGCCAAGCCGACTTCCAGCAGTTGAGTCGGTTCTCGGGTGTCCCACCGACGATCCGGGGCGCTTCCTCTCAGTGTTGCATCGTATGTTTCGGATAGGGAAGCATGTCCCATGCCTGCCAAAAGCGCTCCATTTCTTCGGGACGTCCCAGAGAAATTCGAATGTACGTGCTCATTGCGGGAAAGCTTCGCCCGACCAAAACATTATTCTTGCGGAAATACTGGATCACTTCCTCCGCCGGATGAAAGGTATTCATCATTACAAAGTTGGCGTGTGAATCGATCGGTTTCAGCGCACGAGCCAAGGCCTGATTGAAGAACTCCTGACGATCGTCCGTATTTCGCCGAACAGCATCGTTTACTGCTTCTACATCGTCCAGCGCGGCTGCAGAGGCTTGAATAACGACTGTATTGATATTGTCCTGACTGGCGACCCGCCGCATCTTCTGAATCGTATTTGGCGACGCCGCCGCGTATCCCAGCCTCAGGCCCGCCAGACCATACACTTTGGAAAAAGTGCGCGTGACGATAATCTGCTCGTTATCGACCGGATGATCGATGAAGGAGGAGTACATTCCAGATTGACCCGCGTACTGGTGGTACGCCTCGTCAATCACCACAAACGTGGAGGCGGGAAGCTTCCCAATAAAATTTTCCAGATCTTTACGAGGAGTGAGCGACGCAGTGGGATTGTTCGGATTGCAGATGTATACCAGCGTCGTCGATGCACTGACCCGTGCCTGCATGCCATCAAGATCGTGGGAGAATCTCGAGGTCAGGGGCACTGATATAACTTCCGAGGACGCTGCGTGTGCATAGCTTTCAATGGCTTCGAAAGTGGGCGACGCCTGGATCAGTTGCTTGCCACTCCCGAGGAACTGGAAGGCAGCCATGCGGAGGATATCTGTAGAACCGCAGCCGAGAAGGATGCGTTCCGGTTTCACACTGTGTTGATCAGCAATTCGCTCCGTCAGCGAATTGTCCAGCAGCGGATAGCGGTTCACAGCACCGATGGAAGACTGTATGGCCGCGAGGACCTTCCTGGATGGACCGTACGCATTTTCGTTGCTGTCTAGACGGACCAGGCCCTCATCCTGCGTGAATCGGGTAGGCTCGAATGTCGCCACTCTCGAAAGGCCCATCAATCGGCGTTGTGAGGCTATTCCGGCTGCCGCTCCGGCGCCTACTGAGCGAAGAAATCCCCTGCGGGATGTAATCATTGTGTTTCCTTAGAGACCCACAAGTAGATGAACAGGTAACGGCCAAAGGCCTTCGGTTGAGGCAAATCAATCACCAGCCCTATTTTTCAATGAGAGTCCCCGTTCCGTCGTCCGTTTCGCACTCGCCTGTAGCGCTGCCATTCAGGATGTACGTGGACTTCAGCAGTGTGCCCGTGCTATCAAGCGAACCGCGAATCGTCAAGTTGTCGCCGTCTTTGTCGCTGCCGGCGAGAACAACATCTGAGCCCGTAACTGTGACCTCCAGTTGCGCGCCTTTCATACAACGCGAGGTGAGATCCGAATTGCCGGTGAGGTGTCCGCGCGAGTTTGGGCTAATGACCACGGTTATCGTAAAGGGAGGAACATCTGGATGGTTAGATTGGAAGGTCCCTGACCATTTCCCTTTGACATCGGTGGCGGCGTAGAGAGAGGCTGCTCGCATTATGGTCACCAACGACAACAATGAGAGAAGAAAAACACGGAACGGCAAGCTTGTCTTGGTCATCGTGATTCTCCCTTGAAATTCGCTTCCTCAAACATTACTGAATTACCAGAGTCGCGTTGGTGGAATGCGTCACGCCTCCGCCGCTCCCAGTAATTGTGAGCGGATACGTGGCACTCGGCGCGTGCGGCTTGGCTGATATCGTTAGTGTGGAAGTGCCCGAACCCGCGACAGTAGCAGAGCTAAAGGACGCACTGGTCCGTTGAGGCAACCCGCTTACGTTGAACTTGACGCTGGCAGTGAATGGCCCCAGAGCCGAAACGGTGATGGTATATGTCGTACTTGAATTCCCACTCACAGTCTGACTACTCGGTGAAACCGAAATCGAGAAATCGGCCACAGCGGCCACAGCTAGTTTCACCTGTGTTGTATGTGTCAGAGTGCCGCTGGTTGCCGTTATCGTAAGGGTGTAGGTGCCAGTTGGCGTCGAACTCGAAGTATTCAGCGTCAAGGTCGAAGATCCAGAACCCGGAACTGAGGTGGGCGCGAAACTGGCAGTTGCGCCTGTGGGCAATCCGCTCACACTGAAGCTCACGTTTCCGGTGAATCCATTCGAAGGTGTTACGCTGACCGTATAGCTCGTGCTGTTTCCACCAGATACCGTCTGGGAGGATGGCGTGGCCGCGATGGAGAAATCGGCCACAGCGAGGTTCACCTGCGTGGTGTGAGTCAGAGCGCCGCTGGTTGCCGTTATCGTAAGGGTGTAGGTGCCAGTTGGCGTCGAACTTGAAGTATTCAGCGTCAAGGTTGAGGATCCAGAACCCGGAACTGAGGTGGGGGCGAAACTGGCAGTTGCGCCTGTGGGCAATCCGGTGACACTGAAGCTCACGTTTCCGGTGAATCCATTCGAAGGTGTTACGCTGACCGCATAGCTCGTGCTGTTTCCACCAGATACCGTCTGGGAGGATGGCGTGGCCGCGATGGAGAAATCGGTCACAGCGGCCACAGAGAGGTTCACCTGCGTGGAGTGAGTCACGCCTCCGCCGCTCCCGGTAATTGTGAGCGGATAAGTGCCACTCGGCGCGCTCGCTCCTGGCGATATCGTTAGTGTTGATTGGCCTGAACCCTGGACCGTAGTAGGACTAAACGACGCGCTGGTTTGTGCAGGCAACCCGGATACCGTGAATCCGATAAAGGCAGTGAATGGCCCCAGAGCCGAAGTGGTCACGTTGTATGTTGTGCTTGAATTCTTGCTCACAGTCTGACTACTTGGAGAAGCTGAAATCAAGAAATCGACAACGACAAGCCTGACCTGTGTGGAGTAAGTGAGAGTGCCACTGGTTGCCGCTATCGTAAGGTTGTAGGTGCCACCTGGCGTCGAACTCGAAGCATTCACGGTCAAGGTTGATGATCCCGAACCCGAAAGTGAGCTCGGCGCGAAACTGGCCGTTACGCCAGAAGGTAATCCGGTGACGTTTAAGCTCACGTTTCCGGTGAACCCACTGGGCGTTGTTACGCTCACGTTATAGCTTGTGCTCTTTCCAAGCGACAAGGTCTGCGACGAAGGCGTGGCCGCGACTAAGAAAGCGTTCACGACGAGTTTCACCTGGGCTGCGTAAGTCAGAGTGCCGTTACTCGCCGCTACCGCAAGAGTGTAGGTGCCAGTTGGCGTCGAACTCGAAGTAGTCACCGTCAAGGTGGAGGAGCCCGAACCCGCAACTGAGCTGGGGGAGAAACTGGCGGTTGCGCCAGAAGGTAATCCAGTGACGTTGAAGCTCACGTTTCCCGTGGATCCACTGGGCGCTGTTACGCTCACGATATAATTCGCGCCATTTCCCTGCATGATGGTCTGTGAGGAAGGTGTGGTCGCGACTGAGAAGGCGTTCACGACAAGTTTCACCTGCGCAGAGCAGGTGACAGTGCCGCTGGTTGCCGCCACAGTGAGGGTATAGGTGCCAATAGGAGTCGAACTCGAAGTAGTCACCGTCATGGTGGTCGAGCCCGGACCCACAACGGAGCTGGGGGAAAAACTGAGCGTTGCACCAGAAGGCAATCCGGTGACGCTGAAGCTCACGTTACCTGTGAATCCACTGGGCGCTGTTACGCTCACCGAATAACTCGTGCCACTTCCCTGCAGGACGGGCTGGGAGGATGGTGTGGCCGCGACTGCGAAAGGGTTCACGACAAGGCTCACCGGCGTGGAGCGAGTCACACTGCCGCTGGTTGCCGTTATCGTAAGGGTGTAGGTACCAATTGGAGTCGAACTCGAAGTATTTACTGTCAGAGTCGAGGATCCCGAACCCGCAACTGAGCTGGGGGAGAAACTGGCCGTTGCGCCAGCAGGTAATCCGGTGACGTTGAAGCTCACGTTTCCCGCGAATCCATTGGACGGTTTCACACTCAGGCTATATGTCGTGGCGTTTCCCTGTATGAGGGTCTGGGAGGATGGGGTGGTCGTGAGTGAGAAAGTGTTCACGGCAAGGATTACCTGCGTGGAGTAGGTCAGACTGCCGCTGGTTCCATTTATTGTGAGGATGGAGGTGCTGGCTGGAGTCGAACTCGAAGTATTCACCGTCAGAGTCGAGGATCCCGAACCCACAACTGAGCTGGGAGAGAAACTGGCCGTTGCCCCAGCAGGTAATCCGGTTACGCTGAAGTTCACGTTTCCCGTGAATCCACTGGACGGGGTTACGTTCACGCTATAAGTGGTGCCACTTCCCTGCAAGACGGGGTGGGAGGATGGTGTGGCCGCGACTGAGTAAGCATTCACGGCAAGTTTCACCTGCGTGGAGCGAGTCAAAGTGTCGCTGGTTGCCGTGACGGTAAGGGTATAGGTGCCAGCTGGAGTCGAACTCGAAGTATTCACCATCAAGGTGGAAGATCCCGAACCCACAACTGAGCTGGGCGAGATACTGGCCGTTGCGCCAGAGGGCAATCCGGTTACGCTGAAGTTCACGTTTCCCGTGAATCCATCAGAGGGCGTTACGTTCACCGTGTAACTTGTGCCGTTTCCCTGAAAGATAGTCTGGGACGATGGTGTGGCCGTGACCAGGAAATCTGGTTGTGGGATTGGCTGTGAGGTTACCTGAAGAAAACTCGCCGCTGAGGGTACGCCCGATTGATTCAGAATGAACAGCATGTAGTAACCCGGCGGGGCGATATTGCTATTTGGAGGCGAAGTGACATTCAGTGTTCCGCTCGCCGCAGTGAAGGACAGACCCACCTCACGCTGATCCATTCCAAACGCGTGCGTTACGGTTCCATTACGCACCAGAACAACAGAAGATATGTTAGCGGCGTCCGGCGTTGCCACAGCGAAGTCTATGCCATAACCGATTGCGGTCGGCGCGGTTGTGATCGACGGACGCGTAGCGAGTGTGCCGTTCGCGTTGAACAAGTACGCTGGTTGATAAATCTCCATTTGCTGCACATAGCTGCCCCGGACGGGATTGCCGCCGGCGAACCATACCGTCGCATCCGGAAGAAGCAGCGCCACGGAGTGATACAACCGAGGATAAGCGTTTGCCCCGGCTGAAGAGAAGGTGTTGCTTACAGGGTCATAGAGGTCCGCATTCAGGCTTGCCGTCTTGGTGTCTTCATCATTCACGGAACCGCCGAGAGCCAGAACTTTGCCGTTGGGCAAAATCACCGCATTCATCTCAATCCGCGCCTGGCTCATGCTTGGCCCATATTGCCATGCCGGGGTCGACGTGCCCATGTCGATGACCTCAGTGATGTTGGTACCGGGGTTCCCGCCGCCCATGATCATCACTTTCGGGTCGTAGTTGTTGTTCGGCGTCAAAGGGAGCAGAACAGATGAACCGTAGGTGCGCATTCCACTGTAATTCGTTGTGGCAACATTCGTGTTCCAGGTGTTCGTCGAAGGGTCGAAAAGCTTCGATATGGTTTGCGCACCTGCATAAAACACTTTGCCATTCGGCAGAAGGTGCAACCATGGATAGAGATCCGGAGTCCAGGGTGCAATGTACTCCCCACCCCAGCCCGTGTCAGCCGAGTAAAACTCGACAGCCGTGTCGGTGCCGCCGGTCTCCTTCAGACCGGAAAACGTCATGACTCTCCCGTCGCCCAGGGTCAACAGTGTTGGATACCAGCGTCCATGTGCCATGTTCGGAGCATTGCTGAACGTGTTTGTCCGCGGATCGAAAGTTGCTGCCTGCGGCTGCCCAAAGAAGGGGTCATATTGTATGGTGCCCCCGGCTATGAATGGGCGCCCATCCTCCAGGAGCACCATGCCATTACAGAACATGTCCCAGGAGAGGGAAAACTGGCTGATGGTCTGTCCCGTCAGAGGATCCAGAAGCAATGCCCCGGAGCCATTCGATGGGCCGTAGGGTGGCCCCGATGGACAGCCGGACTGCGTCAGTGGGCAGTTTCCTGAGCCGGCAATTACCAGCAATTTGCCGTTAGTCAGCAGGGCCACGTGGACGGGATTGATGGGCATGGTGTTGGACAACGTGGTCCACTGTCCCTGCACGCTGGCCTGACCCACCCCCAGCGGCGGCAGTACTGAGAGCAAGAGCGAGAATGCAAGCGCAGTAGTTAGCCAGAACCAGGTGCGGCGGGTCATTGAGACACCTCAATGCCGGCACGGAGGGAGGAAGGGTGAGACAACAATGCGGGACCGGCGGTTTATTTATTCATACGCCGTAGAATTGTGTATGTCACGGATGATGTAGCCGACAATCTGGACCTGGCTATTGCGGCGGCGGCAAGAAATAAGATATGCCACCCGAACCATTGATTCTCAAATGGAACGTTGATTGCCCGTTCCAATGGACCCTTCCCTCAGATATACATCTATACATCACGCAGATGTACATCATGCTGTATATCAAATGCAATTTCAAGTTGCTCGCGCATGGCATAGAGTGCCTGACCGTTAGTGAACGGGCATCGGCTAAGTTTCTTCTTTATCAAGATAAGTCTGCGAACCCGAACTTGGGTCCAAGTTGGGTCCACTCGTTCCCGAATACCAGACAAAAAGGCGGTACAACACGCAGAACAAACCTAAACGAAACAACATCTTAGTACATCGGTTTGTTGGTTCGGGACCGGGGGTCGGAGGTTCGAATCCTCTCTCCTCGACCATTTTAGGAATCAATCAGTTATGGGATTTCTCCCTGTGCGGCTAAGGAAGCACCAAGGGGCAACCCGCCAATAGAAAAATCCGAGTAGCTCCACGTCATTTTGCCGACGACGACCGAGATGGACGCTCAGATTGACTTCCTGCAAAGAGGCGCTGCCGATCCGGGCTGGTGGCAACTCTCTGAAAAGTGATATTTGCAGCACATTTAGCTTGAATGGCGCGTTAGAGCGCGATATATATCACTTATGCAGACTCTAGCTGAACTCGGCGGGGCAGTCGCAGCACGGCGAAGGGCCCTCAAGCTACATCAAAGCGAGGTTGCGGCACGTTCTGGACTATCGAGGGAGTCTCTTGTGCGTTTCGAACGAGGACAGTTGACCGAATTCGGCAGCCGCAAACTGCTGGCTGTCCTCGCACTTCTAGGAATGGAGATAACCTTCACCGAAGTCGGGAAGTCAAGCACCCTCGATGAACACAGACGTGAGCGAGGTGGCGCGGCATGAAGTTGAATGTCCACGTACTTGGCCAACACGTTGGCGTACTCGAACAGGTCGGCGACTTCAAAAGCGTGATGGCCTACCTTCCAGAGGTTGCGCCGGAAAACCTTGTCTCTTTGACTATGCCCATCCGGACCGAATCCTATCCGTGGGATGACGAACTCCACCCCATCTTTCGGATGAATCTCCCAGAAAGGGTATCTGCTGCAAGTCTTGCAGGAAGAATTCGGACCGATTGTCGGTGCTCCCGAATACCATGCAGGGAGGGTACAACACCCAGAACAAACCTCTAAGCGGGACAGGTTAATGAATCTGTTGTTGGTTCGGGACCAGGAGGTCGCTGCATTTTCGCCTGGCACCAATTCCTAATCTGGCCCGTCTGAAGTTTCTGGAGAATGACCGACCCGCTGCGTTCGTCGTGGGTTAGACTGAGTTTCTCAGAACAAGACAAAGTGCTGCTTCCATTCCAAAATGGAACGCTTTGCCTGACCAGGCTCGCCCCGATGCTGCGAGTTCGGCTCTAGCTCATTTCCCTCACTGTGATTTCATATTTGAAGTTATCCGGATCGAACGGATCGACGCATCCTTCCGAGGTTTCCGCCTGCGGATACATAAAGTACACCACCGGTTTGTTGTCCGATCCGGGTAGTTCCACGTCATGAGCGTAGTTGTATGCCATCCAATTCATCTCCCATGAACCGAACAAATAATCGCGGGCTCGCGACACGATTTGATCGGTCAATGGGCGATTCCCGGGGGGTTCTTCCAAAGCTACTTTCCGAACATCGGCTGGATCCACAGGCACCCACCCGCGCTCGCGCAGGTAGACTTCCACGCGACAGTGCTGTCCCTTCGTTGCTTTATCGGTGGCCACTCCGAGGCTCTTGTAGCCCAGCTCTGATTTCGCGATCCGCAAACCATAGACATGCCGCGCCGGCAAGCCCACCGAGCGCGCCAAGCCAACATACAGAGCGTTCAAATCGGCGCATTTGCCGCCCATATCGCCGGATTCCAACATGAATCGGATGTCGCCCCGACCACAGCCACGGACTTTGGGATCGCGGAACGTATTTTCCACGACCCACTCATAAATAGCCCGCGCCTTCTCCGTGTCGGTAGTCGCGCCGGCGGTTGCCTTCAGCGCAGTCGCTTTCACAATGCCGTCTGTCGGCACGTATCGGCTGGGTTGAAGAAAGTAGTCCAGTTCCGTCCGTGAAACGGGCGGCGCTGTTCCTCGAGAGGACAAATCGACAACGTAGTTTTTCAGCGATACGCGGCTGGTCAGCGTCAGCACCGGCTTGGCGTTTGCGGCATACGTCGCGGACACGATCCCGAGAGCGTTTTGCTTGTCCTCGCTGAGCCTGGCCGTTCCACCCTCTGCCGTGAACCGGTCCGAAATTGTTTTTTGATAGGGCGTGTCGCGAATCAGCGGCGCCGGCAGCCAAATGTGGCTAACTCCGTCAGGCTTCAGCAGCTCAACTCTGGTGACGACCTCGAATGTTCGCCATCCGCCTGCCGGTGGGGTATCCGCCAGAACAGGCAGCGCCTTGGTGAGAGCCCAACCAGCACAGATTGAGCCATTCGCTCGCAAGAAATTTCGCCGATTCATAACTCGCCTCAAAAAATCGCCTCTCCGACGATTGGGTGGGAACAGCGCTTGGTTGAAAGGAGACAAATTTCAGCCCGCAAGACAGTTAAGACATAGGACGAGCTTCAGTAACCGAGCTCTCGATTCGCCAGCTCTGTTCCTTCAACTCTGGCCTGAATTTTCTGGAATGCGGTATCCCGAGCAGTCGAAGTGTCATCGGCAAACGGGGCGAAGCCGCAGTCGTCAGTCGTTCCGAGTTGATCGAGGGGCAGAACGGCTGCCACTTCGAGAATGCGATCGCGAACCTGAACCGCAGTCTCTACCACCGGGTTGAGCGG
>CAYVSQ010000051.1:0-6019 GCA_964453815.1 uncultured Acidobacteriaceae bacterium | reverse complement strand
GAGAGCCGAAATCTCTAGTCGACGACCCAAGACCCCATTGGGCAATTCCGGATTTGGTTGCTTGTCCAGGTTGAAACGTGGAATCTCCGGTTTTTGACGATCCAACGCCCCAGCCGGTCGAAGGAACGCCAAAAGAGCTCCCCGCGCCGTTTGACGCTGAGGATTTCACTCGGCGCTGCCCACTCGGCATCTCACCCATCGACGACACGGAAACGCCGGCGCTTACGGTCATATTTGATAAAGAGGATCCGCTCGCATCGGTTGGTGCCAGATTTCCTCCAGATGAATCGTTGACTGAGCCTGACGCAGCAGAACCTGTAGGGGTCAAAGGAAGACTCATGCTAACGGTCGCGGTCGAAGAAGAGGAGACTGCATCCTGTCCCGCAGCGGTACCGGCGTAACCCAGCAATAGACAGGCAAGGATCCAAGCTGCTGGGCCAATCTCGGTTCGCATAGCCTATTGTATCGCGACGTTCCTAAGACGAAACCTATTGACTTCGGATCCGAATGCGTGGCAAACGAAAGAATATGAGCAGTATGACCGAAAAGATCATTGCGTCACGAATCGTGACAAAGTAAGCATTAAGGGAGTTCTCCGCCTGTAGCAGGCAGAAAATCGTACCTAATACAATGATCGCCATTGGAACAGCAGGTAAGAACCTTGAGAGCGATTCAACGGAGAACCGAAAGAGCCAAACAAGAAGCAATGGATAGACGATCGCGCCCAGGAGGCCGAAGTCCGTTGCGCCATTGGTGAGAATCGAGTTTGCCGCATCCTTGTATGTGAGCCCGAAGAGTTCGTCGTCGAGGGGCTCTTCCCCGAAAGTGAGATCCTTTCCTGGGTTGAAGAGTCTGGGCACGGCCATGGACGCGAGTCCCATGAAATCTCTCCCAAACCCGGGTGTCTTTTGTGAACTTCCCTCGAGAACATCCGCAAAAAAACCCAGCACGAATGGTCTCTTTCTCTGTACGTTGCTTTCCTGTGCTTCTATGGCGCGGGTGAGTGCGGTTCCATCCTCCGCCCAGGTCATGACAATCTGAATCCGCTGATCGAGGGATGTATTGGCGTCAGAGTGGTTTGCAGATGCCGCCAGCCGTAACAGCGAGAAGACGCTTACTCCAAGGACCATGAAAAAGCATGTTGCAGCAAGCAACAAGGCCTTCCTGAAAAGCGCCCCCTTCAGCCGATATCCAGTAAGGCGCAGCGCAAACAGAATTTCGATGGCGGTGTAGATGATAACTCGTCGGCCTACGGTCATTAGAAATGTGCAAAGAATCAATGTGCAAATCCCTAAGAGCAGTTTCGACAGCCCTTTTGAGGTTGACAGAAGCACAGCTGCCGTAAGGGCCGTGAGTGGAGAAAAAAACCATGCCAGCAGCGCCGAAAATGGGCTTTGCTGTTCTCCGAAGACATTCGTTTGTCCTCGAAAACCGAGAGTATGCGTGAAGTATCCAATGACAATAGCGATAGTTCCTAGGTAAATCAGCGCGTTCGTACGACTATCGAGCGGGATGCGAAATTCCCTGCCAAAGAGAGGACGTTCGTACAATTCGCCAAAGAAACATAGAAGCGCCCCCGATATTAATACGGCGGCCATGCCGCGGGCGAGAACACCTTCGTCAGCGCCTAGAACCGCCGCTAGTGGCAGTCCGCCCCTCGGGAGAGTCAGCCATGTAGTGACGGCTCCAAGCCCATAGCCGAGCAGAAGTGTCATCGCAAGGATTGTGGAAAAGCGGGTTGGTGCTTCGCGAAATAACCACTCCCAGAGCAGGTAGCAGGCGATCAAGCTTGCTACCGCAGCCGAGACGACCATCGACAGCTCATTGCTGAGTATCCATGTAACGAGGCCGGTGAGCATCAATATCGCCGGAATATGGGTAAGGTAAAGTGCACGAGGGGGAGCGAAGTCTTCGCCCAGCACACGCGTCGGCAACATCGCTGCGCCAAACTGCATTCCGGGCGACGCTGTTCTGGTCCCGTTCAACGCTGCGCTTCCTCTCTACCTCTTCCCAGGAGCGCTCGCGGATCTTGGGCATCCCGCGCTTTATCGATATATGGTCCCATAGACCAAAGCCTGCTCCGCACCGTTAACGACAGCACCGACTCCCTGATATGCAAATATCTTGCCCAGGCTGGAAGGGACGAAGAGAATGTCGCCATTACTCATTTTGATGTCAGCCTGTTCTCCGTGGACCACATGCCGGAGATCGAGCTTGATCTCTTCCCTGCCCTCCGGAACCTGGCGAATCAGTATTACCTTGCTCTGAGCGGAGGTTCGGGTCCAGCCGCCAGCCAGGGTGAGGGCCTGAATGAGAGAGAGGCGCTCATTGTTGTCGACCAGATAGCCGCCCGCTTTGCCTACATCGCCCAGAATATAGACGATGCTGGCTTTGTCGATCACTACTGTATCGCCGGGAGAAATCACCGGATTCTCCTGGGCTGACAAAGCATTGTTGTTCGGTACCAGGACTATATTGCGAGGGTTGTGGGGATCGTCACGGTGGAGAACACTAGCTGTTCTTCCTGCAGTCGGCAACACGCCGCCCGCCAGAGCAATCATGTCGAGCAACCGGCGGCTTCCGAGTGTCGGATACAGGCCCGGATTATGCACCTCACCAGTCACAGTTGCTCCCTGGGTAGCGTACTCGGCGATCGCCACTGTGACGTGCGGATCGATCAGCAGGCCACGGGACTTCAACTCTGACTCGATCTTGCGCGCCGCCTGATTGGGGGTGAGGCCCGCCACCTGAATGCTGCCCAGTACCGTTAGATTGATTTCCCCGGTCTGGCTGACGCGCGCGGAACCCGAAAGCTCGGGCGTATCGAAAATCTCAATATCCAACTGATCGCCGGCGCCGATCGCGATGTTTGGCGCCTTGTCGGCGTTGGAAGTACTTTGCGTCCTGTCCGGATCGCTCTGGGTGGGATCGGTCTGGGCGCAACTCGTGACCGCCACGCCGAAGCAGAAGAAGAAAAGCAGCAATCGCCAAGACTTGATGCGCGGAATGTTATTTCTCGTCATCGGTGACTCCATATCCGGCTCCGTAATTGCTCTTGTAGCCGTAGTCGTAGCGTTTGGAATAAGTGTAGTAGTTCTCCATTCGCAAATCGACGTCGTTGATGACTGTGCCAAGCACCCGGGCGCTTGCCCGGCGTAATTGTTCGCGGACTCGAACCAGCGCCCTTTTGCGAGTGACGCCTGAACGCACCAGGATGAAAGTAGCATCGACCTGGGGAGCGAGGCTCAGCGTATCGGCAACTGCGAGGATCGGCGAGGAATCCAGGATGATGTGTTCATACTCGGTGCGCCACTGCGCCAGCAGCTCCTCCATGGCGCGCGAAGCCAGCATCTCACCAGGGTTCGGGGCGATGGGGCCACGCGAGAGCACAGTTAGGTTCGGAAGTTCGGGTAGAGGACGCTCATAGACTTCATTGCCTGATTCCCGTGCAAGAAGCGTCGAAAGTCCGGCTCGGTTGGAGAGCCGGAACTTCATGTGCAGTGTTCCCTTACGCAGGTCAGTATCGACCAACAGCACGCGGGCCGATCGCTGGGCAAAGGAAATTGCCAGGTTGGCCGCAGAAGTGGATTTGCCTTCGGCCGCGAAGCTGCTTGTAATCAACAGCAATTTTGGCTCGTGATCTACGGCTGAAAGCAAAATCGACGACCTGAGGGTGCGAAAGCCTTCGGCGGCAACTGACTGCGGATCGACATAGGAAACCAAGTCTGGCGACACCTTTAGCAGCCTCTGCTGCTCAACCTTTTCCGCTGGACTGGCGGCGCTGGAACTCTTACGGCCGGCGATCACGAAGTGCGGGATGACCGCGAGGGTTGGCAATTGAGAAACAGCCTCAGCGTCATCCGAGGTGCGAATGGTGTCATCCAGGCTCTCGAAGAAGAAGGCCAGTGCAATGCCGCCAATCAGCCCGCCCAGAAATCCGAACATGAGAGCGGATCTTTTTTTGGGAAGAACCGGATACGGCGGGAGACTCGCACGGTCGATGATATCGACGCTGTTCGAGTTCAAGCCGGCGGTAATGCCAGCTTCCTTGAGCTTCATCTGCAACCCGTCATAGAGTTCAGACGCCGATTCGGCGCCGTGCTTCAGGATATCGAATTGCGCCGCGGATTCATTTTCCTTGAAGGCCTCCTGCTTGGTCGTGTTCAGCCGTTCCTGTAAGAGCCCTTCGGTCTTAACGGCGGCGTTGTATTCTTCGGCGAACCGCTTCGTCAGATTATTGATCTCCGCGTCAATATCCGCCTGCACGCTTACCAACTGTTTATCGAGTTCGCGCACCTTGGGGTAATCCGGACCGAACTTCGACTTTAACTGCGCTGCCTGCACCATGAGATCGGCTTGCTGCCCCCGGAGACCACCCAGCACCGTGCCGGGCGCGACCGATATCAGCAGATCGGGATTGCGGGTTTGCGCCATCTTGTAGCGCGCCTCTTTGACGATGCGATCGGCTTCAGCTTCGGCAAGTTGCTGATTCACCGTGCGCAGGCTGTCGGTAAGCAGATTGCCGCCCTGAGAGTCGAGGCTGAGCAGATTGTTCTGCCGTTGATAGTCTGTCAGAGCTTTCTGCGAATCCTCGACCTGCTTCTTTACCTCGTTCAACCGACCGGTGAGCCAGTTGGACACCCTTGTGGTGCCTTCGAATCTCGACCGCAGATCACGGTCCAGGTAGGCATCGACGATGGAGTTTGCGACGTTCGCAGCGACCGCAGGGTCGGAATTCTGGAAATGCACTTCCACTACTTCCGTGTTGGGCAGAACCAGCACCTTGGTCGCACCTTGGAACGCGCTGATGAGGTTGTAGCGCTGGACTGGAGTCAACTGACCGTCGTAGGGATGCTCCTTGAACAACTTCGAGTAGGGAGCCTTATGGAAGAGATCCTGCGAATTCGCTACTTCCATGATTACAGACTCGCTCTGCATGATGCGGATCTCGGTCTGGAGCTTCTCCGAGCTGTCTTCGCCGCCGCCGAGCTTCTGTTCGATCAAGTCCTCGATACCGATATTCGTCGAACGGCTAAGGTCGATATGAACGCGGGACACCGCTTCATATTGAGGCACGGTCGTCACAATGTAGAAAATCGCATAGGCTACGCCAATGGCAAGACCGGCGATTATGATCCATTTACGCTTGATGAGGATCTTGCGAAAATCGGCGGGCGTTAGAACGGTGTGTTCCGGAGCCGGGCCTGTCCCGGTCGCTGAGCCTGGTTGTGCTCCCTGGGGAGGAACTGCCCACCCTTGCATTCCTATGCGCTCCTTATCGTCGACCTAAACTCAGCCTATCCATGCCTTCGCCGGTATCGGTCAACGGACACAGAAGAAGCTTCGCAAGAAACTCCAGGCATATGAACAAACTTAACCCTGTCTGGAGTCTATCTGTAACGGCAGTTGATTCTGCGAGATTCCATTGTGAAGCGGCTCGAATGCTTCAGCTTTTGAAGACACTTTCCGGGGGACGAATGTTTTTCTCTTAGCGATGAAACTCACTCTCATCTGGAAGTTACGTCGGATCGTGGCAAGGCTATAGGAAGACGGAATGCGATCGAAACTACGGCAGGACCAAAAAACAAGTATGCGTCTCCAACACACTCATCCGGGCACGGCGGGGATAGGCCTTGCAAACTGCGACCTTCTCAGGAGAGTATAGCGTGACCTGAGTTTAGCCAAGGATGCTAATTCGGTCAAACATGTTGGCGATCTCTAGAGACGGAACTCGTTGCAAAGGCGTGCGCAAGTGGATGGTGGAGCGATGTGCAACATTGTCTGCTTGCGCACGCTTTGCCGCTATTTCTGGTTGGATGGGGAATAGTTCACTCTGACGGCTATGATTGCGAAGGGCCCGACAGGCACCGTGACCCTGTCTCCCACAACCGCAAGCGCAGCACCTTCGGGCTGCTCCATCAAATTCGTTTCGGTCGCCCCTGTCGCTCCCGCCGGCAGCGAAATTTCGACGTTGCCCGCCTTCCCTGCCCAGTCGTAAAGGTGGAAGATGAGGCTATCG
>CAYVSQ010000050.1:0-3744 GCA_964453815.1 uncultured Acidobacteriaceae bacterium | reverse complement strand
TGGCGTGATAATGATTCGCGTTGACAGGGCGTAGGCGTGGCCGTCGACCTTTGTCGAAAACTCCAAACGGCATTCCTGCTGAGTCGTCATACGTAGCAGAGTGTAGGGCCCGTCTTCAGGAAGTTTGGGTAGCGGTGTTTTTGTGACCAGCAGGTCCCCGAAAGACTGGCGAAACATGTTCCATGAAGACTGACCTACCAGGAAAACAATTGCAGGCTTGGTTTGCACCAACTGTTTCATTGCCCATGCGTTCTTGTTAACGCAATTAGAAATGATCGTGTTGACACTTTGACTGTTACCGCCTAGCCATGGAGGACCCCAATGCGGCGTTGCGCAGGCGATCATGTCAACCTGGCCAACGTCTTCTCCTATCCGGAGAGCGGCGTCGGCATGCCCTTTTTGTTTGAGGAATGTTTCAAAGGTTTGGAGTACAGGCAGCATCTGGGTGTAATAGCCAATCGGTTCCGCGTAGACATTCGCTCTATGACCAGTCGGAACAGTCAGGCGCGCCGCGAGTGGATCGCCCTTCGCAAACTTCTCTCCCGCGTCGACGAGCACCACATACCGCGGGCCGCCCAGTGTTCCGGGAAGGTGGAGAGACGATACATTTGCATCGCCGTCATACTGCACCCTGATCTCGAAAGCCGGGTCATCGCTGGCTCGGGAGAACTCCTTCATGACACCCGATTTTGGAGCCGTGATTCTTCCGTCGGGGAGTAAGAAGGGTTCGATGAATTTCAGGGCAAAGTGTTCTTGATAAACCGACCGATATCGGTAGTAATAAGCGTACTTCGTCCATGAGTCCGTACCGTCTGCGCTAGAGAAGCTGGGATAGCACCATGAGGCGCCCGTCTTTCCGGAGGCAAAGGCAGTGAGATTCGGATTGATTCCGATGGTCATGATTGGCGCTTTACGGCAGCCGTCCATGACCTCGGGATCGGGAAATGTCTGAGGCCGAGTTGTTCCCTGTATCCAGACGAAGGAACTGCCCGTCTTCCTAGCGGGCGCTTCGGTTGGCGTGTTCGATAGAAAGTCATAGGCAGGATAAGGGCCGTAGGGCTGCGGCGAATCAGGAGGCCAGAAGAATTGGCAGGTCCCGCACGATCGAAGATTATAGACAAGTTCAATCTCAAGGGGATCCTGTGGAGGCGTCGGATTCAGCCGCCGGGGCGGGTCATACTGCATCATATTGGTCTCGCTCCACTGGGCCTCGACGAAGTCGAGGGTCGGTTAATTTTGAGTTGAGATACGAATATCTCGATGTGCTAATATTCGTGCGACTCGAAATCTTGGATCTTTTTGCGCTTTCGAGTTGACTCTATTTTCGCTGGAAACGCAACCTGAGCCCAGGAGTGGTCTTGCTCGATTACCGAGCGTCTGCTGTGAAGCTAAGTCGCTGATTGGCGCGTAGATACACGAGAAGCGTTGAGCGACCAGCGGGCAGTACCTGGACCGAAATCTTTGCAAGTAGGAGAGCTGATGCCACGAAGACAAAGATGGCGAGCAAGTGCAAGAAGGGTACTTCGCGTTTAGCGCGGGCGCTCACACTCGCTCCAGGTCCTATTCCGATCCAGTTGCAGGTAAACGGACAACCACTGTCAACGACAGCGGCGACTTGGCTTCCTCTGCTTCAAGTCCTTCGCGAAAATCTGGGACTGGCCTGCGTGGGTCCCGATAACGGATTGGTCGAGCCGTACCTCTGTTCGGTAAAAAAGCGCGTTTGTCATCGGGAAGCCATTCGACGCAATCGATAATCAATCACGGGCTGACTGAGAGGTTTCCAGGCTACCGGCACAATGGATCATCGCGGCTACTTCGATCCACTTAGTTCACCGACGATTTACTGTCGCAAGAGTACATCGCCCTTCCACTCTTTGAGGAGGAATGATGATCATTAAAATTCTACGGGCGCTTTCGGCCCTCTTGCTAACGTTGAACGCGCTGGTAATTTCGGCTACAGCGCAAAACGTAGATAAGGGTCTTGCTAGAGGCGCCACCAGGACCGTCGACTTGTCGCAGTTTGTGGGCAAACCGTATCTGGTGACGATGCTCGATCCCAATGGGATTTATGCCGCAACGCAGAAAGATGACATTACACCGGTCGTAATCGCAAAACCCACTACTATCACGGCGGCGGTAGCTACGTTTGATCCCAGCCTGGCTGCAAATCTATACGGAGAGTTCCTAGGTGGAGAAAGTGACTTCACTGCGATCATCGGGCAGATCCAGGGAAAGTCCTTGTCACCGCGGCAGATTCGATCAACTCTGCTGCCATTTATCACGCACCTAAAAAGTCCAGCTCGTTCGAATCTTGCTCTGGACCGATCGTATGAGGCGGCTCTGCTGGCTAGTTCATCGGGAGTCTTGGTGCAGATCGACGCCAATAACGCTTTTTACAACGTGGCGTATCAGAGTCCGATCGTCCAATCGGGACGGAGTTATGGAGTAGCTCCAGGACGGAAGCTACTAGATCAGTCGGATAGTGCATATCTGAGGGAACTCGACGCCTATCTTAAGACTGCGAAATCAACAGATGCAGTGAAGCTGGACAACGTAATTCTTGAACTGCTTGCCAAGTCGACCTCGACTGGATTAGCCGCTCTCCCTAACTCTGGCCAGGTTGCTGCGACAGACTTTTTGACAATTTATACAGCGGAACTGATTCGCCATAACATGGTGAATCTGGACATGAGCAAAGACCCTTGGGAAGTCGACTTGGGCGAGGTAACCCTACTGGCCAACTATTGTGCGCCGGCAGGAATGGTCATGGTGAACGGAAAGCTAATTTCAGGGTCGACCAGCGTCTATGGAACCAGTGCAATCGGCGAGCACAGGAAGGACTTTACAGCCTTGGCAAGACAGATCGCATCCTTCGAACAATCGAAACATCCGAATCTGATCTCGGCAGTGGAGAAATTGACGCCAATACCCGATCGGGCGACTGCAAATTCCGTGAGCGGCGACGTTTTCCGGCGACTGCTGGTGCACGTCAATCTTCCAGGGACACAGATGGGATTGCAACAAAACGCAACAAGTCTTGTGAGCGCGATGACGGATCTTCTAAAGCAAATAAGGATCGATAGCAGCCAAATCACATCATCCATACAGACGAAGGCAATCCGCGGTCATGCGGATGTGCAACGGGCTAACGGTCCTCCTGGATCGTAGCCCTTTGGGAGAGAGGGTGTTTCAGCATACGGTACGATTCCCCGCACCCTCAATCCGTATCGGGGGAGTCAAGTTCTTTGTAAATCACTTTGGAGTAGTCCAGCTTCGCGCCGACCACACTCGTGCAATATTCCGTAAGTTGTGACTGCAATTTAGCAAACGAAGAATCGACGTTATATCCGTAGACCTGGTTATCTTTCGTTACGGGGGCGACTTGGTACCAGTTCGCCGGCCCAAACTCATTGCCGAGTTCTGCGTGAAGATGATTGGGTATTTGCTCGACATACGCGGCAACTTTTGGATCAACCGAGCCCGGCGCCGTATAAAGGTCAGCGAAGCCGATATACTCCGCGCTTCCTTGCAAAACGCAATAGACGATAAAGCTCTCCTGTCTAGCCCTGGATTGTGCGAGAAACAGATCTAGGAACTTGTTGAAATAGGTACTACCTCTGCTGACCTGCCCCCAGCGGAAGGCTTTCGTTCCATCTGCATCACCACGGATCGAGCGCCTTGAAGCATCATGCGTCGCAGATACTACTCGCAAGAAATAGCTCGTTGTGATCGTCGTCGATGAGT
>CAYVSQ010000049.1:0-3032 GCA_964453815.1 uncultured Acidobacteriaceae bacterium | reverse complement strand
TTCAGATGCAACAGCGGAGCCTCGATTTGCTCTCTACATGAACCGTTGATGAGCTTGGCTATGAAGGCTATAGACCGGGGTTAAGTGCGAAGTCAGAGTAAGGCGATCTCCAGAAGTTAGCAAGAGGCTATTTGTGAAAATGTCGTTGACACATCAAATGTCCGGTCGAGTTAGCACATGAAATGTCCGCTTAGCGGGCGGCGAGGATGAGTCCATGCAGAGGAGCATGGAGAACTATCCGAGGGCCGCAGTGGAGCGGACGATGAAGACGCAGGAAGTGATATTGCGAGCCATGGCGAAGAAGATCAACTGGTGGCAGGCAGCCGAGATCCTGGGGATCAGTGATCGACAGATGCGACGCTGGCGGGAGCGCTATGAAGAAGAGGGCTACGACGGTCTGATGGATCGGCGACGGGGCAAGCCCAGCGTCAGGCGTGTTCCCATGGAACAAGTCGAGCGGATGCTGGGGCTTTATCGGGAGAAGTATTTCGACCTGAACGTGCGCCACTTCCACGAGAAGCTGCGCGAGGAGCATGGGATCGAATGGAGCTACACCTGGGTAAAGCTTGCCCTGCAGGGCGCCGGGCTGGTAGCCAAGGGGCGCAAACGTGGTGTCCACCGCCGACGGCGCGAACGGCGGCCGTTACCGGGCATGCTGTTGCACATAGACGGCAGCCGCCATCAGTGGTTTCAGGATGAGCGTTGGTACGACCTGATCGTGATTCTCGATGATGCCACCAGCGAGATCTATTACGCGCAGCTGGTGGAGGAGGAATCGACCGCTACGGTCATGGCGGCGATACGCGAGGTCGTCGAACGCAAGGGGCTGTTCTGCGCCTTGTACTCGGACCGGGGCAGCCATTTTGGGCTTACTCCCAAGGCCGGCGGCAAGGTAGATCCGCATCCAGTGACGCAGCTAGGAAGGGCTCTGCGCGATCTCGGCGTGCAGATGATTCCGGCTTACTCGCCACAGGCGCGCGGCCGTTCGGAACGCAACTTCGGAACTTGGCAGGGCCGGCTGCCGCAAGAACTGCGCTTGCACAAAATCACCACCCTCGCAGAGGCAAATCATTTCCTGCACGCGCACTATGTAGCCGAATTCAACCGCCGCTTTCAGGTACCCGCTGCCCAGTGCGGCACGGCCTTTACGGCCAGCCCACGGCGCAATCTGGACCTGATCTTGTCGCTGCAGTTCGAGCGCACCGTATCCCGCGACAACACTGTCAGCCTTCAGAACCTGACCTTGCAGATCGACAAGGTGAGCTGGCGTGGCACATTGACTGGCTGCAAGGTCATCGCTCACCAGCATCTGGACGGCACTCTGAGCATCACTCATGGGCCACGGCGGCTGGTGCATTACACCAGCCAGGGCACGCCGATAACGACAACTTCGGCCGCGCAAGCTGTGGAAAAGACGCTCCGGGGAAAAGTCCAAAAGCGGACTTTCCCACCTCACTTGGAAATCCCGCAAACTACGCGGGATTCCCACTTTGCCACAGCTACGACGGCTGCTGGCTAAACTCAACAAACCGGACATTTTAATTAGCTACGAACGGGGGGCAAATCGATCGGCTTCGATGAGTGCTTCGGCGATCATGTACGGCTGGAGGTCTTCGCGTTATCTGCAGCCGACAAGCGTGAATCAGTTCACGGCCAATACTTCATCGAACTGTTCCGCATCCGCTGACCATTCCGCAACACACTTCGACAAGGATGTGCAGATCGATTCGGCCCGACCGGGTTAGTTGAGCAAATGGACACGAGTCACCTCATAGTTGAAGTCCATGCGTTACGATCGACGATGGTCGCCCCGAGCTACATTAAATGACAAAAATTGGACACCTGGCCGATCGCGTTAGTCGCCCACAAAAGGACAGAAAATCGCTCATTATTAAAGAGATCCTGACATAGGCAACATCCTCACACCAGTCTCAAAGCAGCAAACGCTATGACTGGAAATGGGTAGATGGGCTTTCAGTTCTCTCTCGCGGCGGCTTCCAGCGCGGGCAGGTCTATCTTGATCATCCCCATCATGGCTTCCATGGCTTTGGAGTGACTGATCAGCTCGCCGATATTGCGCGGCACAATCTGCCAGCATAGGCCGAAGCGGTCTGTGAGCCAGCCGCAGGCCATGGATTTGCCCCCCTCGATCAACTTGTCCCAGTAGGTGTCGATCTCTTCCTGGAGTCGCAACGGACGAAGAACGAGAAGGCGGGGTTGAGCTGGTGCGCGGGGCCGCCGTTGAGAAAGACCATCTCCTGGCCTTCGAGCTCGACCGTGATAGTGGCAATTTTGCCTACGGGCCATGGACCGACGCCTTTGGAACGCAGCTCATCGAGCTTGCGGGCGTGCGGGAAGACGCTCAGATAGAACTCGGCGGCTTCTTCGGCGTTGTCGTTGAACCAGAGGAACGGTGCAAGTTTATTCATGGCTTGCATGTTATCAGCCAGGAACGATGCGCACCTACTGGCGGCAGCGCCACGACCTTACACGGGCAGCTGTCTCACACATCCAACGGATACTGAAGGCGCTGACGCAGACGAATATCCAGTTGGCCAATGTATTGAGCGATGTCAGCGGAGTGACCGGACAGGCCATCCTTAAAGCCATCCAACGGGCGAACGCGATCCCCATAGACTGGTTGCGTTGTGGAATCCTCGGGTGAAGGCGAGCGAAGAACAAATCCTGCGGTATCTGGAGGGCAACTGGCAAGAAGACTTACTGTTCGTGCTGAAGCAAGAGCAGGCAGGTTATGAGTTTTGCCAGGCAGCAGATCGCAGAGTGTGATCGCCAGCTCGAGCAGTATCTCCAACAGCCGGAAGATCAGAGCCAGGGGGGCTAGTCTGCCCAAGGAGATGCGGAAGGGACGACTTTGTGAGGAAGAAAGGGAATAAGCCAGGGTTCGCCTTGCGTGCCGAGTTGTTTCGCATCACCAGTACGACCTCACCCAGGTTGACGGCATCGATGTCGTAAACCGCGGCGACCATCCTCAGCGAAGCCGGATGGGATAGGAGCAAAATGGAAAGACGAGG
>CAYVSQ010000048.1:0-5478 GCA_964453815.1 uncultured Acidobacteriaceae bacterium | reverse complement strand
GGGGGCAAAAGAATGGCACAACCCATTTATGGGCTGGCTCACCAGGCGTTATCGTGCCGCTGCTGGCTGGGCCATCTCACATCGGTTTGTGACATTCGGCTTTGCTGGCGGAGTTCTCGCGCTCTCTGCTTTCCTTCTTTTTAGCGGAGTGCTCGGTTCGGAGTTCCTTCCACATCTGGATGAAGGTGCGATCTGGGTGCGCGGTACGCTTGCTCCGAGTGAGGGGCCAACGGACGGAGTCGCCACCATGAATAAGGCGCGCGTCATCCTTGCGTCGTTTCCAGAGGTAACCCAGGTTGCAAGCCAAGTGGGCCGGCCTGACGACGGAACAGACACGACTGGATTCTTCAACACAGAGTACTTCGTCGACTTGAAGCCGAAAGAGGAGTGGCGTCCGGTCTTTAACAAGGACAAGGATGAGCTCACAGCGGCGATGAGTCGCGAGTTGGAAAAGATCCCAGGAGTCATCTGGAACTTTTCCCAACCTATCTCCGACAACGTTGAAGAGGCCGTCAGCGGAGTCAAAGGTGAGCTGGCCGTCAAGGTGTACGGTGACGACCTCAAAACACTCGAGTCACTCGGGGACCAGATCGTCGGCATCATGGGGACCGTGAAGGGAGTCCAGGATCTTGGGCTGTTCCGCGTGATCGGCCAACCTAACCTCAACTTCACTGTCGATCGCCAGGCTGCTGCGCGCTTTGGCATAAACGTCGCTGACGTACAGGATGCAATTCAGACCGCTGTCGGTGGCAATGCTGTCAGCCAGGTGCTCCAAGGAGAAGCTCACTATGATTTGACCGTTCGGTATCAGGATCAATATCGCGGAACTCCGGAGGCGATTGAGAATATCCGTCTGCTGTCTCCCTCGGGAGAACGCGTCTCACTAAGTCAACTGACAAAGGTAGCCACTCGAGATGGCGCCGCTGAAATCTATCGCGAAGGCGGACAGCGATATGTCGCGATCAAATACAGCGTTCGTGGCCGAGACCTTGGCAGCACCGTCGAAGAAGCAATTGCCAAAATCAATAGGGCAGTGAAGCTGCCTGCGGGATATCACCTCGATTGGGCGGGTGAATACGCAAGTCAACAACGCTCACAGAAGCGATTGATGATCGTACTACCGATCACACTCATTATTATTTTCGTGATCCTCTACACCATGTTCCGCTCTGGAAAGTGGGCTTGTCTCATCCTGGTCAATGTTGCGATGGCGCCCATCGGCGGACTGCTGGCTATGCTCTTCAGCCACACACACTTCAGTGTTTCGTCAGGCGTTGGATTTCTAGCACTCTTCGGCGTCTCTGTTCAGACTGGCGTCATCATGCTGGAGTACATCAACCAGCTTCGTGTGCAAGGCAACCCTATCGAAATCGCCGCAGTTGAAGGCGCTGTGCTACGGCTGAGACCCATCATGATGACGATGCTGGTGGCAACACTGGGATTGTTGCCGGCGGCTACGTCGCACGGTATCGGGTCCGATTCACAGCGGCCCTTCGCAATCGTCATCGTTGGCGGGCTCATCGGAGCACTCGCCATCAACGTATTTCTGTTGCCCACGCTTTACGTGTGGATTGCGCGCCCCGATGATGTTCTTCCTCAACCAGAGCTCGAGTTTGCGAATTGAACCTGTTTGCCGGCACCGGCAAAAGGGATAACACCTATGACTGCTATAAATAATCCGGCCCGTACGAATCGCGCTCACGCTGCGCGGGCATTTTTGATTGGCTCACTTGCGGTTTCCACGTGGATTGGAGCAGCTTGCTACGCTCAAACGGCACAGCAAGGGCCGACGCAACACGAAGCCGGCCTTCCAAAGCTAACTTATTCTGCGAACGCGCTTTCGTTGCAACAGATTCAGGATATTGCCGCCACCCGCAATCCGGCGTTATTGGCAGCTCGTCAAAACCTTGAAGGGGTTCGTGCTCAGGAGATTCAAGCAGGCGTTCGAGCGAACCCATACTTCACACTCTACGGAACAAACGTTACTCTTCCAGCCGAGGGCGCTTCCAACCCATACTCCTATTCAGCCCAGGTAAGTCGACTGTTCGAGCGGGGCGACAAACGCCGTTGGAGATTGGACGCTGCTCGCTCTACGACAGACCAGACAGCCGCGCAGCTTCAGGATCAAACGCGGCAGATGGTGTTTGCAATTAAGCAGGCGTTTACGAACATGCTCTTCGCGAAAGCCGCTCTGCAACTCGCACAGGACAATCTGAAGGACTTCCGCCGCGAGGTCGATATCAATAAGATACGGTTGGATCAGGGTGATATCGACCAACTCGACTTCAAACGGCTGGACCTTCAGTTAGCTCAGTTTGAATCCGATGAAGCTGCTGCGCGAATCAACCTCGCCCAGTCCAGCTACCAATTGCAAACGCTCGCTGGTTATGCCAATCCGGACGATAACTTTGACATCCGCGGAGATTTGATTCCGCCGGAGGTCAACGACACGCTGGTTTCACTCGAACAGAAAGCACTCGATGCCCGCCCGGATTATGCTGCCGCTCAAAGTGCTGTGCGAGTCGCCGATGCAAACGTAAAGCTGGCCTATGCGAACGGCACTACTGATCCGACTCTTGAAGGGGAATATGATCGCAGCGGCACTTACAATTCAGCTGGATTCAGTATCAACATTCCTCTACGCCTGTTCGATAGAAATCAGGGCAATAAAGAAACCAGCAAATATCTGGCTACAGCCAGCCAGTTCACAGCAACGGCCGCTCAGAATCAGGTGCGGTCGGACGTCGCCCAGGCCTGGATCGGCTACAAAACGGCCAAGAGCCTCTCTGACAGGTACAACCTTCATTACCTCGAGGAGTCCAAACAGATACTCGACATAGCTCAATTTGCCTACGAACACGGCGGGATCGCTCTGATCGATTACCTCGACGCAGTACGAGACTCTCGAACGGTAGCGACAAACGCGCTAAATTCCTACGCTCAGACATGGTTGGCAATCCACCAACTGAGCTTCGCAACTGCCACTCAAATCATCCCCTAAGCAAAAATTCCGAATTCGATTAACCATAGTGCCCATGTACGAAGATCGGTGATGGAACTGAGTAGTCAGTTGGTGATAGCAGGCCATCGCGCTCATCGCTGTTCCTCCATGGACTTCCAAATGACTACGATGGACCGGCTGAGCAACAGGGCGATTGAATCGAGGGCTGCATCGCGGTAACCAATACTGAGATAGACGCAATCTGGCACGCGGTGCCGGACTGCACGCCGACCGAGATCAAACCCTAGTCACCAAAAATCTAGCCGCGCCCATCCGCGATGGCAGGCCCATCCGTTCATTTTGGATACGGGTATCCCTCGGCCAACTCCAGCCTGAGCGTCCTGTCGTGAGAATAGATATCGCGAAAGAAGTGAACTTCCCCGTTCTCTTCCACGACAACGGTCATGTAGAAGATCAACACGGGAACAGGGGGAGCAAGATTGACCCTTATGTTATCTTTGCCCTCATGCATGGCGCGCTCAACTCGTTCCAGGTCCCAACTGGGAGTGTTGCGAAGAAGAAAGGCCGCGAACTTGGCTGGTTCCTGCACGTGGATGCACCCATGGCTTGCCACCCGTTTTAACTCTCCCTCCCCTTCCGCTGCGTCAGAGAACACATCCAGGCTCGCGGGGGTATCGTGGATATAGACGTCGTGCGCGTTTGGGAACATGAATTTGGCCAGTCCCATCCCATTCTCGGGACCGGGTGGGTGCCTCACCGCCAGCTTTCCTGCTCGCACCTGCTGCAACATCGCAGGAGTGACGTTCCCGGAGCTAATGACTTTCCCACCCGCGCTCACCAACTCCAGATTGAGCTCCTTCAGAGAAGGAGTCTTTTCCATATCGGGGATGATCTCCCTGCGCAGGATATTTGGCGGAGGTGTCCAGTAAGGACGAAAGACCATGTACTGGATGTTGTCTTCGAACATGGGTGTTTGGTGGTTGTAGTCCTCGCCCACATTCACTCTCATCGTAAGATCCACTTTGCCTTCTTCGTTGAACCCATAGAGACGGAACTCTGGAACATTGATGACAATGGGTGGCTGTTTGAACTGGTAAGGCAACCAGCGGTATCTTTCCAACCCCAACCGCATCTGCTCAATCCGATCGCTCAGCGGCATGTTCATCTCAACAATGGTTTTGTAGTTCAGTTCCCCAGTCGGTGGCAGAGCAAAGCGCTCCTGAAAGTGTTGGACCGCATCGACCAGGGGTCCCTCATAGAGCTGCGAATCAGGCGGGATTATGACGCTTTCCGGCAGATCGCCCAACAGCCGCAATCGGCTTGCCAGTCCAGCCACCCCCGTGTATCGTCCGCCCGGAGACACCGTCCCGGCGTCAAACACTTTCTCCCCATCACCCCTCTTCTCCAGTTCCATGTAGTGCTGCAAAGCGGTGCGGAGTCGCTGGTAGCTTGGGAAAGGCAGCTCGACCGCGACCAACTCCGAACGTAGATCAGTTCCATTGACAAGGCGTTCGCGGACAAAGTGCGGCAAGTCAAGTTTCTTGTGAGCGACGTCAAACTCAAAACCCAGATTTTGCGGGTTGATCCTTCCAATATGCAGGTCGGAGACGTAGCGCATGACGCAGACGGTGAGGGCGGCATCGAAGCGCGCTTCATCAGTGCCTTCATGCGATCCCTTCAGCAACGCCAGGCGATATAAGACAGGGAAGCCGCCGTGTGAAATGGAGCTATTTCCTATGCAAAAGTTATCTAAAACAGCAATTTACTAAAGGCAGCGGCACCTCTTTGAGTTAGCTGCCCATTCACACACTCGTAATGAATGGACAGTAGTCTTTCTAAGAAAGCACTTATAGTGCAACGCGGAATCGAAGAACAAACGTAATGGAAATTCCATCATTTAGCGCTGGCACCAGCATGGGCTCCGAAGCATGCTGAGCAGGCGGCGACTTCTCCATCGGAGCCTCTACACCGCCGCAGGACTTACCCTTAAGAAGGGTGTGTCGGCTCTTGGCCAAGCCATGGCCACACCCACTCCGGTTCGAAGCGCCGTCAAGCTGACTCCTTACGTCGATCCATTGCCCATTCCACCCGTCATTCGCTGTGCGGGCAACGTCGATGAGGTCATCGAGATCGAAATGCGTCAGTTCCAGCGCAAGGTGCATCGCGATCTTCCCCCTACGACCCTCTGGGGCTACAACGGCTCATGGCCCGGACCGACTATCGAAGCACAAACCGGGCACGCACTTAATATTAACTGGGTCAGCAAACTACCTACGACGCATCTTCTCCCCATCGATTACTCGATTCATGGCGCGGAATCCTCCCTGCCCGCAGTCCGCAACGTCGCCCATCTCCACGGCGCCTGCGTTCTTCCAGACGACGACGGATACCCCGAGGCGTGGTTCACGGCAAATGGTGAGCACGGCCCCAAATTCATTCCCCACCCATCGTCTTACCCGAACTGCCAACCCGCTACGACACTCTGGTATCACGATCACTGCCTCGGCATCACCCGG
>CAYVSQ010000047.1:0-6245 GCA_964453815.1 uncultured Acidobacteriaceae bacterium | reverse complement strand
GCTCATTCAAAGCGTACCGTGGACGATCGGGCTGTGCTTTAGCCTGTTGCACTTTAGACGACCCTATCCCGACTGGCTTTACGACTGGCTCGTGATTAGCTATGGCCTGCTCTTCATCGGGCAAATCCGCGCTTGGTGGATGCCTTATCTTTTCCGACCGGAACCGGAGCGAGCAGCTCGCTATCAAATCATGTTCGGCAAAACGCATTCCTTCTTGCCGCCGCGAAATGGAATGGTCCCAAACACTGCGCATTTCCTTCTTCATTTGGCGACCGCCGCCACGTTGATCGTTCTTCTCATGAAGTGAGGGCGGCGATCAGTTCACGATCGAGCTCCGGGTTGGTGGGCAACTCGGACAAGCCTTCTTATCCATTGACGACTACGTGGTGCGCGTTCGCAGGAGATCGCGGACTTCTCGCAAAACGCGTCGAAGCCTGCGCCGAGCTCTTATGCGATCAGAACGTTCAGAATTTCCTCAAGGTGCTTCGATATCAGTGATAAATGGCCCTCGGAGGGGTAAGAGAAGGCTCGGCTGTTCGGAATAGCCGCCATGTAGCGCCACATGGCAAGCGGCGCTTTCGCATCCATTTCACCATTCCAAAGGTAGACCGCTGAGCGTATATCGTGAGAGCGGAAATCCCAAGGGCAACCATCAGAGCGTTATCCCACTGCGCCCCGCGCGGTCCGGCACGCAATGCTTCTCTGATCATCGCGATAAATCTGTCCTGGAATTCCGGGCGGGTTAGCATCGCCTGGTCGGGAACTGGCAATGTCGCCATGGCCCCTTTGACGATTTGGCGCGGTGCGAAACACGCCGCCAGAGCCATTAGTCGTAGCGTCAGTCTGGAAAGCCGCGGCTTCGTACTGGCGAGCTGCATGAACCGAAGGCTGGTCGGGTCTATGTCGGCAGACAGGCCAGGGTCATACGGGTGCCTCCCCTAGCAGACTGCGTCATCATATCCCTCACCGGAGGCCCGAATCCTGCACGCCCTGCAGCGCAAACCAGACGACATCAAGGTCGTTATCCAGTTTGCTGAGGCCTGAGCGCGAACATCGCGTAAGCAGCAAAGGTGACGGTTTCAAACACCTATGCTGAAAGTAGGTGATATCTTCATGGCTGGCCTTGCGACGGATCTGTCAGCGGTGCCAAACCCGGTTATCGTCAAAACCGCCCTTGAGGACATCGAATGGCTTATGGAGAACACATCGAATGGCTTATGGAGAACACTGTCGCGTTCGGCTCCGCGCCGGTGCTCCCGCTGAGAACGCAGCAACAAAGGGGGAAATCTTGAAAAGAAACAACTTGGCTAGGGCTATATTCGGCGCAACCATATCGCTGGCAGCGCTTCTATTGTATGGCGGTGCTGCTACCGCTCAGACCTCAAAGGCCCAGGGATTGGTCACCGGGCGCAGCGGGGACACGATGACGGTGCAGACTGCGGATTCGTCAAAAGTGGTCGTAGTGCTCACCGACGACACACAAGTGGCCCAGATACAGGGAATATTCAAGGCGCGACGCAAGCAGATGTCGATGGCCGCGCTCATACCAGGTCTCCAGGTGCAGGTAGAGGGGTCCTACAATGCCCAAAACCAGCTCGTGGCGAGTTCAATCAAGTTCAAGGGCAATGACCTGGAGGACGCGCAAACGATCCAGGCTGGCTTGCAACCAGCGAAGGAGCAAATCCAGCAGAGTCAAGAGGAATTAGAGCAGCAGAAAGCAGCGCTTGAGCGGCAACAGCAGGAAATGCAGGAGCAACAGCAACAGATGGCCGAGGCGCAGGCGAAGATAGACGCGAACAAGGCCGCTATTGAAGCCGCAAACAAACGCTTCGGGCAGTTAGATGATTACAACATCATGGACGAGGTGACGGTTTACTTCGCCAATGGCAAGGTTGCACTCGATCCCAAGTATCAGCCACAGCTATTGCAATTGGCCGAGAAGGCCAAAACGATCACTGCCTATACGATCCAGGTGAAGGGCTACGCCTCAGCGGTGGGCAGCGCTTCGCTGAATCAGCAGCTAAGCGAGGACAGGGCCAACAATGTCACTCAGTTTATTCAACAGCAGGGCCACATTCCTCTCACCAATATGCTGGCGCCTGGCGCCATGGGCGAAAGCAGGCAGGTAGGCACCGACAAGACGGCTGAAGGCCAGGCCCAGAACCGGCGAGTCGTGGTCCGGGTTCTTCAGAACAAGGGAATCGCTGGCACATAGTAACAACACAGCGGTGGATGAAACCGGCATTTGCTGAAGTATCCGGCCTGCGCTCTCTCTCCGATCATTGAGGTTTCGTCGAGACCGTCGATTCTCTTGGCGCGACACTCCAAGGAGTGATCAGGGCGCAATGACGACATTTGCAGAGTCCGGTTCCGCCAAACTGATTGCGCTTTTTATTCCAAAGACAAACGCGGATGAGGTTGAGGGTTAATTCAAGGCTCTTAAGAAAGAGATCGCGGTCACCGCTCTGACGGTGGGCCTGTCCTTGCAGGTCCAATGCTAACGGTCGACCGGTGAGAGAGATTCCGTCAAATTTAAAGGCTCCAACCTAGGCAGCATCGCTTCTCCCACTGGACCTCAACCGTCATAGAGCCCAAATGACTCATACAAAGTGCGCCTCCTGCTTCTCTTCGACTCAACATTCAAACAAATCATCCAAGTCACCATTGCGGCCCTTCTGTGTGAGGTTGTGAGCCCCGACGTTGAAATCGAGTGTTAGATAGGAACACTGATCAAGCTTGCAACCGGATTCTTCGTGGCCTTGGTCAAGCACCCGTAGAATCTGTGGGCGCGGTGGTGGACCGGTCCTTTGGTTCATCGATTTCGAACCACCCAGCCCAGCATGAGCAAACCGCAAGCTGCAACCCAGCTTCCCCGTGACCCGAACTGCGGTTCTTGCCCAGTGCGCTTGCGACCTGACAACAAACGCGGCGGATAGAGCGATGAGGGCAAAAACTGCGGAAACCAGACCCAGCAGCGCCAACGTAGTAAGGCTCAGCGACCCCATTCCCATTCCGTTGAGAAATCCGTGGTAGATTCCGAGCAGCTCGGCCAGAGCTGTCGTGACACGCAAGGACAGCTTGGCCTCAGCCGCCAGCAGTCCGCCGAACAAGAGGAACGATAGGGTTGATAAAAAAATACGATGGGACGGGGAAGGCCACCGAACGAGGGCCGCTGGTGCCGAGTGATGCGCCCAGCTCTACTCTCGCACTAGGCTCACTGCATAGATTGTTGTGCACACTATTGCTGCAAGCCCTATGAGAGTGACCAGGGTGGTGCCCATGTATTTTTTTGTGCCTTGGAACTCTTACCATCATTAGCCCGTCAATTGCTAAAGGCCCTTCGCCAAATAGTTGATTCGGGACTACTTTATTAAGCCTTCCTGCACCCTTAGCGAATTCGGCGCGCATTATATCAGAGGTTAGTGGGCTTTGTATCAGTGTGGTATCGTAAAAACTAGAGTTCGATAGATATCTTTTGGACAAAACACATATCTTTTGGACAAATCTCTAGATTTTAACTCCGAAGGTGCCGAGAACCTGCGCAATTCCCCGCTTGCGCGTATGGGCTCCCCCGGAGAGGGACTATGAGTTGCGGATATCGTTATTTCACGAGCCTTGGTGGCTGTCGGCTGCGACAGGCGGCCACTTCGAAGAGGCTGTTGTTAAACAGGGAGATGATGTCGTTGGCCGGCTTCCCTATGTGATGCAACGACGGGGGCCCTTTTATTGTGTGCGGATGCCGCCGTTTACACACATGCTTGGGCCAGCGATCGAAGCGGGCGATGGAAAACCACAAACTCGATTGCAGCGGCGAATTTCGATCACTCGCTCGCTGATTGATCAATTGCCACGGCATTCCTATTTTCATCAGCATCTGGATCCATCACTCGATGACGGACTGGCCGTTGCAGATGGTCTGGCGTTTCAAGAATGCAAATTTGAGGTGACGCATCAGTATAATTTTGAGGTTGATTGCCGGAGAAGTCTGACCGAGCTTTCTGCAGGCTTGCATCTAAAGACGAGGCAGCACATACGCCGGGCAGAAAAAGAATACTTAGTTCGCAGTGTGGATGATCCAAAAGCCTTTATCGATTTTTATCTAAAAAATGTCCACGCACGGGGTCGCAGGAATCGAATAGATTTTGAGCACTTTTCTGCATTGTTTGCGGAAAGCCGCGCCCACGAAAGTGGCGTAATTCTTGCAGCGTTCGATCATACCGACGCGCCAGTCGCGATGACGTATCTCGTATGGGGGCACGGGTTGATGTATTACTTGTTATCGACCCGCTCCTTCGATACGGCTGATTCTGGTGCCGTAAGTCTTCTAATCTGGTGCGCCATGAAACAAGCTCATGAGATGGGTCTTGTCCTTGATCTCGATGGCGTTTACTCAAGCGGGTCGGCCCGATTCTTAAGCAACTTCGGCGGTCAAATGAAGACGCGTTTCTTCATACGACGCTCACGGATTCTTTATGGCGCCGTGCAATATATTAAGCGGCAAGTTGCACCGGACGAGAGTCAGTTTTTCACGTAGACATGTCAACGAGAATTAAATCCGAGGCGCCGTGCTTGGTGACTCGGGGAAGATTCGGTAAATTCAGAAAATGACCCAAAGCATTTTCGATTCCGTCGCGGCCGACGGTCGCTCACTGTCAAGCCGCCAAGAGGTGAACTTCAGTGAACCTCAGACGCTTACGTCGCAACTCGCATCGAAGAACTGAAGCATAGCAAACGGCCGATACCGAGCTTATGAACGTGCGTCCAACCCACGATTGATTCAAAATACCTTCAGAACGGTTCGTGTGAGTAGCGCCAGAGCATAAAATTCCAGGGCTCCACGTTCCCTGCGATATTTCGCCTGCATTTGCCGGTGCCCTAGGCGTTCACTCTGCTTCTGTGCTTCGGTGGGATGGGGTGAATGCATGAGTGAGGGGCTACCGACGCGGTAGTGGATCGCAGTTCGGTTCAAGAACAGTGCGCCGCATTCCCGCATAGCACGAACATGGAAATCGGCATCTTCCATCAGCCGGATTGATGGGTCAAAGCCGCTTAGCCGCGCTACGCATTCACGTCGGGTCACGGACGCACTGCAAACGAGAAGCGCTTTGTCAAACAGCATGCGTCCGGTAAATGCGAAGCGGGGCCCGAATCGATCGCTTAAAACAGATTTGCGCGCCGCGTCGACGAAGTACTGACGTTCATGATCCAATTGCGCGGCGGGTCCACTCCCGAAGGGTTCGATTCGCCCGAATACGAGTCCGATGGAAGGATTCGCAGCAAATGCAGCTTTGACTGCTGCGTAATACCCCTCAGCAACCATGTCGTCGTCGTCCAGGAAGTGTATGAACGTCCCTTGCGCCAAAGGCCATCCGATATTCCGAACCACACTTGGGACGCCGCCGGTCGGATTTGGATTTTTAACATAAACGATGCGTGAGTCCCGTAAACCTCTAATCCCCTCCTCGGCAGATCCCTCGGGGCTGTCGTCAATGACAAAGATTTCAACAGTCGAATCATGCTGCCGAAGCACGCTGGATATCGCTTCGATCAGTTCGCGCGGACGGCGAAAAGTTGGGATGATGGCAGAAAAATCGATAGACACGTTTGTTAAATCAATACTTCTATGTCGCCCTATCGATTTCCACTAGAGCGTGAGATCGGAAGCAAGTACCTTATTGACAAGCATCCCGTTGCAGGAACTCAAAATCTTGAATATCAAGAGTTCTAGCGAAGTGTAACAAATCCTTGTCCAGGACACACAAAAGGAACGCTGGACGGGCAAATCGCAGGAAAGTTATTTTGAGGGTTGCGGGGGCTCTCGATGTGGAGCGACCAAACACTCGCCGTGCAAGCAATGCGGAAAACAGATTCCGGCTCATGTCACCGAGTGTGCTGACAGGAGCTTTGTTATTGGTGGAGGCGGCGGGCATACCGCCGGGCATTAGGTCGAAAACTGTACCAAAACTGTACCAGGTAAAAGGCGCTTTGGGACCTTCTGATATTTTTATAAGCAATTGAAAGCAAGCAGGTTATGAAGTCTAACTGTGGAAAGATCGTTCGCCACACGCGGTCTCCACCAATTATTTTGATCAATTACTTACTCTTAACCGGCTCATTTTATCCCTGCAAAATAGCTTGTCGGGTTCGAGGATTCGCCAACCACCCGTGTCATTGCTCCAGCGCCTGGAGAACAACCATGGCAATTGTCCACAAGAGAAACGTAAATACAAACACGACACCGCCGC
>CAYVSQ010000046.1:0-3108 GCA_964453815.1 uncultured Acidobacteriaceae bacterium | reverse complement strand
GCGAGCAGTACTAACGCCGCAGGCATCGTGAGGCAGTATGGTCACCTTTGCCAGTCGGACTAATAGAACGACGGGCGGCACGCCGAGTATTTCCAAGCCGGTAGCAGTCGCGTTCGCGCTGCCGCCCAGAACTGCTTTCCGTAGCGAACGGACAGCCACGGTGCGTGACCTGATCCCGCCGGGGGTACACCGCTCGAGAAAAGCGTCCGGGAACCGGTAGAGAGGCGGCTTGGGTTCGATTTCAGCAAAATTCGCATTCACTCAGGGGCCAAGGCCGACCGGATGGCGCGGGGCCTGGATGCCCTCGCATACACGCTCGGCGAGCACGTGGTATTTCGCGCGGGTAGCTTTGCACCCGGAACCCTAGAAGGACGCCGGACCCTGGTGCACGAACTGGCACACGCTGCGCAGCAGGGAGGCGAGCCTGCCGGCGCATGGAATGAGATGCCGAGGGTCAGCCATCCAGGCGATCCGTTGGAGCGCGAAGCGGGTGAATTGGCTAACGCCCTAGTAAACGATGCGGGTACGGAACCGATTTCTCGCAAAGTTACGCGCCGGGCGGCTGAGCGCATCACCCTTTGGCGGCGGCCTGTGGGAGGGAACTCGTTCGGCAACTGGGACGTGGATACAGTGCCGATGCACGCCGCGGCGGCAGGGGGCGATTACAACTACCGCATCCGCATCGAATTCCAGCCCAACGCAACCACCGTCAACTCCCCCGAAATTGCTTTCGTGCAGGCGGCGAATATTGCGAATACCGCGACCGGCGCGTGGGCGCTTCCCAACACAATGGATCTTTCCAAGCGCCAGTCGGCCACCGGTTGGAGCATCGATAGCGTGACTAAGCGCGGTTGGGTCGGGTATGACGATGCGGGGAACCCATATGCGGTGTCCAGGCCGGGCGGGCTGCCGCACCGGATGATTGTGGAGCCGGGAAGTGCCCCCACGCCACTGCGCAAGGCGGTTACGCATAACTGGCCCGGCTGGAACGTGCCGAACCTCAGCTGGTCGTTCGACACTGCGGCTGTTGCCAAACGCGGACCGGACATTGGGAGCGTCTATGGTGCGGTGACATGGGGATTCATTGCTGATGGAGTGAACCACTTGAATCCTCTGCCGATTCTGATTCATGACGCACCGGGTCCCGCGTGGCAGAGTGCCAGCCGATGCGTGGAATTGGCAGGCGAGAGGTCCCGCGGCGGGGCGCGTCGCGCCCGATCAGCAAACACTCCCGATGTTTAGTCTCCATGCGCCGAAACCGGAACCGGAACCAGCCGCCCCATGATGGCTGACCTGATCGCCGAGTCGCAAAAGAGGCTCAGCGTAATGGAGTCGCAACTGGTCGGGCACGAGAAGCTCGCCGAGGAGGGGCTGAGGCCCGCGGTGGACTACATCCTCAACCACCCGGACTTCACGTCATACCATCTGTTATTCGCCCTGAAGGACCGGTCCGAACCAGCCTTCGCTTCAATTCCGGCGGCGGTGCGTGCGCGAGTGTTGTGTTCCGCACTCTCGAATTTGAAGTATCTGAATGACTGGGGCCACTTGACAGTTTCGCCGAAGCACGGACCAGCGATGAGTGCGCTGATTGCGACCGGCGAGGCCGCTCTGCCGTGCCTCAAACACCTACTGGAAGACCGGCAACCTGCGCCGTTCTTCGGCAGCGCGGGTGGGACAGTAGCCGCGCAGTACCGTCGGGTCGATTTCGCTTACCACGCCGCGGCGTTGATCTTGAACGAGAAGCCGGTATTCGCCGCGGATCCCAGGAATCGTGACGCGAGATCGCGAAGCTGGCGGAACGCCTGGGGTAAATCGGCGCCGGGGACCGTCCACGGATGGCTTTTCTGCAGTGAAGCGAGCGGACGAGAGTCGGTGCGGCAAAACGATGAGCGATTCCACGTTCCAGAAGGCTCAAGCCCGCGGCTGCCACAAGCTGGCTGAATCTTTGACCTAACGGAGGGTCTGCGTTCTCAATTAGCTTAGGATCGGGTAGCCCGCCAGAATCAGGCGAAATTTCGGCGCGGCGATTGCCGATCAGGATGCCCGCTGCACGAATATGCACGAGAAATACTTGCGGTAGTGGATGAACAGGATGATCCACAAGATCGCCGCGAGAACTCCGGGTTGCCATCCCACAGGCGGCAACAAAATGTGGAACATTAGGATATTGACAATGATCGGCGCGAGGATGGTCAAGGCGAACGGAACATAACGGTTTACCAGCAACAAGGCGCCGCAGATCAACTCGATTGTGCTCACGAAGAGGATGTAGTGGGAGTGGAACATTGCGCCCACGAACTGACCTGCAAGGCCCGGAGGTAACCACTTGGGGAGAAAGTGCAGGAAGGCATTCAGGCCGAAGGCGACAAAGATGGCGCCCAACAAGATGCGGGCGATGATGACCACGATTTTCATGAATGCCCTGTTTATTGCAACAGCAAAATTAGCCTTGAAGTATACGCTAATAAAAGTCTGACGAGCAGGTTTTTTGGGGTTTTCAGGTGAATGCTCACGCTCGCAGGTCCATGCGCCGGTAGCCAGCCCCGGTTACATCGTCGCCCCGCGCTCGGGCGGCGTGCTGGTGCACGTACCCGGTGCTGACCGATGCGCCACTGCCCGCCCCCCCGGCGGTCTGGCACCGGCCCTGCTATCCCGGTTCGGAGCACTTGTCCGGGGGTGGCAAGGCGGCTGCGATAGCATCAACATCTTCCCGCCTCTTCCCTTCCATCTCCATCTGCGAACGGCAATCCGTTTAGCGCAATTTCGGCCGGCCGATTGTGATAAACGAGCATCGCCCGGCAATTTTCCGCTGGCGCTGTTGGACCGATCCTGTTTGGAGATGCAAGCCAGCAATACCTGCATCCTGCTCTCAAGACGTCGCAGAGATTGTGAACCAGCGGAACGCAGGAAGGGAAGCAGAGGCAGCAGCTTGAGCCTCTATGTCATATTCCGCGTCATCGCTTTGCGTGCAAGTTATTGAATTTATGGTGCGCCCAGAGAGATTCGAACTCCCGACCTATTGATTCGTAGTCAATCGCTCTATCCAGCTGAGCTATGGGCGCACAAAATGAAGGCTGACTGCGAACTCATCTAAAGATATCAAGTTGC
>CAYVSQ010000045.1:0-12053 GCA_964453815.1 uncultured Acidobacteriaceae bacterium | reverse complement strand
TGCGCCGCGCGTCATCAGCAGTTGCTTGCCGATCTCCACAATCTCGATCAGCTTGGTGGGATTGGAGTCCAGGTCCACCATGTTGCCCGCCTCTTTCGCCGCCTGAGTACCGGTGTTCATCGCGACGCCTACATCGGCCTGGGCCAACGCGGGAGCATCGTTCGTGCCGTCGCCGGTCATGGCCACCAGCTTGCCCTTACCCTGTTCGCGCTTGATCAGATCCATCTTGTCTTTGGGCTTCGCTTCGGCGAGAAAGTCATCTACACCGGCCTCGCGTGCGATGACCGCCGCGGTGAGGGGATTGTCACCCGTGATCATGATGCTGCGGATACCCATCGAGCGCAGCCGCGTCAGGCGATCTTTCAGGCCCCCCTTCACAATGTCCTTGAGGTAAACCACGCCCAGCGCTGTCGAGTTTTCAGCTACCACCAGCGGAGTGCCTCCCAGCCGCGCGATCTCTTCGACCTTATCGCTCACCTTGCGAGGCAGGTTGGAACCCTCTTCTTCGAGGAACTTCGCAATCGCATCCGCCGACCCCTTACGAATCTTAGTGCCGGGAAGGTCTACGCCGGACATGCGTGTCTGCGCGCTAAAAGGCACAAACTCAACCCGCATCCCCGTCAAATCGCGTCCGCGGAGGTTGTACTGCTCCTTGGCCAGAACTACGATAGACCGGCCTTCCGGCGTCTCGTCGGAAAATGAAGCCAGTTGTGCCGCGTCAGCCAATCTTTCCGTGCTAATGTCCGGAGCAGGGAAGAACTCCGTCGCCTGGCGATTACCCAGGGTAATCGTACCCGTCTTGTCCAGCAGAAGAGTGTTCACGTCTCCGGCCGCTTCCACCGCACGGCCGGACATCGCGAGTACGTTGTATTGCACCAGCCTGTCCATGCCCGCGATGCCGATTGCCGAGAGTAAACCGCCGATGGTCGTGGGAATCAGACACACCAGCAGTGAAACAAGCACGAAGACCGTCTGTGGCGCCGTGGAATAAATCGCGAACGGCTGCAGCGTCGCAACCGCCAGCAAAAAGATGATCGTAAGGCCGGAGAGCAAAATGCTCAGTGCGATCTCATTCGGAGTCTTCTGCCGCACTGCGCCTTCCACCAGCGCGATCATGCGATCGAGAAACGTCTCTCCGGGATTCGAAGTGATCTTGATCTTGATCCAGTCGGAAAGCACTCTGGTCCCCCCCGTCACGGCTGAACGGTCTCCTCCCGCCTCACGAATGACCGGTGCCGATTCGCCTGTGATCGCCGACTCGTCCACCGATGCCACGCCCTCAATCACCTCGCCATCTCCGGCGATGAACTGACCTGCCTCCACCCTGATTACATCTCCTGCGCGAAGCTGCGAACTGGAGACGGCTTCTGTCGCGCCATCGCTCTTATAGCGATAGGCCATTGTTTCGCCCTTCGCCTTGCGCAGCGTATCGGCCTGAGCCTTTCCACGCCCCTCGGCCATCGCTTCGGCGAAATTGGCAAAGAGCACCGTGAACCACAGCCACAGCGTGATCTGCAGATTGAAGCCAATCGGCTGATGCCGAATCGCGTCTTGAATCAGCAAAGCCGTCGTGAGCACGCTGCCCACCTCCACCACGAACATCACCGGGTTCTTGACCATGGCGCGTGGGTTGAGCTTGGTAAATGCGCCGATAGCAGCTTGGCGGAGAATATTCGGGTTCCAGAGATCTTGTTTTTTGGCCATATCTATCTTTCTTTAGTCCGCGTTTAAAAGAGGGTTCCATGGTTCAGTAACAAATGTTCAAGAATCGGACCGAGGCTGAGCGCGGGAAAGAACGTAAGCGCGCCAACTATCAGAATCACACTCGTAAGCAGGACCGTGAACAACGCTGTATTTACCGGAAAAGTTCCTGGCGAAGGTGGCACGCCTTTCTTCAACGCCAAATTTCCCGCTAGCGCCAGCATGGGAATCATCATCAGGAAGCGTCCGGCCAGCATCGTGAAGCCGAGGCTGATGTTGTACCAGTTCGTGTTCGCGCTGATTCCCGCAAAAGCCGAGCCGTTATTCCCGGCGGCGGAGGTGAACGCATAAAGAATCTGACTAAGCCCATGCGGTCCGGGATTAGTTATGCCGTCGAGCCCCTTATGGCTGAGCACTGAGGTAGCCGTCAACACCAGAATCACCAGCGGAAAGATGAGCACGTAAAGCATTGCCATCTTCACGTCAAATGCCTCGATTTTCTTGCCCAGATACTCCGGTGTTCGCCCCACCATTAGCCCTGCGATGAAGACCGCCAGCACCACATAGATCAGCATCCCGTAAAGGCCCGAACCTACACCGCCGAAAACAATCTCGCCCAGCATGATGTTGGCCAGAACCACCATTCCGCCCAGGGGAGTGAAGGAGTCGTGCATTGCATTCACGGCGCCGCAGCTCACGTCGGTAGTAGTGGTGGCAAAGAGCGCACTATTCGCAAGACCGAAGCGAACCTCCTTGCCTTCCTGGTTTCCACCGGACTGCAGTGCGCTCGTGTGCTGATCCACACCGTGTAGCACGGGATGCGGCCGGGATTCAGCCCGATAAATGCATACCAGGGCTGTAAACCACAGCAGGAACATACAGGCAAATACTGCCCACCCGTGTCCCGAAGATCCGGTCATCTTGCCCAGGGTTACCGTCAGCGCGGCGGGAATCAGAAGCATCGCAAGAATTTCCAGAAAGTTGCTGAATGGAGTGGGATTCTCGAAAGGATGGGCGCTGTTGGTATTGAAGAATCCGCCGCCATTGGTGCCCAGCATCTTGATCGCTTCCTGCGAGGCGACGGGTCCCTGCGCAATGGTCTGCGGCTGAGCCGAATGTTCCAGGGTTTGTGCTGAGGTGTAGGGCTTCAGGTTCTGGATCACTCCCTGCCCAATCAACAGCGGCGCAAGAATAAGGCAGATGGGCAGCAAAACGTAAAAGATGGAACGTGTCGCGTCTACCCAGAAGTTGCCGATCGTAGAAGCCTGACGGCGCGCAATCCCGCGAACCAGCGCGATAGCCACGGCGATGCCCACTGCCGCGCTCAGGAAGTTGTGATACGCCAGACCCACCATTTGCGTGAAGTAGCTCATGGTGGTTTCAGGCACATACGATTGCCAGTTTGTATTCGTGGTGAATGAGGCAGCCGTGTTCCACGCCAGAGTCGGCGAAACACCTGCCAGAGCCTGGGGATTCCACGGAAGAAAATGTTGCGCACGCTCGATGACGTAGGTAAGTACGAGTGAGACGAAGCTGAAGAGCAGCATGGCGGCTATGTATTCGCGCCAGTTCATCTCCTGCTCAGCCTTCACGCCGCAGAGCCGGTAGAAGAACCGCTCAACCGGTTTCAGCAGCGAATCGAGAAACGTACGCTCGCCCTCGAATACCCGTGCCATATACAGACCCAGAGGCCGCATCAGCACCACCAGAACCACAAGGAAAACCAGAATCTGAAGCCATCCGTTGGCGGTCATTTCAGAATTTCTCCGGATACAAGAGAGTCACCACAAGATAGGCAAGCAGCAACACAGTTAACGCAATGACGATAATGGTTGTTATGTTCATAGGCTTATCTCAGTTTCTCGCACGCCTTGATATAGGCCAGCGCAACTGCGAAAAATCCGGTTGTGATGACGAGCATCAAAAAGTCCCACATATATTGCTCCCCATTGCTGCCATGACTGTCGCTACCATGGCCCTTGTTTTCCTCCATACCACCAGACCAAGCCCACGGTCAGCGTAGGCTGCGCATTCGCAAAAACGCCGGTCTTGTTGGTGAGGAAGTAGTTTTGATTGCTCCAGTCGCGCCGGAATTCGAAGAACGCATCGAGACTATCGGCGACCTGGTACTTCACCGTCGCAGTGCCTTCCTTGAGGTACTGGCTCACATTGCTGAACAGCCCCTGCGGATCGGCTAAATATTCGCCGCGAGCTGCCAGCGCCAGGCGGGGTGTCCATTGATATTGCGCATAAGCTGCTGCCCCATCCACGTGCGAAGGTGCCGACGATCTCCCAGGAGAGGCAGTCGCCCACTCCCGCTCGATCACATAATCTCCTTCGAGAGCAAATGTGACTTTGGGCGTTGCGTTCCACGTCGCATAGCTGTCGAAAATGTGCACCTTGCCGCCCGGCGCCGGAATGATAGGCGTAAAGCACAGGCCGGGCTGCACAGGAGCTGGTCCGCAAGTCAGTACCTCCGTCGTGTCCGGATGGTCCTGTCCGTTGTAATAATTCACCGTCCAGTTCACCGACTTGGCGGGTTGGACAGCAAATCCGAACAGCTCGTCCTTATAAGAATTTGTTGGCTCGACCTGATTCGTACCGTTCACGATCCAGTAGTTTGCAGCCAGCTTGTCGTTGATGTGGTAGGTGGCGTGCACACCCATGTGATAGAAGGGCAAAAAGTTAAAATAGAAAGACCGCGTATAATTCATCTGGTCCTTGGTGTAGTTGCCCTCGATGCCCAGGGAACTCGACCACTTACCGAAGTCCACCTCCAAACCGCGCCCCAGCGGGAAAATGTAGGTGCCATAAACCTGATAGACATTCTGATAGATTTCGGGCCTTCGCTCGTTTGCCGGATTCCCCTGCAAGGTAGCCGTCGCCTGCCCGTATTGCAGGTCCAGCCTTACGCCGTACCGCCGCCCTGCACTCACATCCGGATCGAGAGCCAGGATCACATCCGCCTGGTTCAGGCTGAAGGCATTGCTCAACACATCGTAGGCACGCAGATAGTTCACTCGCCCAATCGGCGCGTTGAAGTTGTACTCGTAATAACCGTCAAAGAGATAGTTGAGTGTCGCCCCGCCCGGCAGTTGGGTTGGTAGAACGGACGGCAGCTTCGCGCCGCCTTCACCCGGCGTCTGGGTGATCGAAGCCGACGTAACTGGGGGATCTCCTCCAGGTGCCTTCAGTTCATTTGCCGCTGTGGACAGAGCCGCGGCTGCTTCGGGCCCGTCGTGATTCGACCCGCCGTCTCCATGTTTCCTGTCGTGCTCCGGCCCGCGCTCTGCCTCAAGCGCAGCTACGCGACTCTGAAGCGCTCGGACCGTCTCGCGCAACTGCTCTATCTCTTCGCTGGTCGTTGTAGACGCAGTTTGTGCGTGGCTTGAGGCAGATTGCAGCAGAAATGGAAGCAGGAGCAGGCGCAGATTCCTCCCAGGTCTCAACAGCGCGCGCCAGTGTTTTTTAAAAAGCACAACGATCTTTAGTTAATCGCTGCCGCGCTAAGATGCCGATAAGGAATTTATAAGGAAGTCATAAAGATTGGTTTAACCAGCTATTCTGCACCGCCCTCCGGCAAAAAGCGATAGCCCACCCATGGCTCGGTCTGGATGTATTCCTTGGTCCCGCTGCCCTGCAATTTCTTTCGCAGCTGTCCCACAAATACTCTTAGATACTCCGGCTGCTGTGCCGACTGCGCTCCCCAGACTGCGGTCAGCAGTGCGCGATGCGTGAGTACCTTTCCTGCGTTCCGCGCAAACAGCAGTAGCAGGTCAAACTCCTTCGGCGTCAGGTGAATGGGTTGCCCGGATACCAGGATGGAGTGCGCCGCGATGTCCACGACAAAGTCGCCGACTTCGATCGGCGCATCGGTCACACGTTCCGGCGCCCGCCTCAAATGTGCGCGAACGCGCGCCAGCAATTCCTGAATCCCGAAAGGTTTGGTTACGTAGTCGTCTGCTCCCGCGTCCAGGGCTTCGATCTTCGATCGTTCCTGGTCGCGCACCGACAACACAAGAATCGGCGCTTTGCTTTTCAGGCGCGCGGCCCGGCAGAGTTCCACGCCCGTCATGCCCGGCATCATCAAGTCCGTGATCATGAGATCGGGAGCCCACTCCTCGAAAATTCGGAGCGCCTCCTCTGGATCGTTTGCCGCTCGAACATCGTAGCCCTGTGCTGAAAGAGCGGCGCGCAGAACTCTCGTAATTTGTGTTTCATCGTCGACTACCAGAACGCGTTCCGTCATTGGTTTTCCTTCTGTATCATCGCCCTGTCATGGAAAAGAATACAGCCCGCATCAGCGCGGCCGTACTCAGGTATGCGGGTCTCACGCTGCTGGCATTTCTCCTCGTGTTCGTGTTTCGCCGTCTTCTGCGCGTCAACCCGACGACCGTAGCCCTCAGCTTTCTGGTGCTCATTCTTATTACCGCATCGCGATGGCGTCTGGCCTATTCTCTCTATCTCTCGCTTCTCTGCGCGCTGCTTTACAACGTCTTCTTTCTTCCTCCCATTGGCAGAATTACGATTCGCGATCCTCAAAATCTGGTCGCCCTGGCGGCCTTTCTCTGCGCCAGTTTTCTTGTCAGCCATCTCTCCGACAGGGAACATAGCGAGGCTGAACTTTCTGAAATCCGTCACCGCGAGGTGCAGCATCTCTATGAATTCAGCCAGGAGCTACTCCTGCACGACGATCTCAGCACCATCGCCCGGATAACCCCATCGATCGCCGCTGAAATTTTCGGCTTTCGCGCGGTGGCACTCTATGTTCGCGACGGCGATACGGCCTACTACTCCGATCCCGAATACGAACTTGTGTCTCTGAGTGAACTGAAGAATGCAGCCCACGCCACCGATCCTACTGTCACCGTCATTGATGGTATTCATCTTGTCCCGCTATTGCTAGGGATGCGCTCCATGGGTGCAATTGCATTTCGCGGCGAGCAATCGACGAACATCTATGAAGCAATTGGAACACTTGTCGCCATCGCACTGGAACGCGCTGCTGCTCTTGAACGCACCAGCCATATGGAGGCAGCGCGCGAAAGTGAACGGCTCCACAGTGCTCTGCTCGATTCCGTCACCCACGACCTGCGTACCCCGCTCACCTCTATCCGTGCCGCCGCGACCACTCTTATCAGCCAGCCTCAGATGAGCGACCATCAGCGTCTCGAGATGTATGCCGTTGTCGACGAAGAGAGCTTCCGCCTCGACCGGCTCATTGGCCAGGCAATTGAAATGGCACAGCTGGATGCGGCCAGCATTCACGTGCAGGCCAGGCCCGAGAGCATGCGCGAAATAATCGAGGTGGCTCTTGAAGAGGCCCAGCCCCTACTCGATGACCGCACCGTAGATGTGGATATTCCGGAAAATATGCCCGATGTTGCCATGGATCGCAGACTTGTCGGTCGTGCCTTGCATCATCTCATCGAAAATGCCGCCATGTATTCTCCTTCCGGCTCACCCTTGCGTATCGGTAGTCGAGTCGAAGACCATCGTCTCCTGGTCAGCGTTGAAGACCACGGATCGGGCATCGAGGATTTCGAGCAGCCTCTCATCTTCAACAAATTCTATCGGGGACGGAATCAGAAGCCCGGCATTTCCGGCACCGGCATGGGGTTAGCGATCGTCAAGGCAATCATGGTCGCACACGGTGGCGGAATCGAAGTCCACAGCCGTCCTCCTCAGGGAGCGTTGTTTACGATCTGGCTGCCTTTCAAGAGCCACCGGCCAGGCGATTCAGTATGATGAATGTTTCATGATCAATCGACGAACCTTTCTCAAGTCCTCTGTCGTCGCGCTGCCGATGATGTCGCTCTCTGTCTCGCGCCTTTGGGCCGCGCAGCATCTCCCTCTGGGCGTACAACTCTATACGGTTCGCAAGCAGGCAGAAGGCGGTCTGTCTGCGATTCTTAAAGAGATTCGCGGCATCGGCTACGAAGAAGTCGAAACCTACTGGAACGTCTACACTCATCCAGCGCCGGAATTGCGCGGCATGATTCACGATGCCGGCCTGCGCGTGCCCAGCGGTCACTTTAACTACGACGGCCTCTCTGGGAAATTCGAATACGCCAAAGAACTGGGCGTCGACTGGATGGTCTGTCCCATGCTGCCCAAATCTCAACAGACCTCTCTCGCAGGCTTCCACACGGCGGCAAAACAGTTCAACGAGTGGGGCAAGCACGCGAAAGATATGGGCATGCGTTTCGCCTTTCACAATCACGACTACGAATTCCGTGAGTTCGACGGCCCCTCAGGAAAGCAAACAGGCTATGATATCCTCCTCGCCGAAACCGATCCCGCACTGGTCTTTTTCGAGATGGACTGCTACTGGATCGCGCAATCAGGAAACGATCCGGTGAAGATGTTGCACCGCCTTGGCGACCGTGCCCGCATGATTCATCTCAAGGACCGCAAGCCCGGTTTCGCACCCTCGAACGATATGTCCGAGTCCTCCTCGCATTTCACCGAAGTCGGCCACGGGAACATCGACTGGAAAGCAGTCCTCGATACAGCACAGAGCATGCGCATCGAGCACTATTTCGTCGAACAGGACGAGACTCCCGGTAACCCCATCGCCAGTATCCAGAGCAGTTACCAGTACCTCCGAACAATTCTTTCCTGAGCCATGGAATAGGTCGGTTCAACGTCACGCGGGGTGCTTCACTTTACCCTTCCAGATCAAGTGCAGTGGAAGCCCCAGCAGAATCACCGCCGTCCCCAGCAGAGAATTCTTCCAGTTCTCCGCGTACGAAAAGTACAGCAGCACGGCAGCCGCCGCTATGAACAGCACCGGGACCACCGGATATCCCCACACCCGATACGTCGCCGCTTTGGGCTGCCGCCTGCGATACACAAAGATCGTCGTCGCCGTAATCATGTAGAACAACCACTCCGCAAAGATGGCCAGTTCAAACAGCTGCTGAAATCGCCCAACAGCCAGCAGCAGCCCAGTCGTCAGCAATCCCTGGACGACGAGCGAAGTCGAAGGGCTCTGGAATCGCGGATGAATATCCGCCATCCGCCGAAAGAACAGCCCATCCCGCGCAGCTGCGAACGGCACGCGCGCGCCCGACATGATCGTCCCATTCAACGTGACAAAGATGCTCAATGCCATTACGCCTGAAACCAGAGTTGCTCCCCATGGCCCCGTCACCACGGCCAGCGCCGTCACCGCCGGCCGCGGCGATGCAGCAATTGTTGCCGCCGGCAAAATGTACTGGATTGCCGCATTGGTCGCCATGTACAGCACGCCCACGATGCCCAGCCCGGCGATGAGCGCAATCGGCAGACTCCGCTCCGGATTCTGCACCTCGCCCGAAACCATCGTCAGGTCGTTCCATCCGTCATACGCCCACAATGCCGCGATCAGCGCGATCATGAATCCGCCAAATCCTCCGTGCGCGCCGGCGTCGACCGTCCTGAAATTTCCCCAATGGCCTGCCGCCGAAGCAAAGCAGAACCCCGCAATCACCAGGATCAGCACGCCTTTCAGCCACGTAAAAACCAGCTGAAAGTCGCCCGCCTTCTTAATACCGAGATAGTTCAGTCCGGTAATCAGCCAGGTGGCGCCAATCGCGAAGATCTGTGCCCACGTCACCGCCAGCACAAAATGAAAGGCCGTGGTATCGAGCCATCGAAATGCGGCAAAAATAGCCAGCGTCCGCGCCAAGCCCGTTGTCACGCTTGCGATCGAAGCCGGCTTCGCCACCGCGAACCATGTCCACATGTACAGGAACGCCGTCAGATCGCCGTATGCACCGCGCAAATACACATATTCGCCGCCCGTGTAGGGCAGCATGGTGCTCAGCTCGGCGTAGGTCATCGCTCCAAAGAGCGAGAGGAGTCCGCCGACAATCCACGCCAGATACACCTGCCCGGACGACCCCGTGGCCCGCATCATCTCTTGTGGAACAAGAAAAATCCCGCTGCCGATCAGCGTTCCCACGACGATGGCCGTCGCGTGCGAAGTATGCAGAACCCGCGGCAGATCGTGGGTCTGCTGTTGCCTTTCAGCGGGGGCAGTTTCCAAGGCGTTAGGCTCCGGTGAGGTAAGCCCTCAGGCGAAATCTAGTGGTAGTACTTGAGGTCATTCCAGTCTGCCGCATAAGTCGCTTTTCTGCCATAACAGAGATAGATATTTCCGCGCTCCCAGGGCATCGTCAGTGGATTGTTGCGCACATCCACAATCTTGCACGAGGCATAGAACGGCTTCATCTCCTCGGGCGTCGACCCGTTGATGATGATCATCTCCTGCCCTGTGTATCCCTGCGGTCCCCAGATCCAGTAGTTCTGGTGCCCGCTGATGGCCGTTGGCAAACCGTATTTCTGCCCGAATAGGTTGATCGCGCTGGCCTCGCCGTAATTGCCCGCAAAGATGCCGGTGATGGCTCGCTCCTGTGGCTGCAGCGCGTTGTAGATGCGCGCCACTTTCTCCACCAGTTCCGTCCATCCAAACCTGTCTGCGAAGAACTGCGGCAGGATGGTTGCATCGTGATTCTCCGTATCCTGTGGTTTGAAGCCGATCTTCTTCTCGTAAGCCACAATGCGCTCCGGCGGCATTACAGGAATCGAAAATGGAATTGACCGGTAGCACGCCCAGATCAGCAGGACCCCATACACGCCGATCAGAGCATTCTTCCAGGCTCTTTCGCGCGCCGACGAGAACCACGCCACTCCGCCCGCGGCAAAGAGCACGGGATACACGGGCGCAAGATAGTAGTCCTTGCCATGCATCGCCATCATGCTCGCGAGAAACAGCAGATACGCCAAGCCGAGAAAACGAAACGGACGCGCCGCCTTGCTCACCAGCAGCCATGCCACGCCCGACATCCAAAGAAGCACGGTGAACGGATTCAGCATCATCACCTGAGCGCCCAGGAATTTCAGCGGCGGCAGCTTCACATCCTTATCACTCTTCTGTACGTCGCGAAGCCACTCGAGAGTAGGGAAGTGGTAGTGAAGCTGCCATAGCAAATTCGGCAGCGCCAGCGCGACCATCAGCAGCACGGCGACGCCAAACCAGCGGCTCTTCAAGATCCGCCGTTGCGGCGTCAGCAGCAGCGCGACCAACACGCTGATCAGAAAAAATACTTCAGAAACCTTGTTCTCCAACCCCAGGCCCGCGCTCACGCCCAGCACGATCCACCAGTTCCGCGCTGCCTCTGGCGATTCAGCGCGCACGATCAGGATCAGCGCCAGCGCGCACGTCATCCAGAACACCGGGTCAAAGGAATTCATGGAAAGAAAGCTGTCGATGCCGAGGTACACCCCCACCACCAGTACGCCCAGCATGGCCAGCGCAGCCGCCCGGCGTCCACCGCCCAGCGCCCATACCAGCATCCCCGTCAGAAACACCTTCGCGCCACCAGCCAGCGCCGAAATCAGTCGCAGCGACCACATGTGGTCATATCCGAACAGTGTCTCCGCCAATCGCGCCTGCAGAGCTACCATCGGAGGCTGGTCCACATACCCGAAGGCCAGATGGCGCCCGCACATCAGGTAGTAGAGCTCATCGCGGAAGATGCCGTAACCCGCACGCTGCGCGATGATGTTGGTGACGATGTGCAGCCCAACCTTGATGGCTGCAAAGATCAGGCTGATCCACACAATCGAGCGCAGCCGGGCAAGGGATTGCAGTGCGGAAGGGGAGCGGTCTTCAGTCACAGCAGTTGTATTCATGCAGTCAGCCCAGGTGGATTTAGCCCAACTGTAGCAGCTATACGCGCACACGCGAAGGAAGTTCCATGAAGCCAAACAGGAAGTTCTATGAAGCTAGGTCGATTTGCAGGCAGGCCAGTCTAAGCCTCGTTATTCAGCACGTGCAGCGGATGCTCCGCCTCTACATGAAAACGCCCATAGATCAACTCCGCCGTCTTCCGCGGAACCACGGCGGTCAGAGCCTCCAGACCAGCCTGCTGCACGCTGCGCAGGCTGCCGAAGTGCTCGATCAGCCGCGTCCGCGTCCGCGTTCCCACGCCCGGAATCGTCAGTAACTCCGAGTCGCGATCCCGCATCTCTCTGCGCTTGCGGTGGTAGCTGATGGCAAACCGGTGCGACTCATCGCGTACGTGTTGGATCAGGTGCAGCACTGGAGAACGCCGCTCCAGCACCACCGGCTCGTTCTCCTGTCCGAACAGGTAGATAATCTCTTCGCGCTTGGCGATCGACGCTAGCGGCTGCGTCGTCAGCCCTAACTCCTCCAGAGCCTCGGTCGCCGCGTGCAATTGTCCCAGCCCGCCGTCGACGAGAATCAGGCTCGGCATCGGCCGCTTCTCTTCGACCATGCGCCGGTAGCGCCGTCCTACCACCTCGCGCATGGCAGCGAAGTCATCCACGCCATCCACCGTCTT
>CAYVSQ010000044.1:0-3263 GCA_964453815.1 uncultured Acidobacteriaceae bacterium | reverse complement strand
GTCCTCGCCGCTCTTGATCACCCATAACCCAAGACTCTCACCGCTATTGAACTGGAACGAGCCGATTCGAAAGCAACGGAACTCAAACCTCGCTCCGTTTCAGACAGAACCGCTCAGCAAGCGCCGAACGCGTCCTGCCATATCCCCAGGATTCAGCACCACAGCTGCCGACAAGTGCATGGCAGCCGCCAAATACCGGCCATCAAGATAATCCTGCCCCGCAACCCGCATCTGCAACTTAGCTGCATCGATCCGGCGTCGAGCTAATCGCGACCAGCCATTCTGCGGCTGCGTCGTCACGAATTGTTCAAAAGTCAGTTCCGGAATTTTTTTGAGACGCCGATGGTACGAGTCTTCCGTCCAACGCGTCTTCTCCTGCATCTCGGCAAACACGCGGTAGGTGTTTGCGCTCGTTTGAAAGCGATAAGCAACGAGCGGCTCCTGCAAAACCAGAACTTTACCCGCCTCCGCCAGTCGGCACTCCAGATCCCAATCATCCACTGGGTAATACGATTGCCTGAACCCATGAATAGCTCGCAGCGCTTCCGTTCGGACAAACATCGTCGAACCCAGCAGGCTGCCATCTTGGAGCGGCTCATACTCCCTGATCTCGCCTGCCGCCATAGTGAGTTTGTCGGTGTTCGACCACCGGTGTTTCGTTCCAAATTTTGTATTGTAAGCGAAAAGTCCGATCGCCTCCGGGTGATCTTCCATCACCTTCAATTGCCGCTCCAACCGATGAGGAAAACTAATGTCATCCTGATCGTTGCGAGCGATGTAAGATGCCTTCGCCTCCTCAATTCCCCGATTCAGCGCGTGGCAAAGTCCGCCATTTTCCTTGACGATAAGGCGAATCCTGTCATCCTTCATCGATCGGACGATATCTCCGGAAGCATCGGTGCTTCCATCATCGATCACCAGCAATTCGAAATCAGTGAAACTCTGAGTCAACAACGACTCGAGCGTCTCACCGAGATAGCCTGCCCCGTTATACACAGGCACAACAACTGTCACCTTAGGAGATCTCATCGATTGCGTGGCTTCCACCAAACGGTCAGGTTTATTTATCTCGAGAGCAATATTTCTCTTCGAAGTAATAATCAGCTTGGAACTTCCGTCCCTACTAGATCTGCAACTACTACCTTCCCTCACACAACCAAATCGTAGCAGGTAAGGTTTTGTTCTCCAAAACCATCGGCCTGAGAAGCTGCCGAAAAATCATTATTTTGAAAGGGTGCAGCTTCAGCAGCGACCGCAAGTGCCCAGCACACTCTTAGCCTGGTCTAGTCTGCCCAACCCAACGCCTCGTTCTACAGAATCGGCCCATCGAACACGCGTCAACCTCGGCGTAGCAGCCATTCAAAAAAAATGAGTGCGAACAGTCTTCGCACTCATCAACAAATTCTAAGAGGGAATCCAATCTTATTGGGACGCTCCCGGCGCCCCAATAAGAGTGAACACTTACGCTCTCTTCCTGCGGAATAGCGCGCCCGCAGTACCAAACAAGCCAGTCCCGAGCAGCAGCAGCGTGCTCGGTTCCGGAACGGTTGGGGCACCTACCCCATTCGATATCGTACCCTCGAAGTCCAGACCCGAAGGATCGCCCGTTCCGCCTGCAGGGCCCGTACCTGCCTGAAGCACGACAAACGTCAAGGTGTTATCACCGTTTACAAACAGCCCGCTACCAGGAAGCCCAACGTTAAACACCGTCAGGCAGGTGATGCCGATGCCCGTCTCGCAATGAGTATCGAGACCACCGTCAGCCGCTTGAATCTGAACGCCATTAAGCAAAACGGACGCCGTATCGTCGGCAAGAACACCGATCGATCCAGTGTAGCCCGCCAGCCCCGTACCAAGGTCCAGTGTGAAAGTATAAGTGCCAAAATTTGGATTAACCGTACCGACGGGACCGGCAGTAGGAGCGACGCCTATCCACTCCGAACCGGGAATTGCGGCAGCCCAGGTCGGCGTTACACCGGTCAATGCAAAACTGGTGCCGATGTTTGTAGAGAAATTGAAAGGTGCAGGTGCCGTAGTAGAGGTATAAATCGTATCTACCCCGACGGTGGACCCTGCCTGGCTTGCAATTGTAATAGTGTTGGCGGAAGCGAAAGCGGTCGTAAGTGCCAGCCCCGCTCCCAAGGCGCAGAGTTTAGAGTGTAACCTCATATATGGATTCTCCTGAAGTCCGCATTGAGCGGGATTCCTAAAACGGGGCCCCATAACCGCCCGCACTAGAACAGTGCGAGCTATGAACTCCGGCTCAATAATCCGGAGTTCCTTACTCAGCTTTCATGCCCCTGGATAAGCACCTCAATCGCCAAACCTAGGTATATATACATCAACCACTTAGCGGGAGCCAAAGTGGTGAATATGCATTTTAATGCATACAACTTGGCTAAAGTCGTACCTAATTTGGCCCATACGACTCAGTTTCGACCCAAATATAAGCTTTTACCTGAAACAGACGGTTATAAAGTAATTCTATTCAACGTCTTTTAACAAACTAAACCGCCGAGCCGAAGGCCATATCGATCAGCGTCTTCTCCTCGATCTCATGGGCCTTGGCCGAACCCGTAGCCGGAGTCGCACTCGCACTCCGTTTCACACTCAGTACAGCGCGATCCCCAACCATACGTCGCAACTCCGGCATCACGTAGAAGAGCGCGCCCATATTAGCTGGTTCTTCCTGCACCCAAACGATCTCCTGAGCCCCCGGATGCTGATCCAGCGCCGCCTGCAACTCCTCCTCGGGCCACGGATACATCTGCTCCAGAAAGATGATGCCGACGCTCATGTCCTTGCGCTTCTCCCGCTCGACGCGCAAGTTGTGCCCGATCTTGCCACTGCACACCAGCAGCCGGCGAGGATTCCGGACCTCATTATCCGGCAGCACATTCAAAAACTTGTCCCGCGAGAACTCCGCCAGCGAGCTCGAAGCATCCGGATGCCGCAGCATGCTCTTCGGCGTAAACACCACCAGAGGCTTCCTCCACTACCTCAGCGCCTGCCGACGCAACAGATGGAAGTATTGCGCCGCCGTCGAAGGCTGGCAGATCTGGATATTGTCGTTCGCCGCCAGCTGCAGATACCGCTCAATGCGCGCGCTCGAGTGCTCCGGTCCCTGCCCTTCATACCCATGCGGCAGCAGCATCACGATGCCGGATAACAGCCCCCACTTCATCTCCCCCGCAGCAATGAACTGGTCGATAATAATCTGCGCGCCATTGGCAAAGTCTCCAAACTGCGCCTCCCAAAGTACG
>CAYVSQ010000043.1:0-11886 GCA_964453815.1 uncultured Acidobacteriaceae bacterium | reverse complement strand
GCGATCGGCATCATGCGGGCGGCCTCGAAGGTGGGCCGTGACACCCGTTACGCTCGCTTTAGCGATATAGTGCCCGTCTTGAAGAAGGCCCTGACAGATCTCCCTCCAAAACTGCGCCTCAAGCGAGCGCAAGAGCTTTCCATTCCAAAGATCCGGATCCTAGCCGACTTTCTTGAAGCCCTGGATGTGGAGGCCTCGGGCTCGTTGTTCTGAATATCGAGCCCCGTGCGCGGGCGGTATAGTAACCAGAACGGAAGAGGAAACAGGTGGAAGAATTTTCGAGAATCAAGCGGCTCCCAGCCTACATATTCAACATCACCAGCGAGTTGAAGGCCGCAGCCCGGCGACGGGGGGAAGACATTATCGATTTCGGTATGGGCAATCCCGACGGGGCCACGCCGCAGCATATCGTCGACAAAATGATCGAGGCTGCCCGCAAACCAGATACACACCGGTACTCGCTCTCCCGCGGCATTCCCCGACTCCGGAAGGCCATCGTTCACTGGTATGAGCGCCGCTACAACGTTCGGTTAGATCCGGAGACCGAGGCCATCGTGACCATCGGCTCAAAGGAAGGCATCGCACACCTCTGCCTCGCAACACTGGACCAGGGCGACATGGTGCTAGTCCCCAATCCCAGTTACCCCATCCACATCTATGGCCCGGTAATTGCGGGCGCCAACATTCGCAGCATCGCAATTCATGACACGGACAGCTTTTTGGCAGAACTTGAGCAGACCATTCCACTCACCTACCCTAAACCGAAAATGCTGATCCTCAACTTCCCTGCGAATCCTACGACACAGTGCGTCGACCTGGCCTTCTTCAAACGCGTCGTGGCTCTGTGCCTGCAACACGGAATTTACCTGGTTCACGATCTTGCCTACGCTGACATCGTCTTCGACGGATTCCGTGCGCCGTCGATTTTGGAGATCCCCGGAGCACGCGAGATCGCTGTTGAATTCTTTACTCTTTCGAAGAGTTACAACATGCCGGGATGGCGCGTCGGGTTCATGGTCGGCAACAAGACGCTGGTGGCGGCATTGGCGCGCCTCAAGAGTTACTTTGATTATGGGACTTTCACGCCGATTCAGGTTGCATCCATTCTGGCGCTCGAAGGGCCGCAGGAATGCGTAACTGAAATATGCGAAAACTATCGCAGCCGCCGGGATGTTCTTGTGCACGGGTTGAACAAGCTCGGGTGGCAGGTGACGCTGCCCAAGGCGTCGATGTTTGTCTGGGCGCCTATTCCAGAGGCTTACCGACATCTCGGTTCGCTCGAATTTTCAACACGCCTACTCAAGGAAGCGAAAGTTGCCGTGAGCCCCGGAATCGGTTTCGGCGAATACGGCGACGGCCATGTCCGTTTCTCGCTCATCGAAAATGAAGAACGTACTCGTCAAGCCTTGCGCGGCTTTCGCCAGATGTTTCAGAAAGATGGAGTAGGTCTCTTAACAGCCTCTCGCTAAGACAAATCGCGCCCCTTCGGAAGCGCGTCTGAAAAGCGCGGGCAGATGATAGATCTTCATTCTCAGGTTGTTGCACGAGGGCATGGTATTCGCGTAATGTTTGGTCATTCGGCAATGTTTCCCGCCACAGACTTGACCAAGGAGGGAACGTCTTGAGCAATACGATTATTTGTCTGGCCGCCGATCACAATGGCGTGCAACTGAAGGCCAAGATTAAAGAGTCGTTGAGCGAAAGCGGGTACCGCTGTCTGGATCTCGGTCCATATGCGCCCGCTCCCTCCGTCGATTATGTGGACTATGCACAACTGGTTGGAACATTGGTTCAGAACGGCGATTGCGACCGCGGGATACTGATCTGCGGTACCGGAATCGGCATGAGCATCGCCGCTAACAAGATACCCAAAGTGCGCGCCGCCGTTGTTCATAACTTCGAAAGCGCTGGAAAGTGTCGTGAGCACAATGACGCGAATGTGTTGTGCCTGGGTTCCTGGATTAGATCGGACCAAGAGAATATTGAGTTTTCTCATATTTGGTTGAATGAGAAGTTCGGCGAGAGGCGTCATGTGCGCCGGGTCGAACGGATTTCTCCTGATCCGCGGGGCAAGGTCGTCTTTACCAACGGAATCTTCGACATTTTGCATCAAGGACACATTGAATTATTACGTTGGGCTCACAACCTCGGCGACAAGCTGGTTGTTGGCATCAATTCCGATGCTTCTACACGTGAATTGAAGGGCGAAGGGCGTCCAATCAATTCACAGGAAAATCGCAAGGCGGTGCTTCAGGCACTTCGGTTTGTCGATGAAGTCGTTATCTTCGACGAACTCAAGCCGACTGAGTTAATCCATACTTTACATCCCGCGACCGTGGTAAAAGGCGGGGAATGGCTAGCCGGCGAAGTTCGGGCACAGGACGAAATCCCTTCTGATATCGAGGTAAAAATCTTCCCGCTCGTAAAGGGGTACTCTTCGACCAACGTGATTCGCAGGATCAGAAATGGTGAAGATCCTTTAAATCGTGCCGCAGAGGCCATTGGCCTCCAATAATTTCAGAGGCTCCTTGCCTTTTCTCCGGTAACCGCGCGAGCCAATCCATTGCTCAATGCTTGACATATCTCAGGTAAATAAATTGACGGACTTGAAAAGGGTTCTCGAAGGATTCGAACGAACCAGAGTCCTGCTCATTGGCGATACGATTCTCGATATCTACACTTACGGCTCGGCCATGGGTCTTTCCGCCGAAACGCCGACCATCGTTGCCCGCAAGAAGGAAGTAACGTATTCGCTGGGCGGTGCTGCGCTTGTATGCCGCAACCTGTTGGAATTGGGCGCCGCGGTTGACTTCATCACACTGGTGGGAGCGGACGATGAAGCGACGCACGTTCGAGCTTTCTCGGCCTCAAAACTTAACCTGCTCCCCGTCGAGGATGCGCACCGGCCCACAACAGTGAAGCATCGCTTCTGGGTGGATGGTTACAAACTTTTCCAATTGGATCAGCGTGACGATAAGCCTGTGTCGAAGTTGATTGCCGATCGAGTGGTGACACTTGTAGATGAATCTCTTCCGGTGATTGATACTGTTGTGATCTCCGACTACCGGCACGGCCTGTTGTCGCACGATTTGATCACTGAACTGTTGCCAAAGTTGCAAGCTGCCGGCAAACCTGTGTATGTTGACTCGCAGGTTTCGCAAAATGCAAGCAACCACAAGTTGTATCGAGGCAATTGCATCGTTTGTCTGAACCTGAAAGAAGCGCGCTGCATTGACCCCAGTTTCGAGGTTACTGATGACGCAGCGTCATTCGCTACCCTCAACCGTGAACTTGACACGGACAAGCTCCTCATTAAGTTTGGGTCAGAAGGGGCATTGTTCCAGCGCGGCAGAGATATTGTCCGAGCTCCGGCAAACAAGGTGAATGTGGTTGATACCACGGGCGCCGGCGACTCATTCCTATCGGCGTTTTGCCTCGCAGGATTGGAGGATCCAATCGTCTCGCTGCAGCTTGCAAATGCGTGGGCGGGACTTTCAGTGCAGCTTCACGGAACGGTGCCGCCCAAGAAGAGCGAGCTGCTTGCCGCAGTAGGCGCTTAAATACGGATCGCGGTCATTTATCCTGAGTAGACCTCGTTCTCGGGGCAGTTTGCGCCAGACTATGTTCGATGCGGGTAGGCCGTTCCAGGAGGCAGCCTTATGTCCTATGGATTGACGCTGGAGCAAGTGAGACAGATCAATCATCCAGCACCCTTGCACGTCGCGTGGGGCAGGATTACCGCCTGCACGCAAATGCCTCAATACGGATTTTATCGTATCGACTTGTTGGCCGGAGCTGTACAGCCTCTGCACTTCCACCCTTCCGGTCCATATCAGCTTTTCGTCGAGAAGGGAGAGATCATCGTCCGCATCCTCGACAAGGATGGCAACGTATCCGCAGGCACAGTGCGAGCGGGAACGCTGCTAACACTACCGCTTTATAGCGTATATAGTCTGGCAAGCCATGAAGACGCGGTTGTCTACTTCTTTGGACCGCACAGCGACGAGGTCCTCCAGTCGCTTCAGGTGGAAACACAGGAGGCGGCCGTAGAAACTGCCTCCTATCTTTTTTCAAGGAAGCCAGGGATTATAGGGCAACCCACGACCGACGTCCGCGAGAAATATTGGGGTCGCATCGAGACGATTTTGTCCAACGATGTTGCCGGCAAACGAATTCTCGTTCGCAAGGGTGGGCAGAGCAGTCTTGAGTTTCACGTTGAAAAACGCGAAACCTATTACATCCATTCAGGCTTCCTGAAACTCGGCCTGCGCATCGGGCGCGCCGAGAATCACAGTATTGTTCTGGGGCCAGGGGACAGCTATGACGTCAACCCTGGCGTGATGCACATGCGAATGGCGCTCGAAGACACCGTCATCATTGAGGCCTCGACCCGAGATTGCGATGCTGATTCCTATCTTGTTGAAGACGGCCAGACCTATCGTCATATTGAAATCGATTCCAAACCATCCATCATTGAAAAACAGGAGCAACCTGCGTGAAACTTTTTCTCGATTCGGCAAATCTGCAAGATATAGAGAATGGTCTTGTCAGAGGTCATTTGTCCGGGATCACAACTAACCCATCGCTACTCTCGAAGGAACCAAAAGCAAATTTCTACGAACACCTTAAGAAGATCGTGGCACTGATCGAAGCCGACGGACGTTCGCTTCCGTTGAGCGTGGAAGTTTTCGCCACAAAGCCTGATGAGATGATCGCACAGGCGCAGGACATTCTAGAGAAGATTCCGTATGCGCAGCTCAACATCAAGGTGCCAATCGGCTGGGATGAGCTCAAGGTGATTTACGCGCTTTCCAAGCGCGGCATCAAGGTCAACTGTACCTGTAACTTCACCGAAGAGCAATGCGTGCTCGCGGCAGATGCGGGGGCCCGCTACGTATCAATCTTCCACTGCCGGCTCAAGGATATGGGCGGAGATCCAGTCAAAGTAATCGCCGGAACTCGTCAAATTCTGGATCAGGCTGGCCACGAAGCAGAAATTATCGTAGGCAGCATCCGCATGCAAACTGACATCCTTGAGGCGCACCTCGCAGGCGGCCACATTGTCACCGCTGGAGCAAAAGTGATTGAACAAATGGCCAGCCATCCGGGAACTGACAAGTCTGTACAGGGCTTCCTCAAGGACTTCCAAGGCTGGATGTCGTGATGACAGTCTGCTTCGATATTGACGGCGTGCTGTGCGATCAAGTGGAAGGCAATTACCAGGATGCAAGGCCACACCAAGCCATGATCGATCTCTTGAATCGGCTATACAGTCGCGGTTACAAGATCATCCTTCACACCAGCCGTTTTATGGGTCGCGCCAGGAATGATCCCGCTGAGGCCGACCGGATCGGCCGCGAATTTACGATACAGCAGCTCGCCGGATGGGGAGTCCGTTATCACGAATTGTGGATGGGGAAACCGCGCTACGATCACGTTATTGACGACCGCTCGGTTTTCTATAGGGAAGATGCAACGCATATCGAAGCCTGGCTGGAAGAAGCTATGCGAATAGCTCCTGAACAGGATTCGCGGTCTTGATTCTTCCGCCTCTTATCAACCCCGTTCAGGAATGGCAGCCTTCGCAATCAACTTCGTAGTACTGAACCCCTCGACAAAAGAAACGATCTTCACACGCCCTCCCCAGGAACGTACCTCTTCTGCGCCTACGATCTGATCGGCCGCATAGTCGCCACCCTTCACGATCACGTCTGGCTGCAATGCCATCATCAGTTCCCGTGGCGTTGGCTCATCGAAAATGACCACCGCATCGACGGCAGCCAGCGCGGCCAGCACGCGCGCGCGTGCATGCTGGTTCACGATTGGCCGAGCCGGCCCTTTCAATGCTCTGACGCTAGCGTCACTGTTGATGGCCAAGATAAGCCTATCGCCTTCGCGCCGCGCATCATCGATCAGCGTTACATGACCGACATGTAACAGGTCGAAACAACCGTTGGTGAAGACCACCGTCAACCCCACCGCCTGCCATTCCTTTACTTGTTGCCGCATGCGATCCAGCGGTAATATCTTTTCCTCTGGTCTCGCTAGCGATGTAGCTCCCTTTTCCATCGGCTACAAACCCACGATTTCTTTGTGCTCCATCGCCTGCAGGGCAGCTTGCAGCATCTCGTCGACGCTGATCGAGGTGAGGCATTTCTTCTTCTGCCGAATGCAAATCTCGAGTCTGCACAACGAGCAGTCCATCGTGTGATAGACCACCTGGTGGTGCTTGCCGACTGGGAACCAATAGCCGCGCCGATCACGTGACGCAAACGCGATAATGCACGGAACGCCCTGGGCCGCAGCCAGGTGCATAGGCCCACTGTCTGGACCTAGAAACAGTTCGGCTCCCATCATGACTGCTGCCGTTTCTCTCGGCGTCACTTGTCCGCACAGGTTTAGTACCGGACCCTGCCAGCCAACCGCGGAGTAGTCGCTCACCGAAGAATCTTCTTTCGCCCCTACCAGGAGCAGGGCATGACCCGGCAAAACCGCGCCTAGTCTCGTCAGCAGCTGCCGCCAATTCTCCTTGCCCCAATCCTTGGCCTGCATCTTCGTGCCGGGTCCGCAGGCGATGAACGGCCGTCCGGAGATAGGGGATAGCAATTGCCGTGCTTTGTTCTGTTCGGTGTCAGTCAGGCGCAGATCCCAATTCTTCAGGTCTTCGATATCAGATTCGCCCAGTTCGCGGATCGTCCGCAGCAGACGCTCCGATTCGTGCTCCCACATATCGCTCTCAGGGAAATAGAGCGGCTCGGCAAGCTCTCTGATCGGTAGACCGGTAATCCGTTTAATTCCACATAGCTTGAAGAAACGTACATCGCGATTCACAACGCGATCGCCGCGTGGCTTTACTAAATAAATCAGAATTTCTGGACGAAAGCGGCGAATAGACTGCCAGAGCCGCGTGAGTTCGAGAAGGTTGCGAGTGCCAACGGGATAACTGATGTAGCCGTGCACAAGGCCTGATTCGCCAATGATGGCCGAGGCCGCGGGTGCTTTGGCATGAACCGGGAAGTTCGTCAGCATCAACCGTCGGGCATTCGGAAATGTGCGAGCGACGAGGTGCAACGCGGGCAGGGCTACGACTGTATCGCCGAGGCTTCCCAAGCGATAGATCAATACTCTGTTAACGTTCTGTGGATTGAGGCCTAGAGGCTTCATCTTAACGATTGCGGTTGAATCCCGTCTCAATCCTGCATTCTCGCTTTCGATTGCCAAGTTCGAAGCGGGGTTGATCGCCTAATCACCCTCCGGATTCTCTTTGCCGGCACGAATTCCGCTTATTGAGGATCTCCAACGGAGAATCTCCTGTTATGGAAGACGATGCCCCACAGCAGAGTCGCGCGTCTGGAGCGACACCGGACGCCCGACACTGAGATAAGTGAAGCCGCGCTCCACCATCTCAACCGGATCATAAAGATTCCGTCCGTCGATCACGATGGGATACCGCAGTGTATAGTGCAGCCGATCAAGATCGAGTTCGCCGAATTCTTGCCAATCGCTCAGAATAAGCAGCGCGTCTGCGTCTTGCGCGGCAGTGTATGGGTCATCGACATAGCGCATGCGCTCAGATGGTGGGATGACTTCCTTCGATCGCTCAGACGCCGCCGGATCGTACGCAGTGACCTTAGACCCTTCTTTTAGAAGTTGCTCGACGATTCCCAGGGCGGGAGAGTCGCGGATATCGTCGGTTCCACCCTTAAATGAGAGCCCAAGCACGCCGACGCGCTTGCCTCGGAAGGTCCATAGCGCCGAACGTACCTTCTGGAAAAACCGCTTCTTCTGCTCTTCGTTGATGCCTTCCACTTCCTTCAGCAAATTGAAATCCACGCCCAGCTGCTCGGCGACATAACGGAACGCTGCGACATCTTTCGGGAAGCAAGACCCCCCATACCCGATGCCGGCACGCAGAAACTTAGGCCCGATACGGCTATCCATGCCTATGCCCCGCGAGACCTGTTCGACATCGGCTCCCACGGCCTCGCAAATGTTGGCAACCACATTGATGAATGAAATTTTCATCGCCAGGAAGGCGTTCGAGGCGTGCTTGATAAGCTCAGCAGCCTTCGTGGAGGTAAGCAGAAAAGGTGGAGGATTGTTCTCAGTGCAGGTGCCGGGAACAGACTGAGGCAAGCGATAATATGCGCCCGAGGTCAGTGGTTCGTAGATGGCGCTCAACAGTTTTCCAGCGCGCTCACTCTCGGCACCTATGACGATGCGGTCGGCATGCAGGAAATCCACGACCGCCGTGCCTTCGCGCAGAAACTCGGGATTCGATGCGACATCGAAAAGTTCCTTCGGGACGCCATTGCGCTCAATCACACGGCGAATCCACTCATTCGTATAGACCGGCACCGTGCTCTTTTCGACGATGACCTTATAGTCGTCGATGGAACGGGCAATTTCGCTCGCGACCGCGTCCACGTAAGACAGATCGGCGCTCCCCGTCTTGCTTTGCGGGGTTCCCACAGCGATGAATATCACCTGCGATTGTTGCGCGGCAGCGCGCAGATCGGTGGTGAATTCCACTTTGTTCTCAGGGTCGCGACTGAGCAGTTCTGGAAGATACTCTTCGTGGATCGGAACAACGCCGTCACGCAGCATCTTCACTTTGGTCTCGTCGTTGTCGACGCATATTACGCGATGCCCTATTTCCGCGAAGCATGCCGCAGCAACAAGTCCTACATATCCCGAACCGACAATGGCAATGGAAACTGGCTGGCTCATGAGCCTCCTCGCAAACAGGTGCACTACGGAGTGCAGGCAAACAGGTGTATCGAAATATTTATCGTAAAAAGCTGCCAACGGCCCAGAAAAATCAGGACGGTTACGATTCAGGCAAACGTCAACTGCCCTTCATAACGCTTTTAGGTAAATGCATGAAGCTTATGAACGCGGTGCAGCACAGACTTCTCCCCTAAGAATCGCCAAACACGTCTGCGTTGTCAATGCATCTGTTCCACACGTGGCATTCAGTATCACTAACCTCATGGTATGCTACCTACAGTTTTTATACTCATTAGGCGCTTATAAGTTGATGATTCAACAAGAATTACACCGCAAGCCACTATGAGCGTGCCGGATCATGTTTCTTCAGGTACCGCGCGTCCAGCAGCAATGCGCACCCCCAGGACAGCTCGTGTGGCATATTTCGTCAGCCACCCTATTCAATATCAGGCCCCTCTACTAAAGCGTATTGCTCTTGAAAACGATATCGATCTCCACGTTTACTTCTTCAATGATCTTTCCGTTCGGGGCTATGGTGACAAAGGCTTTGGTGGTATCTCCATCAAGTGGGATATCCCCCTACTCGATGGATACTCGCACGATTTTCTTCCCTCCTTTCGTCATAACGACACCCTCGGTTTCGCCGTTCCTCTCATTTATGGAATCTTCAGCCGGTTGCGTCATGAAAGCTTCGATGCCGTATGGGTGCATGGATACCACACTGTCAATTGCCTGCACGCAATCCTTGCTGCACGGGTGCTTCGCATTCCCGTGATTCTGCGTGCGGAATCTCAATTGAATGATCGCGTCCGAACAAAAACAACTCTCCTTGCGAAGCGCCTCTTCTTCCCGGTTTTGAAGCATCTGATACGCTGCGTCATGCCCATCGGGAAGGCCAATGCCAGATACTGGCGGGAATATCTGGGCTCGAAGATCCCCATGTATCCCATGCCATACGCTGTGGACAACGACTATTTCAGCAGGACCGCTGCCGATGCCGCGCCGCAACGGGAGGCACTGCGCCGGGAACTCGGGCTTCAGTCCGGGCGCCCCATCTTTCTGTTCGCCTCCAAGCTTCAAACCCGCAAGCGTTGCGCCGATCTCGTGGATGCTTTCCTCAAGTTATCCCAAGTCCCGGGAGTCGATCCTCTCGCCTATCTACTAATCATTGGCGACGGCGAGGAACGAGCTACAATCGAGAGCCGCATTCACGAGTCCGGGCTTTCCAGCATTCGCATGCTGGGATTCAAAAATCAAAGCGAACTGCCGCGTTTCTTTGACTTGTGCGATGTATTCGTTCTTCCTTCCATCCATGAACCGTGGGGTCTCATAGTGAATGAAGTAATGAATGCCGCACGTCCTGTAGTGCTCTCCGACGATGTCGGGTGCCGCACCGATCTGGTTGAAGACGGCGTCAATGGATTCATTTTCCCCGGGCAGAACATCGATGCGCTGGGCGCCGTTCTCCGCCGCTTCCTTGATGATCCATTGCTCGCGCAAAGGATGGGTCAACAAAGCCTCAAGATCGTCGACCGGTACAGTTTCGATGAGTGCGTCCGCGGCCTGCGTCAGGCTCTTGCCTTTTGCATTCCGGGTTTCGCTGCATGATTGAATTCACGGAGCCTGCCGCCAATCCCGACAGGCGGCGCGTCCTGTATGTTTCCTCGCTTGTTTCCTATGGCACAACGACGTTTCGATTCGAAGCGATGCGGCGCCTCGGGCAGGATGTCACTCCGTTCGAGATGGGGACCTATGTACCCCGTCAGCGGCATCTAAGGGCCCTCCGCAGCCGTTTCCCATTCGGTCCGCTCGTCTCGCGTGTCAACCTGGACTTGGTGCGGATGGTTCGATCGGCGCGCCCAGACGTGGTCTGGTTCGACAAGCCGACCCCCTTTACGCCGGAGACTATGGAGGCAATCCGTTCCGCCGGGGCCCGGATCATCTTCTATGTGCAAGATGGTCCATTCGGACCGCGCAATGACGGCTGTTGGCGGCAGTTCTACCGGGTCTATCGGATGGCTGATCTGCATTGTTTAGTCCGCGAAGCGGATGTGGTCCGTTATCGCGAATGGGGGCTGCCTTTCATCAAGACCATGTTCAGTTTTGATCCGGTGATGCACTACCCACCCCCCGAGGGCTGGGCGGATGGGGACCGCGACCGGGAGGTCTCATATATTGGGCATCCGCATGAGGAGCGACCGGCGTTTCTCCGGACTCTGACCGCGCAACACGGTTTGTCTCTCTCGATCAACGGCAACCTGTGGGAAAAGATCTTCGGAACAGAGCAACTACCGAACTGCCGGATCGGCGGACACCTTGACGGTCGCCACTACCGGGAGGCGATCTGGAGATCGAAGGTCAATCTGAGCTTCGTGACCCAGGCCAACGAGGACGACATCGCGCACAAGGCGGTGGAGACCGCCGCCTGTGGCCAGTTTCTGCTGGCCTTGCGTACGCCGGGCCACGAGGCGCTGCTTGAGGAGGATCAGGAGGCAGTTTTCTTTTCGTCGGTCCAGGAGTGCGCAGAGAAGGCCCGGTTCTACCTGGATCGCCCGGATCTGAGGGAAGCCATTGGGCGTAGGGCGCGGGAGCGGGCTGTTCGGTCGGGTTATGACAACGACACGCAGTTGGCGCGGATTCTGAATCGGCTCAACGGCAAAGAGTGAGCCCCAACCACTCCCGCCGCCGTTTTTTTGGCAAACGCATGATTCAGCGATGGTTACAAACCTTAGCCCCGACAAAGGTTTGAAAACATTGGTTTTATTCATTTGGTCTGATCCTAAAATGCCTTAGATAAATTGCACATAATTCAGGGCGACTAGCTTAGACCATCAGGTAAAACATTCATTTTGCTAATGTTAACAAAATGTCACAGATCCTAAACAAGTTACAGGCCTATTGCTGCGAAGGAATAAAATGCTCGATATTGGCCCGCGCTTGTTCTATTTCCAGTATGGCTGGTGGGGATAATTGCCATCCAGGACTGTCTGGCCATACGTGGCTTTGCATGAATGGGTTACGGGATTTGGCCGGGGCTCAGCAGTTGACAGTGAATTTTGAAGCTGAAACGAAAGTGAGAATTGCAGTTGGTTGGCAGCCGGTGAACGGAGATTGAGTGTCCGACAAAGTGGAACTTCTCAAACATATTTATGACCG
>CAYVSQ010000042.1:0-4281 GCA_964453815.1 uncultured Acidobacteriaceae bacterium | reverse complement strand
GCGCGCATCAACGCCAGTCCCTCGTTGTATTCGCGCAAGGCGTCGACCGATGTTGAGCTTGGTTTGAAAGACTGTGCCTTCAGCTCCTTCATCACGTCAGGGGAGAGAGACAGGTTCTTCCTCACCGAGTCGGCAAGGCTGTCGATTGCCGCGGGCAGATCCTTCACTAATGCTTGCGCCTTCACCGGTACGCTTTGCTCGTGTTTCAGGTCACGGATAGTCGCGTCGATCCTGATCTGGTCGCCGAAGCGCGAAAACTGCCCGGACACGACCACGTCGGCATTGCTGAATTCGGCCACGTGACGCAGCGTGTCAGGATCGATGGCTGCCTGCGGGCCGATGCGCAAATCCGAAAGCACCTGCTGCAGGCGATCGGGGGGCACGGCGCGCAGATGCGCCGACTGCCCGATGTCGGTGCTAAGCATCTCGGCCACGCTGGCGCCGATCCAATCGTCCTTGGCATCTCCCGACGAGTTGCGGAAGGGTAGAATGGCCAGAGACATCGCCGGGACCGTCGCTATCGTCTGCTCCTTTGTCACAGGCTTCGCGGACTTCGAATGTATCCCGAAGTATCCGGCGACAGCCAGCAGCAGCACCGCGACTGCTCCGCCTCCCACCCACCATTGCTCCCTGCGTAGCCACGTTTGCCAGGGGGGAGAATAGCTGATCCGCGGTACGACGATCGAACCCGACGAGGTCTTGCCCCGCCACCGGTGAAGATCGGCGAGAAGCTCCGTTGCGCTCTGGTATCTCTGGTTGACGTCGCGCTCCAGGCAGCGGTTCACGATCCGATCCAGCGGACCGGAAATACTACTGTCGTGATGCGATACCGGAACCGCTCTCTCCTGTGTGCGTTTGATCAGGCTGGCCAGGGCGCTATCGGCGCGGAAGGGCGTCTCCCCGGTAAGCAGCTCGTAAAAGATCAGCCCCAGCGAGAAGATGTCTGATCGTTGATCCAGATTCTTCGAGAGCGCCTGCTCGGGAGACATATACTCCATCGTCCCCACCAGAGCACCGGTCTGCGTCATGCCATCGCCTTCCAGCGTGCGCGCCAAGCCAAAATCCATCACCAGGATGCGGCCGGTCACGTCCTGCATCACGTTCTGCGGCTTCAGATCGCGGTGAATCACGCCCACGGCGTGCGCCGCCTCGAGCGCCCGGCATACCTGCTGGATGATCTCCACGGTCTCGTCGGCGGGCAGCTTTTTTCGCCGATGGATGAGGGTACGCAGGTCTTCGCCCTCGACGTACTCCATCGTGATGAACTTTATGCCCTCCGCTTCGCCCAGGTCATAAATGCGGACAACATTCCGGTGAGTGACCTGGGTGGAGAGGATCAGTTCCTGCTTGAAGCGCTCGATGATGGCGGGATTTGCGGCGTATTCGCGGCGAATGGTCTTCAGGGCAATGGTGCGGTTCAGCTCGATGTCCAGGGCTTTGTAGACAGCCCCCATGCCGCCCTCGCCGAGCAGCGAGATAATTTCGTATCGCTGCCCCAGCAGATAGCCTGCCTCGAGGGTTTGCTGGCCGCCAAATGGATGGTCGCTTATCGTACGATCGGCGGAAAAGGGACTCGACCGGCTGGGCCCGCCAGACTGGCCGGAAACTCCGGGCGTGCCGATAAACGTGGGAGCATCGCTCGGCAGCCTTCTATCCGAAGACGAGCTTTCCCCTTTGAGTGGCGTGCGCACACCACCGTTCCCCCCTTTCGGGGGGTTGTCGTGCGGGGGAACTCGTCCATGGTCGTCGATGTTTCTGCGCTCCCACCCGCTAAATGAAACAAACCCTTGGAATTACTAGTGACATGGAGGGTAGCGAACGAAGTCAGTATATAACGCGGGTAACCTAATGTCCCATCTTCGTTCAAGGAAAGTGCGCATCTCGCGCACGCCTTGATTTGGAGCTCCCACGGACAGGTCTTGGTCCGTGGGTGGCTTGATTCAGCAGTCCCTTCACCGTAAGATGTCGCCAAGGTCAAAGACCTCCCATCCCCCGCGGTCGGACTTTTTCAGCCAAGTCACGAGACCCCCTTCAGTATGGTTGTTGAGCCGAAGCAAGACCTTCACCTCTTTGGATACAGGAGTTCAAGCAACTATGGAAGCCAGCACCGCTACCCTCATTGTGGCTGTTGCCGGTATTACCGGGACACTTGCCAGTGGCGTCATCGCTCAAGTGATGGCGAGGCAATCGCAGCTGGAGCAATGGCTACTGGACAATAGAAAACAGGAATGCCGTGAACTTCTGAGCAGTCTGGCAACTACATTTCTTACCATGCTGCGGCATAAAGAACCTCATTTGCCGCAGTCGCCAGAAGTTCAGAGCATGATATCGAACGCGCGTCTGGAGTCGGCCCGCATCCTGCATGACCGGATCTTTATTCGGAGCGACTTAGCGAGCGCCAGCATTCTAAAGCGCTGGGCGGATGCCATGTCCAGGTATGACCGTGACCGCGATGATTCAAGATTCACTACGGAATTCAGGGGAATTCAAAACGACTTGATCGACATTGCAACGCCAAGAGTCGTGAGGCATCGTGCGTTTGGAGGCGCAGGTCGAACGACGAACTCCAGCCCCAATGGTCAGTGACAGTTAGCGCCTGGATGCGGATGCCCCCAAGCAGGATCAATGACTATGTCTTAACCCAATCCAAATCAATGATCTAGCGCAAGACTAGCAGGCGATTCCGGCCCTCTTCAGCGCGTCTTTCAGGCCTTGCATGCTGATGCGGGTTGAAGCTTCCGGAGTTCCTGCCCCGCGCCAGTGGGTTTCCAGGCTCACCGCGTAGTGATAGCCATCCCGCTGCAACGCTCGGAACTGACCGACCCAGTCGATGATGCCTCCGCCCACCGGCTGCCACTCGAATTTGCCATCGGGCTTGCGCGTCACGTCTTTGCAGTGGCAATGCCCGATCCGGTCCTTGGGTAGTAGGTTGTAACCGTCGGGATAGGGCGTGTTTCCGGGGAAAGTGCCGGCATTACCCGGGTCCCAGTTCAGCATGAAGTTCTTGTTCGGGATGGCGGCGAGGACGGTCGCGGCCTCTTCTCCCGTTGCTGTGTTGCAGGCCATCTCGTTTTCGAGCAGCAGAATGACGTTGCTCTTGGCGCAGACTTCCGCCGCCTCGCGCAGCTTATTGTTGATGGCCTCGCGATAAGGCTTCGGATCCTCCAGCCTCCAGAAGTCGAAGCAGCGCAGGCGGTCAGTGCTGAAGGCCTTGGTCAGTTCGATACACCGTTCCAGCAGGGCATCCTGCTGTTTGAAGTCGAAGTCGGCGTGAAACTGGTCGTGGCGCGGGCTCTCCTTCGACAAGGGGGCACCCGGCCAATCCGTCTTGAAGAGCGGGCTAGCGATGTCCGTCACGCGCAGCTGATATTTTTCAAGGATTCGACGAGCTTCGGCGACCTCCTTCGCATCGAGATCGCTGATGTTCTTGTTCCACATCGAGCGCAATTCAATCCATTGCAGCCCAAAGTCTTTGGATGCGATCTGGCACGCGCGATCGAAGTCCTGCGTCAGCTCATCGTTGATGACCGCAAGCCGAAAGGGGCAGCTCGCACTGGCATCGAAGTAAGACGAAACACTGGCGAGCGCCATGGTTGAAAGCCGGCCGCCAAGCCCGGCTGCACCCAGGCCCATCAAAAAGTCGCGACGCGATGCGGACATCGATTCCTCCCGTTCTAGATCGCCCCGTAAAGGGACAGTATATTCAAGCCTTCACTGATCCGCCTTCCCGATTCTCGAAGAGGAAAATTGACTCGCGCTGCTTCTGCCCTAATAGTGTTATCAGGTCCTGGCTTCCGGAGGCTTGCTTTGCTAACCCAGCTTGCTCTGATTCCTATTCTTGGCCTGGCCTCAGTATTGCCGCTGATCAGCGCAGCGCAGAACGTCACGGACATGAAGCCGAGTCCGCAGCAGCTCGACTGGCAAGGTCTTGAGATGGGCGCGATCATCCATTTCGGAACAAATACCTTCCTTGATCGCGAATGGGGAGACGGCACCGCCTCGCCCCAGGTCTTCAATCCCGAACACGTGGATACAGATCAGTGGATGGAAGCGGCAAAGGGAGCCGGCATTCGCTATGTCGTTCTCGTAGCGAAACACCATGACGGCTTTACGCTCTGGCCCAGCGCACAGACGGAGTATGGGGTGAAGAACAGTCCCTGGCTAAACGGCAAGGGCGACCTGGTCCGCATGGCAGCAGATTCGGCTCATAGTCACGGTCTGCGCTTCGGAGTCTATCTTTCTCCCTGGGACCGCCACGAACCTCGCTACTCCAAACCGGAA
>CAYVSQ010000041.1:0-7411 GCA_964453815.1 uncultured Acidobacteriaceae bacterium | reverse complement strand
CACAACTACAATGGCTCACCGACATTCTCAGCAAGTCACTCACTACGCCTTTCCTTGCATGTTTCGCTCACCATTCCGTTTATTCCAATGAGCCCCACGGCGACACGGCACGCTGACGAATTCTTGGGACCCGCTGCTGCGAAAGTACGGAGTGCACCTTAGGCGTTCAACCTTCGGGATGGAAGGATGCTTGGTTGGTGTCACTTCGGCAAGGTACCCCCTTTAAGGCGTCAGCTACCGCAAGGCGATCCACAAGAACTCGTTGAATGTAAACGCCGCGAACCATTTCGTCCTCGGCGCGCCCAGTCCTCGGCATCGCGCTTCGTTCGAACGGCCCTTGCAACGGAGAGCCATCCGGTCTTTCGGATAACCGCCTTCCACTTCCCGAGATCAGCTTCTACGAGGGGCGCCGAGTGTACCTCCCGGGTTGTACCCAGATTGAGCACTGTGCCTCAGCCAAGATTTGCGGAGAATTGGTGGGCCTACCAGGATTTGAACCCCCATGACGGTTACCGAGCTACAAGTATCTATGGTGGGCCCGGAGGGATTTGAACCCCCAACCAAGGGATTATGAGTCCCCTGCTCTAACCGTTGAGCTACAGGCCCGACGCCGATCAAGGTGAAACGGCAAGCGATCGAGGAGAATCGAATTCGAGCCACCATTGGCAGTGTACCGTAGGTTGAGAGTGGAGATGTGACCACGCTGCTCATCCCGCCAGTCGGTTTTGACAGGCATGGTAACCTCATACGACCGGAAAACCTATATGCACGAGGCGTAAATGACCAGCGAACTGCGGCCACTCAACTTTGGGGAGATTCTCGACCGAACTTTTCAACTGTATCGCGGACACTTCCTGATGTTCTCGGGAATCTCGACTCTCGCGGCTGCCGTGGACCTGCTGTGGAAGCTTTCCCAGACAGGCCTTTTACGTTTCCTGGGGCACCACGTCTCCATCTCCAGGCTTGCCATCGTCAACATCGGATTCTCCCTGGTGAATATGGCCGTGTATATGATTGCGAGCGCCGTGGTTATGGCCGCGATCAACCGCGCGGTCTCTGCCATTTATCTGGGACACACTACCGGCATCGCCCAGGCTTTGGCAGAGGTCAAAGACCGCTGGTTCCGTTACGTGCGGCTCTATGTCGTAGCTTTCCTGATTGCGTGGAGCCCGGCGATTGTTGCGTTCATCGCGATCCTCACCGTGATGACGACTCTAGCGAAAAATGCTGCCGGGGCCGCAACGGCGCTTTACGCGGGAGTGCTCGGTCTAAGCATGCTACTGGTAGTCCCGTTTGGCTTATGGATGATGTTGCGGTACTCGCTGGCCAACGCGGCCTGTGTCTCGGAAGACCTCAAGATTAAAGAGTCGCTAAAGCGCAGTGTTTTCCTGTCGGAAGGTTCGCGCGGCAAGATCTTCGTCCTGCTCTTTTTGGTATCCATCGTCATCACGCTGCTTGCCGTCGGCGCGGAAACACCGATGATGATTACAGTCTTCAAGCACCCTGGCCACGTATCGCTTTTCATGACGATTTATTCGTTGCTCGTCGGCTTTGTCATCACCTCATTGACGACGCCCATCTACGGAATCGGCCTCACGCTTTTCTACTACGACGGCCGTATCCGCAAAGAAGGCTTTGACATTGAGTGGATGATGCAACGGACCACCGAGATTGAAACACCGCATGCGACGCCTTTAGATCCTCCCGCAGAACCCAGCCTCGGGTGAGAATCTGCATGCGAACACCGTTTGTCGCGTACATCGTACTGGCTGCGTTGTGGTGCGGTTGTGCCTTGTCTGCTCGTACACAAGTCGAACGGCCCCAACCGTCGGACTCCGGGTCCTCGGGTAAGCTCACGTTGGAGGAGTATCAACTCCATCTGCAGAGGCTGCAGCGTATCGTCGCGACTTGTTCCGCTCAGAGGAATGCGACTGCCTGCGACCCCAGTCAGGTCGGTCCTGATGAGTCAGTCGTTGCACCTTCCGGCTTGCATCATGTGCGATATGACTGGCTGCGAACAACATTGAAGGACGCGGCCAGCGATAACGATGTGAAGGCCGACGACACCTCCGCAAAAAAACACTTTAACGAGGACTCAGCGCGTCTGCAGCTAGCGACACAGCGCCTGGCCGAAGACGCGCAGCCTACCGCTGAAATCAGATCCTCCAACGAACAGGTTCGCAGGAATCTGAACACCGTCCTCGCGCAACCCGAGTTCAGTCGAGCGCAGGATTCCAACGAGCTGGAACGCGCCGAAGCAGCGGCGTGGCGATGGCTCTTCGACCGGTTCCGCGGCGTTGCTGACTACGGCTATAGCAACCCCTGGGTTGCCCGGTTGTTCTTGTGGTCCAGCGTCACTCTCCCGTGCGTTCTGCTTGCCTTGTGGGTGATGTTCCGGTTGCGCCGCCCGCATGCGCTGGCAGTCTCTGCTGAACCAATCGAAACGGCCGGCCCCTCCGCTCGTGAATGGCAGCGCTGGATGCAGGAGGCCGAGGCCTTCGCCCAGGAACAGCGCTGGCGAGAGGCTATCCATCATGTCTACTGGGCTGCGATAAGCCGCATGGAAGCACGCGGCATGTGGCCCGCCGATCGCACCCGCACTCCGCGCGAATACCTTACCCTCCTGCATCGCGATCACAACCTGCAGCCGGATCTGCGCCGTCTTACCCAGGCTTTCGAACGCATCTGGTACGGCAATCGCCCCGCGGAGGAGCGACAATACCGCGAAGCCCGCGCGCTGATGGAGAGGCTGATGCCGCGATGAACGAATCCGTGCCGACCGTTCGCCGTGCTCCTCGCTTCTTCGCCTCGCTCAATCAGCGTGACCGGCGGCTTTTGCTTGCTTGTTTTTCGATGGCTGCCCTACTCGCCGTTGTCGTAGCGGTCATCGCTCCTCGCGAAGACGACGGCGATCCGACGCCCTCCAGCTTCTCCAGCTCATCGCACGGCGCGAAGGCGGCCTATCTTGCACTGGCGGGATCCGGCTATCGCGTGGAGCGGTGGGAGCGGCCGCTTGACGAACTCGCCGCGGAGAGTGACGCGCACACGGTGCTGATCCTCGCGGAGCCCTATCCGGGAAACACTGCCGCTGCGAGGAAACCCGTTTCAACCATCCTCGATCACGGCGGTCGCGTGCTGGCCACCGGCCTCGCCGGGGCAGCGCTCCTGCCAGACGAACAGGCCGCGCGGAATCCGCAGTCGTTCCTGCCTGAGTGCCAGGCGCAGCCCGAGGGCTTCGGTCCGCTCGCAGATTCCGGCAGCATCCACATTCGCCCAGCGGCACTCTGGCACACGTCCCGGCCAGAGCAGCGCGCGCAGTACACCTGTGCCGGAAACGCAGTCGTCGTCAGCTACCCGGCTGGCAAAGGGGAAGTGATCTGGTGGGCAAGCTCCTTGCCCCTTGAAAACGCCGCCATCGCACGCGACGGAAATCTCTCCCTGCTTCTGAACAGCATCGGTACCGCGGAGAACACGCGCATCGTCTGGGACGAAAGCCTCCATGCAGAGGCACGCGGTCTATGGTCCTATGCAAAAGGAACACCCGTGTATCTGCTCTGGGCGCAGCTCGCGCTGGTGGCATTCCTGTTGGTGCTCAGCTATGGCCGACGAAGCGGCCCTGTGCTGCCGGATCCAGTCGTAGCGCGTGACGTACAGCTCGAGTTCGTATACTCCCTGGGAGCGCTCTACCACAAAGCGGGCGCGACCAACACCATTGTCAAGATTGCCTATGACCGCTTCCGCCTGATGCTTGGCCTGCGCGCGGGTACGTCGGGGGCGGGAAGCGTCGCCGAGAGGACTCAGGAGGTCATCAGTTTGGTCAACGCACGGGCAGGCCATGCCGTCTCCGGTCTGCAACCCGAGATTCAAAGCTGCGAAGACGCGGCCACTGATGCGGAGTCGACATCTCCGCGTCGCACACTTTCGCTCGTGCGGTCGCTATGGCAGTACGAACAACAGATGAAGCATCGCCGAACGAGATCACAGGAGACAGAAGAGACCAGTGGACGAACATAGCATACAAGCCGAGACAACCATGAAATCGACAGCGCTGCTTCTCCAGCATGCCCGCACGGAGTTGGGCAAGGTCATCGCCGGTCAGCATCAACTCATCGATCAGGCACTGATCACGGTGCTTTGCCACGGTCACGCTCTTGTTGAAGGCGTACCCGGCATCGCCAAGACGATGCTCGTTAAACTGATGGGCCGCTTGCTCGGGATTCAGTTCCATCGGGTGCAGGCTACACCCGATCTGATGCCCGCCGATATCCTCGGCACAACCATTCTTCGCGCGCAGACACAGAAGTTCACGCTGCATCGCGGGCCCGTCTTCACGGATTTCCTCCTCGTCGACGAGATCAACCGTATGCCGCCGCGCACGCAGGCCGCGTTGCTCGAATGCATGGAAGAGCGCCAGGTAACCATCGACGGCACACGTCACCTGCTGCCGGACCTGTTCACCGTATTCGCCACGCAGAATCCCATCGACTCCGAGGGGACATATCCCCTGCCCGAAGCCCAGCTCGACCGCTTCCTCCTGAAGATTCGCGTCGGCTATCCCTCGCTCGAGGAGGAGAGGACCATCCTGCAGCGCCATCATCACGGCTTTCATCCTCGCGGTCTGGATGAGATCGCAATCTCGCCTATCGCTTCGGAACTGCTCGTCGACGCACAACGCGAGGTACGCGCGGTCACGGTCGAGGACGCGCTCTATGAGTACATCCTCGCCCTTGTTCGCCGCACCCGGGAGTGGCCCGCACTCGCACTAGGCGCCAGCCCCCGCGCCGCCCTCAGCCTCATGCTCGTCGCACAGGCCTACGCCGCCCTCGAAGAACGCGATTATCTGGTACCGGACGACGTCAAACAGGCGACCCTTCCGGTTCTGCGTCATCGCATGGTCCTTCGACCCGAGGCGGAACTCGAAGGCTACGATGCCGACCGTGTTCTCTCGGACATTCTCGCCGCAGTCCCGGTGCCCAAAGGATGATCTCCGCTTCTCTCGCGCCGCCGTCGATCTCCGCAACTGCCGTGCGGCGAGGTCGCATGCCATTCGGATTGACGCGCCGCACACTGCTGCTCTTCCTTGCTGGAGCTCTGTGGCTCGTGCCCGGCTTTTTCATTCCCCGGTTCGCATGGGGGATGGCCGCCTGGGACGCGATTCTCGTCGTGGCTGTGATTCTGGAGGCTATGCGCCTCCCCGAACCGGCGAAGCTGCTCGTCGAGCGCATCTGGAGAAATGCTCCGGCGCTCGGCAACGATACAGAAGTTGAGATTGTCCTCACGCAGCAGGGAACCATGCGCCTCCGCTGCACAGCAATCGACGACCTAACCGCCGCGCTCGTCGAAGCACCGCCCGTTGTCACTCTCGATTTGTACCCCGGTGGTCAATCGAGCGCGCGCTACCGCTTTAGCCCTCTCGAACGCGGCGACCACACCACCGGTAATCTCTACCTCCGCTATCGCAGCGCCGCAGCGGGTCTGGTCGAGCGCTGGGCCGTCGCGGATCTTCGCCAGCACGTTCGCGTCTATCCCTCGATTCGCGCTACCGCCGAGCAGTCGCTCTACCTGACCCGCAGCAAACAGATTGAACTGCAGCGACGCCTACATCGTCAGCGCGGACTCGGCCGCGACTTCGAAAGCCTCCGTGACTACCACGAAGGCGACGATCTCCGCGACATCTGCTGGACGGCGACCGCCCGCCGCGGCACGCCGATTGTCCGCCAATACCAGACCGAAAAAAGTCAGCCCGTCTGGCTACTGATGGACGCCGGACGGCTGATGCAGGCGCGATACTCCCGGTTCACGAGGCTTGACTACGCCACCACCACCGCTCTCGCTCTCTCGCAGCTCGCGCTGGCCTCCGGTGATCGCGTTGGGCTGCTCGCCTATGGAAATGCCGTCAGCCAGCGCGTCGCTCTAGGCCGCGGAGCCACGCACCTCCGTCAGCTTATGGAATCCCTCGCCCAGATCCGTGGAGAATCCGGCGAAGCCAATCACCTTAACGCTACCGTCACTCTGAACCGCATGCAGCCGCGCCGCAGCCTCGTTCTCTGGATCACCGATATGGCCGAAACCTCGATGCGGCCGGATGTTGTCGATGGCGCGGTGCACCTCATGCGCCATCACCTCGTGCTCTTCGTGACCATCCGTCAGACTGACCTGATCAACCTGGCCGCGCAGCGCCCGAACGATCCTCGGCAGATGTTCGATATTGCAGCCGCGCAGGAGTTGGTCCATCGCCGCTCGATCCTGCTGGCTCAATTGCGCGATCAGGGCGCACTGACGATCGAAACCGAACCGGAGAATCTGACCTCAGCCGTGCTCAACCGTTATCTGGAAGTGAAGGAACACTCCCTGCTCTAATAAGTCGGTTCAGCCCCTGGCAGCTTCACGTTCCGGAAGCAACCAGAACAGCAGCAGGCTGAAGAGCATCGCCCCCACCGCAAACTTCACCGCTACGGGTGCGCCCGAGGGCGAAAGGAACCCCTCCAAAACTCCCGCAACCACCAGCATGGGAACCACACCGGCCATCAGCCGGACGGAGTCTCTCCCGCCCTCGGTGAACGAATGCTTCCAGCTATAGCAGCCGGGAAAAAGCAATCCGTAGCCCAGCCGCATTCCCGCCGCGCCGGAGAGAACAATGGCCGGCAACTCCAGCGACCCATGCGCCGCAACGAAACTCCACAACCCCAGAGACATATGCGCTTTGGCGCAGGCCGTCGCCACCACTCCCAGCAGCAGGCCATTCCACCCAATCATGTAGAGCGTCCCCAACCCCAGCAAAATGCCGGAGGCAAACGTGGTGAACGTAACGCTGAGGTTGTTGGTCATGATTGCACTCGATGCCTGCGGGGCCATAGAAGACACCGCGTGAGTCCACATCTCGTGCCGTTCAATCGTCGCCACCATCGCGGGCCCAAGCATAGTTTGCATAAACTCAGGTCTCGCCAGAGTCAGCAGGGTTCCCAACAATCCGCCGGCCAAAAACAGCACAAGCGATGCCGTCACAAACGATTGCAATCGGCGAAATAGCTTCGGGTAATCGAACCAGAGAAAGCGCAGCGCCGTCATCAGCCCCGGCTTGCGGCCGGAGTAAACGAAGTTGTGCGTCCCAGCCAGCAACTGATTCAGAAACGACTCAATCGTAGGGGACGACCTGTCCTGGCGAAGCGCAGAAAGATCGCTCGCAACCTGCCTGTAGAGGAACGCCATCTCCCGCAACTCTTCATGCGGCAGTCGTCGAAGTCCATGGGCATTGGCGGTAGCCAGCAGAGTGCTCAGGCGATCCCAGTGCGGTCGCCGTTTTTCAATCCATCGATTCGTGATCATTTATCTGGCAAAACCTTCGCTCTTCGCTATCATGAGGCAGACCGGCAATCCGGTACAAACTCCAAACTATGATGCAGCCCTCTTC
>CAYVSQ010000040.1:0-9891 GCA_964453815.1 uncultured Acidobacteriaceae bacterium | reverse complement strand
GAGGCCGGCGAAGCCTCCGAGGACAGAGAGGACAATGCTTTCGGTCAGAGCCTGGCGGATGAGGCGGCGGCGCGATGCGCCGAGGGCGAGGCGGATAGAGGTCTGGGCGCGGCGGGAGGCGGCGCGGGCCAGCAGGAGATTGGCGATGTTGGCGCAGGCGATGAGCAGAACCAGGCAGCAGACGCCGAGGAGGATGCGGAGATTGGCGCCGTAGTCTGCCTTCATAACGCCGACGCCGGTGCCGGCAGGCACTACCTTCACGACCTGCTTGGGCAGGCCCGCCTTGATTCCGGTCATCCAGTCGGCGGGCATGCCGCTGTCATTGACCAGCCATTGACGGATGAGGGCGGTTATGCGGTCGGGTACAGCATTGACGTTCGCGCCGGGCTTGAGCCGGCCGATGACGCGCAGCCACGCCTGGAAGTGATGCAGAAAGGAATTGGCTCCGCTAAACATGGGCTCCTGGTTGATGGGGATCCAGAGGTCGGGAGGGTCGCTGCGCAGGGTTTCTCCGAAGAAGCCGGGCGGAGTGATTCCGATGATGGTGAAGGGATGGCCGTTGAGGATGAAGTTGGAGCCGATGACTTTGGAGTCGGAGCCGTACTGCTGCTGCCAGGCACGATAGCTGAGCATGGCGACGGGCGCGGCGGAGGGCTGGTCGTCGGAGGGCTGGATGGTGCGTCCAGCGAAGGCGCCGAGGCCGAAGGTCTGGAAATAGTTGCCGCTGACGAACTCGTTGCGCAGGGGTCGGGCGATATGGTCACTCTCACTGCGGCGGGCGCTGATCTGCCAGCCTCCGGCCTGGAAGGCGGCGAGCTCTTCGAACTCAGGGGTGTTCTTCTGAATGAGCTCGTAGAAGGGATAAGAGAACATGCCCCAGTTGTCCTGAGGGCTGCCTTCGACGCAGCAGTCCTGTCCTTCGCCGATGCGGTAGAGGCTGGAGGGATTGACTACCGGCAGGGATTTCAGCATGACCGTGTGAATCAGTGAGAAGATGGCGGTGGTGGCTCCGATACCCAGCGCCAGCGTGAGCATGGCGGTCAGGGTAAAGACAGGGGACTGACGCATCTGGCGAAATGCGTAGGCGATATCCTGGCGCAGAGTTTGCATGATAAACGACTGATACGAGCAGTCGAGGAGAGATGTTCCGAAACTGCAAGGGATATCGGTGAGCGCTGAGCAATTGTTTCCGCGTGACTCGCCACACGGCAAATGCTCATCACGGGAGTCCCGCCCGGGTTTGACCCCTCTGCTTTCGGACGCATAGACTCGAAATGGTGGACTAGCATCCCCCGATGCGGCTTCCTTACTTGATTTATGCAGCTTTCCCTTAACCTGACCCGTTTTTGCCTCCCCGTGGCCGCTGTTGCCCTGGCCTTTGCCTGCTCCTCTTCCGCCCAGCAACCGGTAAAGGCGAAATCTCCTTCTGCGCAAAGTCAGGGCCCGAAAATGCCGCCCCCGCCCAAGCCTCCGGCGCTGGTTGATCCAGCGGGACCGGCCATCAGCCTGCAGACCAGCGAAGCCGTCTTCGACGTAGCTGTCGCCCTCAATGCTTGCGGATATGACAATGGCCTAGCGGAATCCGACCCCATCCGCGAGCACATTCGCGAGCAGGTGAATCAGGCGACCCAGCAATCGGTGGACGCCCGCGATGCGCGCTTTCACCTGTGCGAATTCATCGATCAGCACCGCCTGGCGGAAGCCGGGCGCGACCTGGCGCAGTACATTTCCCTGGCGCTGTATCTCACCCCTCCCCCCGAGCTTTCACCGAGCGTGGAGACCGCCGACTTGCCTCCTGATTCAACGCAGGTAGAGAACATTTTGCCACTGCTGCGCACCTTCGTGGAGACCATTCACCTGCATGCGATCTGGGTGGAGAACCGGCCGGCTTACGAGCAACAGATTGTGCAGTTGCATGATCCGTTGACCAAGATGATCCTGGACACCAACATCTACCTGAAGATGCCGGTCAGCAGCTACGCCGATGAGCGCTTTCTGGTGGTGCTGGAGCCGATGATTTCACCCGGGGAAACAAATGCCCGGGTGTATGGGGCGGATTATGTCGTGGTGACGTCGCCGGTGAACGGGACCATCCATATGAAGGAAGTGCGCCACACCTATCTACATTACGAGATCGAGCCGCTGCTGTATGCGCGCGCGTCGGCGATGGATCGGCTGTTGCCCTTCCTGAAGACAGTGCGGGATGCGCCGCTCGATTTTGTGTATCGCAGCGACATCGTTTCGCTGGTGATTGAATCGATGATTCGCGCGATCGAGGCGCGCACTCTGCAGACAGGCGTTGCCATCCCCAGCATTCCGACGAATACTGCGCACAGCGAACTCGAGCCTGTGTATCGCGAGCGCATGGCAGCTCTGCAAAAGGACAACGCCGTGCGTGAACAGCTCGTGGGGGTCGATATGGCCGAGGGCTACGTCCTGACGCAATATTTCTACACCCAGATGGCATCGTTTGAGCACACTCCGACCAGCCTGAAGGAGAGCATCGGCGAGATGGTCTATGGGATGGACGTGCAACAGGAGCTGGGCAAGCTTAAGAACATCCATTTCGTCGAGGAGGGCTCGGCGGACATTGTCCGGCGGGCCCCGGTCGAACCGCGCGGCCTGGACCTGGCGGAGCTTGATCTGGTGAAGGGCGATGCGAAGATGGCTGGCGATCTCTCGGAGACGGCTCTGAAACAGCACACCGCAGACCCCGCTCGCGCGAACTTCATCCTGGCCCGCGCGGACCTGATGAGCGGGAAGATCGATGACGCTGAGAATGCCTTCCGCGAGACGATCCGTCTTTCCAGCGACCCGCGCATGGTGGCTTGGGCGCATATTTATCTTGGCCGCATTCTGGACGTGGAGGAAAAGCGGGACGATGCCGTAGCCGAATACAAATCTGCGCTCACGATCCGCGACAGCCAGCCGGATACCAGGAGCGCTGCCGAAAAAGGTGTAAAGCAGCCATTCGCGTTGCCCAGGCACGAGGCCCCGGACGATACCGATGACGGTGATCCTCCGTCGAAAACACAGCCCCCAGTGGCGCAAACACCATCGCAGATGCCGCAGTAGCGGCATCTGCGAACGCAACGGCAATCGAGGAGAACCTTGCAATTTGAAAGAGCCATCGGGTGTGCCCGAACTTGAAACATTGCTAAGGCATCAGTTTGCCCGGCCCGAACTGTTGGCGCGGGCGCTCACCCATCGCTCGCTGGCCTACGAGCAACGGCTTTCGGGCCCGGAGTCCAGCGATGGTGCGAGCGAGTCCTCCGATCCCAGCTCCGATAATGAGCAGCTTGAATTTCTGGGCGATGCGGTGGTGGGCTTCCTGGTGGCCGAGGAGCTATGCAAACGCTATCCGGAACTACACGAAGGCGCACTTACTCGTCTGCGCGCTGAATTGGTGAGCCGGCGACATTTGGGCCTGGTGGCTGCCCGGCTGAATCTGGGCGAGCACATGCTGCTGGGGCGTGGCGAAGAGCGCAGTGGCGGACGCAAGAAGAATGCTCTGCTGGCCAATTGCATCGAAGCTGTGGTCGCGGCGCTCTATCTCGATGCCGGAATCGAGAGCACCCGCGACTTTATTGTGCGCGAAGTGATCGAGCCCTCCGCCGCCGAACTGCACGACAGGATGTTGGGCGGCAGCAGTATCGGCGACCACAAGTCAGCACTGCAGGAATTGCTGCAGGCGCGGAAGCAGGGGCAACCGGAGTACTCGGTGAAAGCGGAGGGCGGTCCCGACCACCGCAAGCGATTCCTGGTGGAAGTCTTTGTAGCCAACGATGGAAGCAAAACGAAAGCATTGGCCCGCGGACTTGGCAATACCAAGAAAAAAGCCGAACAGGAAGCAGCTCGACGCGCCATCATAAAACTGGAACGCACGAAGCTCGTGGCGGAGGCGGCCACAGGGGCAGCGGAAGTATGAATGAGGGTATTCACAATCCGGAAATTTCCGCCGCGGAGGGCGAGGCGGAAGCACGGAGACCCGTGACATCTAATCCCACTGTGCCGGGCTCCGCACGGCCGCCATTGGAGAAGCACTTTGTTTATCCCTCGCCGCTCGAGACGGCGCAGTCATTCCTAACGATCATCGTGATGGCGCTTTTCGCGCTGACCTTCATCCTGCAGCCCTTCCGAATTCCCTCGGAATCGATGGAGCGGACACTGCTGGTGGGGGATTTTCTGCTGGTCAATAAAAACATCTATGGCCCGAAGGGTATCTGGTCACACCTGCTGCCCTACCGTGAGGTACAGCGCGGAGACATCGTCGTCTTCCACTTTCCACTCGACCCACCTGAACACCTCGTCAAGCGCGTGATTGGACTTCCTGGCGACCGCATTCACCTGCGCGACGGAGTCGTTTATCGCAACGGCCAGCCTCTTACGGAACCTTACGCGGTCTACGAACCGGCCTATGCCGACAGCTTCCGTGACCAGTTTCCGACGACGATGTACACCGATCCCTCAGTGGACACTCGCTGGTGGGAGCGGATGCGCGGAGACGTCAGCGGAGGCGAGCTGATTGTGCCGGCAGGCGAATACTTCGTGATGGGCGACAACCGCAACCACAGCCGCGACAGCCGCTACTGGGGCTTCGTTCCGCGCTCGGCCATCGTAGGCCGGCCCTTCATTATTTATTTTTCACTGCGGCGGACATCGACGACCGATCTTCCGGAGCTGCCGAGCGTCTCCGCGCTCGATTCCTCAAGTGATAAACTCGGACACGATAACGACGCAATCAACAAGGTAGTGGATTTCGCGCGGTGGGACCGCATCTTCCGTGTTGTCCGCTAGCACGAGCACCCTTTCGATTGCCGCAGGAGATCCAAGCAGAAACATGGAGCAGACGCTCGAGAAACAGCCCGCCAAGAGCCAGCAGAGCAGTGAAGAAACGCATCTGGAAGCCTTCGCCTCGATCTGTGGCGTGCTCGTCCTTGGCCTCTTTGCGCTCACGTTCATCTTCCAGAATTTCGCCATTCCGTCGTCTTCGATGGAAAAGACGTTGCTGGTCGGCGATCACGTCCTGGTCGACCGCGTCACGCTTGCACCGCCTACGCATTGGGCGCCACTTGTTCACTACCGCGACGTGCGCCGGGGCGACATCATCGTCTTCTTCAAGCCTGGCGAACCCGACCTCTACTTGGTGAAGAGGGTTGTGGGAGTTCCGGGCGATCGCATTCACCTCGTCAACGGAATTGTCTACCTGAACGGGGTGGCGCAGGATGAACCACTGGCCGCCAAACCGACTGAGGGTAATGGCTATCCTTACCGGGACGACTTCCCGGCGATCCCCCCTCCGGACGGCGGCGAGGTCACCGCGACCTGGTCTCTGGCTTTGCCCGGCTACATTCATGATGGCGATCTGGTAGTGCCGCCCGGCAATTACTTCGCGATGGGCGATAACCGCACCGTCAGCCTGGACAGCCGCTATTGGGGATTCGTCCCCCGCGCCAACATCGTGGGACGCCCGCTCTTCGTCTACTGGTCGTTTATCACACCGGAGAACCAGTACGAGAGGACAGGGATTGCGGACCGGATCGCCTTCATCTCACACATCGTGATTCACTTCTTCGATCAGACGCGGTGGAGTCGAACTTTTCACCTGGTGAAGTAACATGAGCGAGCCCGCTTCGGGTATCGCACCCATCGAAGTCCATCACCGGGGCAGGCTACTGACCTGGGTCGCACTGGGCCTGGTTCTGGCTTTTCTGATCGCGGCGCTGGTATTGCCGCTGCTCAATATCAATCGCTACCACCGCACGGTTGCAGAGAGTCTAAGCCGAAGTGTTGGGCGTCCCGTCCATCTGGGTTCGGTGCAGCTTCAGCTCCTTCCTCGTCCCGGTCTCGCGATCACCGATTTCGTCGTTGAGGAAGATCCCGGCTTTGGCGCCGAGCCTCTCTTGCGCGCGCCTTCAGTCACTGTCTCGCTACGGCCCACATCGCTCTGGAGAGGACGCCTCGAAGTCAGCCGTATCGATCTGGACAACGCCAGTTTGAACCTGGTTCGCGACGCCCGCGGCCAATGGAATTTCGGCTCGCTCGTCATCCAGGCGGCGCGCATCCCGAATGCGCCCACCGCGCAACACTACGCTACGGCCACGCCTCGCTTCCCTTACATTGAGTTTCGCGCCGCGCGCATCAACTTCAAGACGGGAGAGGAAAAGAAGGCCTTCTCATTTCTCAATTCCGATGCCTCCATCTGGCTCGACGAGCCCGACCGGTGGCGGCTTCGTTTTGAAGCGCAACCGGCGCGCACAGACCTCGATCTCGATCTCGCCGATACCGGTGTGATGCGCTTGGAAGGCTCGATCGATCGCGCCTCGGCGCTCGATCAGATGCAGGTCAATCTCCATGCGGAGTGGAGCAAAGCACCGCTGGGCCAGGTGAGCCGCATGCTCTTCGGCCGAGACAGCGGCTGGCGCGGCCTTCTGCGCGCAGAAGCGGATTTCGCGGGCGACATGCGCGCCCTGCGGATGAATGCCCGCTTCCGAGTCGACGATGCGCACCGCGAGGAATTTACTCCGCTTACGCCGCTCAACATCGACGTAAGATGCAGAGGGGGCTACCAGCGCGCGACCAGTTCGATCGATGACCTCACCTGCCTGTGGCCGGTGGGAGACGGGCATCTGCTGCTGACCGGCAACATCAGGAAGCCGACACAGCCGGAGGCGCATCTCACGCTTGAAATCAACAGCACACCCGCATCTTTTGCCGTGAGCGCCCTGGGGCTTCTGCGCCGGGGGGTAACGCCGTCGCTTGGCGCCACTGGCCTGATCAATGGTCAATTTGCGTACGCAGGCCAGTTTGTCTTCGCCAATGGCGAGTTTGCCAGCAGGAACAGCGCGCCCGCTCTCAGCGGACAAGCCACGGTGGACTCGCTCACCCTTAGTCTCCCGGGGATAGAGAAGCCTCTCGAGTTTCCTGCGCTGCACTTCACCACTCCGGCGCTAGCAGTTCCGCTCTCACATGCGAGACGAGGAATGGCGAAGAAACACGTCGCACGTCCGAAAGATTCGCCGGCACATGTGACGATCCTGCTGGAAGCCGCGTCCCTCGCGCAGGGTTCGCTCCATCCTCTTGAGCTCTCAGGAAAACTTACCGGCGCGGGCTTTGAGGTACGCGTCGCAGGGCAAGCGGATCTTGATCATCTGACAGCTTTGAGCAGATCGTCAAGCCTGCTCGGCTCTTCGCTGGCCAGGCTGACTCCGGCAAGTGAGGGACACCAGGCTACGGCGAATCTCGACCTCACGTTTGCGGGACCATGGATGACGATCGACGGTGCTCCCGAAACACTGACCACGACCCAGGGCTGGGTTCAAATCGGGCACGCGCAAGCCAAACTGGACTGGCTGCCCGAGCCGGTTGAGATTGCCTCGGCCACCGCGACCTTCTCTCCCGGTAAAGTAACGTGGAACAATGCCAGCTTTACGATCAATGGCATCGCCGCACACGGGTCGTTTACCTATCCGCTGCATTGCGATGAGGCTGAAAACTGCGCGGCGTCAGATACCGGTGGACCAAACAACACCGGGCCCATCTATGCAGGGGACTTCAACCTCGATGTTGCTAGCCTGGACGCGGCCGCACTCCAATCCGCACTGATTGGCGCCGGACGGCATGGTGAACTGCTCAGCGCTATCCTGGCGCAGGTGGAACGGAAGACCACTCCATGGCCGCCCGTTAGCGGAACGGTACACGTCGGCGCATTTACTCTCGGAGATCTTATGTTGCACGACGCACACCTGACACTGAGCGTGCACGAGAACCGTCTGGAGATTGTTTCGCTCGACGCCGGGGCACTCAGCGGCTCGGTTCACCTTACCGGAAGCATGGAAACCGCAGGAAGTCATCCCATCTACTCGCTCAACCTCAACTGGGAAGGCATTGTCATGGCCCAGGCCGCGGCGATCTTTCATGAGAAGTGGGGCGCTGGCACCATGAACGGCAATGCCAAATTGACGCTTGAAGGATACTCGGCCTCGGACCTGGCCTCTTCCGCAAAGGGCACGTTTCAATGGGATTGGGTCAACGGATCTTTAGTTGTGGGCGCGCCACTAGCCGTGGGCGCACCGCTGAGTTCTGGTGTATCCCCAACCGCCGACAAGGTAACGTCCGCGAGTCCCGTCTCTGCGACTACAGAGAAGGCCAGTCTTGCCGACGTGCGGGCAGCAAAGTTTTCTCCGGCGCATTTTTCCCACTGGCCGGCGAGCGGCACAATCGCCAACCGGACTCTCACCTTCAATCCTGCGGATCAATCGAATCCCGTAACCGGCACCATCACCTTCGACCGGGAACTGAATCTGGTGTGGCCTGCAAAGGAAGCGGCGATGATCCGTATCGGAGACACACTCGCGCATCCTAAACTCGAATTGTCGCAAACGATTTCTGAGCGTTGAGTTCCGACTGGCAGAGCCGCGCCTACTGAAGGAGCTGCGATAGTTCCCTCTTCAGGCCTGCGCACTCGGACCTCGGTAAACATTTCGGCCCTAATTCTTGTTCGTGATCGTTCGTTTGTGAATGCCTGCCTGCACTTCGGGAACCGTGCCATCATTGACGATCACCTCTTCGGGCTCGCCCTGGCTCAGCATGCGGTGCGCGGTCCTGGTTTTTCCGGGCAGGCGCACCCGATCGGTTAGTGTGCTATCGTGCGAGCGCACCGTGATGGGAACCTCGGCTTCGGCGAAGCCTTCGTTTGAGAGATCGATAGCGACGAGATACTGGCCGTCGTGTGCCGCCGGACTGCTATGGACTCCGGCAATCGACAGATCGGGCAGACCGCGATCGCGATACACCCAGTCATCAAAGAACCACTTCAGATCCTTCCCACTGGCGTGCTCTACGAGACGCTCGAAATACTCCGGGTCTGTGTCCGCAGCCGTATTGTAGGCCCGAAGCGCGGCAGCCAGCTGCTGGTCTCCGGCGATATCACGAAGCATCCAGAACACGTATGCCGATTTCGTCCGATAGTAGACGGCATCCGATGTGTGAAGAAGATCTTGTCCAGCGGCTGCACCGGGAGTTCCAGGCTCGGCGAAGGCCAGGGCTCCGCGAGCGGCTTCCAGCGTTTCCAGGGCCAGCTCGCGATTGTGGACGTGCTCGATCCACAGCGTCCCTATGAAACTCGCCACACCCTCGTTCAGCCACTCGCGCGGCGACTGAAAGTAAGCATGAGCCAACCCATGGCTCATCCTCTCCGCCAACGCTTCCGGCGGATCGGCGGTGATGCCGGTGAACAGCACGCCTCCCTGTTCATACGCCGCGTCCTTGGGCTCCGGCAAGTCAACGAGCGGAAGCGGCTGCTTCTGCTTCGAGCCCAGCCATTGCTCGACCAACGGCTGCACCATGGCCGCCGCCGTTATTAGGCTCTGCGTATTGGGTACGTTCTCTTCACGAGCATAAAGGCGGATTCCACCGCTCTCACTCAGGGTTCTTGTGGCTACGAACAGCGATGGCGCGGCGAAGCCCAACCTCGTGGGCGGAAGGGAGACGGCAACAACGCCGGGATAGTCGGCGGTGGGCATGGCTGAGGGCGTGTCCATTTGGACCACATGTCCGTTCAGAATGGCCACCGTGGGTGGGACGCCAAAGAACTCGACCGACACGCGAACTGCCGCGACCGCATCCGACTGGCGCAGCTTCTGCGCGCCAATTTCCGTAAAGATCTTCGCGCCATCGCCCAACAGGGCCGGCGTGGAGCTGACTGGATACCACACACTGTTCCCGAAGCCGCGCAGTCCGGTGAAGTCCTCGGAAATGCGATCCCAGTCGGAGCGCTCGGCCACATCGTCGGGCGTACCGAGTTGGAGCAGCCGCCGGTCGTCGATTTCAATTGGGCCGCTGTAATCCGTTTCGAGCTTCAGCGTGGCCTTGGGCGCCAGCGGCTCGGGC
>CAYVSQ010000039.1:0-2936 GCA_964453815.1 uncultured Acidobacteriaceae bacterium | reverse complement strand
GGTAGCTGGTGGAGGAGGGGGGGCATTCGCTTGTTGCTGAGCGCCTGGCTGAGTACTTTCCGGTGAACTCGCGTTGCCTGAAGCTGCCGGAGTCGCGGAGCTTGGCGGTCTAGTTACACTCGGCTGGTTCGGAGGTGGAGTAGCTGCGGCGCTGCTAGCCGGGGTAGCTTGATTGCCAGGTGGCTGAGCGCTTGGCTGCGCCGCAGCAGTAGTCGCCGCTGGCTGATTCTCGTTTGGCTGATTCTGGTTATTTGCTGTGCCTCGGTGGCATCCAGCAGTGAATGCAACTGCAAGCAACAATGCCACTTGTGGGAGTCCTGGTTTAGGCATGTACAGATCCCCGCTTCCTGTGTCTGCGCCACTTTGGTGGGATGCCTCGCCGCTCGTGAAGGCTGCTCCGCGAGCGACGTAAGCTATCCGCACACCCGGGGCGATATGGATCCGGAGGGTGATTACTTTCGTCAGGCGGAAGGCATCTGGAATGAATCTGAGACATATCTAATTGCCGATTGCTTCGACCACAAGCGAGAAGACTGGGCCACGCAGCGGCCACTTAGCATGAAGATGGCTTGAGTACCGGCTGCTCAGCGGCAACTTTTGCGAACTTCACCGGTCCGGGAGCGTCGAGGCCGCCAATCAGCCGGTCGGAGAAAATCTTCGCAAAGGTATAAATCGACTGCATGGGGTTGGCCCCGACAGAAGTGGGAAACATGCTGCTGTCCATCACGTAGAGATTTGGAATCTCCTGCCCTGTAACCACATTCCAGACGCGCTGGCGCGTGGAGACTACGGAGGCAGAGGCTGATGTTCCGATCTTATTTGTTGCCTGTAAGTGAGCTGAGGTAAGTAATGTTCGGTTTGGGATGAACTGTAGATTTTTCTCGACTAAGTCGGCCTGGTCGATGTTGGTGAGATATGAGCCAACCATGGGGTCAAAGTTATCCAGACCAAGGAAGTTTTCGTTCGAGGGGATAATGACCTCCTTCGCCCCGGCCAGGAACATCATACGAATCGCAATGGCAACCCCGGTGCGAAAGCGCTGCTTGTCCCCGTCGCTCAGCGTGTAATCGATCGCGACACTGCCATCGCTGTTCAGCCGAACGCGATTGCCGTCTGAAGACGTGTCCACCAGCATCACACCGAAGCCTGCGGAGTGGTTGAACTTGGTGATCCGGTTGTATACCTCCGTGCCGGTCCCAGGAATCAGCAGCGCTCCATACGCAGGCAAGCCCGACATCGTCTCGAAAATGAACCCCGGCGCTACCCCAAAGGCATCCAGAAAGGTCGCGCTGTCCAGACCCTGCAGCAGGTTGATGCGCTGCTCGAACACTCCGATCAACGGAACCGACGGGTGCATGATCAGACCTAGGCCCGCGCGTGGATTAGCTACCGCCGGCGTTTGCTTCGCACTGTTCAGCAAGATGCGGGTTGTGCCGATCGTGCCTGCGGAAAGAATCACATTCTCGGCCTGAATGGAAACCCTGGTTCCGGGAGGAATCTCCAGATGGCATGGGTCGACGATTGTGTTTTTATACTGGGTCCACGGCGCATTCACCAGAAGAGTGGCGCCTGCTGCGTACACGCTGCCATTCGCCTCCGCCGGAGTAAATGAGATCTCCTGCACCGCGACATCCGGAATCACGCTCAAAGGATTCCCAATATCCTCCATCGCCTTCCGAATGAGCTGCCGCGCCGCATCGCGTTTCTGCGTCACTGGAGACGGGGACAGCTGCGCCGGGAAGCGATTTAGATGGTAGAGCGAAGGGTTCACCCCGAAAGCCAGCGCTCCATCCCAAAGGACAAGATTGTCTTTGTTCAGTTCGCACTGCGTCACTTCCCTGGTCGCAATCGCATTGCGAACCCACTGATACGCTGCCGAAATGCGCTCCGGCGTATAGAACGCGCCGTCGATCCATCCCTGCTGAATCCAGTTTTCAATCCGTGCCTGGATCGTGCCTTCGAGCGGCGAAAATGCGAGGTCGATATTTACGGTGGTGCCACCACCCATGGCCTGGCCGCTGCGCAGAAGTATGCCGTTGTTTGAAGTCGCCGCGACATTGTTTTGGTACATCAGACTGGAATAGCTCATGGTGTCCATTGAGCCCCAAACAACGAATGGCCCTTGCTCGATCAGGACAACCTTCTTTCCCGCCTGCTGCAGCTCATAAGCCACCGTTGCTCCGCCCGGTCCGCTGCCAATCACTAGAAAATCAATAACTCCTTCCTTCGCGGAGATAGTCTGTGTTGCCGGATCGTAAGTCAGCCAGCTGGGAGGAATAACTGGGTAATGGAGCTTCGAATAAATCTCGATATCGTCGACAAATGTCATCGGATTCTGAATTTGAGTCAGGGGCACAGCCAACGGCAGGTCCCAGATTCCGGAGAGATACGCTTCGCGCACCAGCATCGCAATCATCGCGCTCGCCGGACCGCATTCTCCCTCAAAAAAGAAAGACAACACCTGGGTTGCCACATCGACTGAGAGACCACCGAATCCCCCAGAAGCGCCAAGAAACGTCTGCACAGCCGGATTTGACGATTGCTTCAGGCAGTCGTAGAAGGGCAGATTTTCTGGAGCCGTCAGCCCTTCCAGCACGCTCAGAAACGAAGAGCCGGCAAAGCTAGAAAGCATGGCGGCGCTCACCACCTCCGCAATGCCCTCGATTTCCGGTTGTATTTGCGGAGGAATGGGCAGCTGTTGCAGCGGAAACCAAAGTTCAAAGAGCAACGCGTGGGTTTTTGCAATGGCAGGAGGAACAGTCGGCATGAGTCCCATAGACACCTCGAACAACGGATTCAGATGCAACAGCGGAGCCTCGATTTGCTCTCTACATGAACCGTTGATGAGCTTGGCTATGAAGGCTATAGACCGGGGTTAAGTGCGAAGTCAGAGTAAGGCGATCTCCAGAAGTTAGCAAGAGGCTATTTGTGAAAAT